>CBFDDT010000037.1:0-26520 GCA_965603635.1 uncultured bacterium | reverse complement strand
TAGGCGGGGTTGGCGGCTTCCAGCGCGATCGAGTTGCCCTTGCGGCGGATGCTCTTCAGGGTGACCTCGGCGTCGTCCACCATGGCGACGACGATCGCTCCGTTCTCCGCCGTGTCGCAGCGCTGGATCAGTACCGTATCGCCGTCGAAGATGCCGGCCTCGATCATCGAATCGCCTTCCACCATGAGCGCGTAATGCTCGCCGCCGCCGATCATCGAGGCGGGGATATCGACATTGCCGGAAGGTTCGTTCAGCGCCTCGATCGGCGTGCCGGCCGCGATCTTGCCCAGAACGGGCAGGGACATAATGTCGCCCGCGACCGCCGATGGCGCGGGTTTGAAATCGGGGCGCACCACATTGCCCTTGGCGCCGCCGCCCATGTTGTCCGGCAGTTTTACGACTTCCAGCGCGCGCGCCCTGTGCGGCAGGCGGCGGATGAATCCGCGTTCCTCCAACCCTGTTATCAGGCGGTGGATGCCTGATTTCGACTTCAGATTGAGAGCATCCTTCATTTCGTCGAATGACGGAGATACGCCCGATTCATCGAGTCGCGTATTAATAAAGTTGAGAAGTTCGTACTGCTTGCGTGTCAACATTTTCGTGTCGTCCCCCGGATCATGCGGCCCCATTGATGTGGCGGCATTACGCTGATCGATGGTTCCCCCTTTGGCGGAACCGGTTGCCTTACGATGTGAAGCTTGATGCTTCATCTGGTCGAGGCTTCATTCAGTGGCTTCGAGAAACCGGAACACCACATATAGAACAAAACCAAAACATACCTACATGTTCTAGTTTGGTTCTATTTCGCGGTCAAGGGGAAAAAAACAGCTCGATACCTTATTTTCCGTCAGGCCCGGGCCAACCCACCGGGCAGGGGGATGACGGGAACACGATCGCCGGCCGCAAGCGCAGGGGCGCCGGGCGGCCTTATGACGAGGCAGTCGGCCTGGGCCAGCATGTTCAGCATCGAACTGTCCTGCCGGGTAAAGGGGGTTACCAAAAGTTCGCCGTTCTCATCGTTGGCCAGCGCGCCGCGCAGGTAATCCTGGCGTTCGTCGTTCCCGGCCAGAGGCTCCGACAGGCGGGCCGTCAAGCCGCGCTCGCCCTCGCTTGCGTCCATCCCCTGCATCCTGGCCAGCGCCGGGCGCAGAAAGAGCATGGCGCAGACCAGGGCCGATACCGGGTTGCCCGGCAGGCCGAGCACCGGCGTATCGCCGACATGGCCAAAGATCAGCGGCTTTCCGGGCCGCATGGCGATTTTCCAGAAGCCCAGCTCGAAGCCGATCTCCCCCAGCACGCTTTGCACCAAATCATGGTCGCCAACCGACGCGCCGCCGCTGGTCAACAGCAGATCCGCGCCCTTGGCCCCCGCCGCCATCGCGGCCAGCGCCTCGCGGTCGTCCGGCGCAATGCCCAGCACATAGGGCTCGCCGCCGAAAACCGTGACCATGGCCGACATGCCGAGGCTGTTGGAACTGACGATCTGGTCCGGGCCGATGGGATCGCCCGGCATGACGATCTCGTCGCCGGTCACCAGGATGGCGACGCGCGGGCGGCGGTGGACCATGATCCAGGGCGTATTCATCGCCGCCGCCAGGGCGACGTCGCGCGCCGTCAGCAGGCGCCCGGCGCGCAACAGCACGTCGCCCTCGCTGAAATCAAGGCCCGCCGGGCGCACAAAACGGCCCTCGGGCGCGCTTTCCAGTACCGTTACCGTGCCGTCGCCGGCCTCTGTGTTTTCCTGCATGATCACCGTGTCGGCCCCGTCGGGCACCGGGCCACCGGTGAATATACGCACCGATTCACCCTTGCCGAGCGTACCCTGCCAGGCGCCGCCCGCGGGGGCCTGGCCGACGATCTTCAGCGTGACCGGGATCTCGGCTACATCCTCGGCCCGCACCGCATAGCCGTCCATGGCCGACATCGCGGCCGGCGGCTGGGTGCGCCGGGCGACGATATCCTGGGAAAGGACCCGGCCCAGCCCATCGGCGACGCTGATCTGTTCGGCCGGCAGTGGCGCCATGGCGCCAAGGATGCGTTCAAGGGCTTGTTCGACGGACAGCATCAATCGGCCCTGTATTCGCCGGATTTTCCGCCGGCCTTATGCATCAGGCGGACCTCGGTGATGCGCATGCCGCGGTCCACCGCCTTGCACATGTCATAGACCGTCAGCGCCGCAACCGAAACGGCGGTCAGCGCCTCCATCTCAACGCCGGTGCGGCCTTTCAGCTTGCAGGTGGCGGTGATATCGACGGCGTTGCGGGCCTCGTCCACCGTAAGGTCTACCTTGACCGAGGTCAGCGCCAGGGGATGACAGAGCGGGATCAGGTCGGGCGTGCGCTTGGCGCCCATGATGCCGGCCAGCCGCGCCACCGACAGCACGTCGCCCTTCTTGAAGCCGCCCTCCATGATTTTGGCCACCGTTTCCGGCTCCATGATGACGCTGCCGGTGGCCGTGGCCGTGCGCTCGGTGATGTCCTTGTCGGAAACATCGACCATCAGGGCCTTGCCCTCGGCGTCGAAATGGGTGAATTCAGACAATTTGCAGGGTCCTTAGTTGTTCAGGCGGGCACGGGATCGGCCAGCAGCGCCGCCGTGGCCGCCGCAACGTCGTCCTGGCGCATCAACGATTCGCCGATCAGGAAGCAGCGCGCGCCGGCCTTGGCCATGCGGGCGAGGTCTTGCGGCGTATAGAGGCCGCTCTCGCAGACCAGCATGCGGTTCGCCGGGACCATGGGGGCCAGCGCCTCGGTGGTCGCGATATCGACCTCCAGCGTCTTGAGATTGCGGTTGTTGACGCCGATCAGGCGGGATTTCAGCTTCAGCGCCCGTTCCATCTCGGGCGCGTTATGCACCTCGACCAGCACATCCATGCCCAGCGAGTGGGCCAACGCCTCTAGCTCGGCTGCCTGCCCATCCTCCAGCGCCGCCATGATCAGCAGGATACAGTCGGCGCCAAGGGCCCGGGCCTCGTAAACCTGATAGGGGTCGAGCATGAAATCCTTGCGCAGCGCCGGCAGGCCCACCGCCGCGCGGGCCGCAACCAGATAGTCGTCATGACCCTGGAAATAGGGTTCGTCGGTCAATACCGACAGGCAGCTTGCGCCGCCCTCTTCATAGGCGCGGGCCAAGGCAGGGGGGTCGAAATCGGGGCGGATCAGCCCCTTGCTGGGCGATGCTTTCTTGATCTCGGCGATCAGCCCGTAACGCCCGGCCGCGACGGAATTCGCCAGACTGTCAACAAAACCGCGCGGCGCGGAGGCTTGCGCGGCGCGTTCCTCGATGCCGGCTTGCGAGCAGGCTTGCTTGGCCGCGGCGATATGGTCGCGTTTGTCGGCGCAGATCTTGGTCAGGACGTCGCTCATGATCACGCGGGCTTTAAACCGGTGATGGAGACCAGTTTCTCAAGCGCGGCCTTCGCCTTGCCGGAATCGATGGAGTCGGCCGCGATTTTCGCGCCCTCGCGCAGGTCCGCCGCCTTGCCGGCCACCACCAGGGCGGCCGCCGCGTTATAGACCACGATATCCCGATAGGCGCCGGTATCGCCATCCAGCACGCCGCGCAGGGCCACCGCGTTCTCTTCCGGCGTGCCACCCTTCAGGTCTTCCGGTTTCGCTTCCGGCAGGCCGGCATCGCCCGGGGTGATCTCGAAAGCGGAAACCGCGCCGTTTTTATACTCGACAACGTAACTGGGGCCGGTGGTGGTCAGCTCGTCCAGCCCGTCGCTGCCATGGACCACCCAGGCGCGCTCGGCTCCTAGCTTGCCGAGCACCTGAGCCATGGGTTCGATCCAGTGGCGCGAGAAGCAGCCGACCAGCAGGCGTTTGACCGAGGCCGGGTTCGAAAGGGGCCCCAGGATGTTGAAAATAGTTCTGGTACCTAGTTCGACGCGTGTCGGACCTACATTCCGCATTGCACCGTGGTGCCGTTGAGCCATCATGAAGCCGATGTTGGCCTCGTGGATCGCTTGCTCGACCTTGTCGAAATCGGCCTCGATATCGACGCCCAGGGCGGACAGCACGTCAGCCGCGCCGGACTTTGACGAGGCCGCGCGGTTGCCATGCTTGGCCACCGGCACGCCGCAGCCGGCAACCACCAGCGCGGTCGCGGTGGATATATTGTAGGTGCCCGACGCATCGCCGCCGGTGCCAACGATATCCATCGCGCCGTCGGGCGCGGTCACATGGATCGCCTTGGCCCGCATCACGCGCACGGCGCCGGTGATCTCCTCGATCGTCTCGCCGCGCACGCGCAGCGCCATCAGGAAGCCGCCCATCTGCGAGGGCGTGGCGTCGCCCGACATCATGATGTCGAAGGCGCGCTCGGCCTCCTGCTCGCTCAACGCGTTGCCATCGGCCACCTTGGCCAGCAACTGCCTGAAATCCTGTATGTCCCCGGTCATGAGATACCCCAATGCCTCGTTGTTGCGCCTGATATAGCAGGCGTTGGCGGGCAGGGGCCACAAATCTTTGCCGCAATTTCGATAGGCGCGATCTCGTCGGCCGGGCAATATCCGTTGGAGAGTCGGATTCAAGGAGATTATTTATGGCCTATGCGGAACTGAAGCAGCATCTGGACAATGGCGGGATCGTCGTTCTCGACGGCGGCACCGGTACCGAACTGCAGAAACGGGGCGCCAACATGGACCCGGCCGCCTGGTGCGGGCCGGCGACGCTTGAGAACGAAAAGCTGCTGACCGAAATTCACGGCGATTATATCCGCGCCGGCGCCGACGTGATCACCGCCAATACCTACGCCTCGTCGCGCCTGATGCTGTCTCCGGCGGGGTATAGCGACAGGGTGGAGGAGATCAACAGGCGTGCGATCGACGCCGCGCTGGCCGCCCGCGATGCGGCGCCGGCCGGGCGGAATGTCCTGGTGGCCGGGTCGCTGTCGCACATGGTTCCCGTGGCAGGCGGGTCGGATAAGGTCGATCCCGACCGGATTCCCTCCGATGGCGAGGTCCTGGATGCGTTTAGCGAGCTTGTCGGGATCCAGAAGGCGTGCGGCGTCGATCTCATCATGCTCGAGATGATGTACCATCCCGGGCGCACGCGGCTGGCTGTCGAGGCGGCACTGGCTAGCGGCCTGCCGGTCTGGTTCGGCCTCAGCGCGCGCCGCGCGGCGGATGGCGAAGTGATTGCGTTCGATTATCTGGAAGATCGGCCGGTGGACGACATAGCGAGCCTGATTCCGGCCAGCGGCATCGACGTCGCGGGCTGTATGCATACCAGTTCGGAAATCGTCGCCGAAACGCTGAAAACCGTGCGGCGGCATTTCACCGGGCCGCTGATGGCCTATCCGGACGGTGGCTATTTCGAAATGCCGAACTGGCAGTTTGTCGATGTCATCGCGCCGGCCCGGCTGGAGGAGTTCTACAGGGAATGGGTCGCCGCCGGCGTCCAGGTCATCGGGGGCTGCTGCGGCCTGACCGTCGACCATATCGAAGCCGCGGCCCGCGTTCGCGACTCCATGGATGAGGGCGTTAATTAAGCCGGAACAGCCTCGTAACCCGCAATCGTGAGGAAATTGGCCAGCAGGGCGTGGCCATGTTCGGTGGCGATGCTTTCGGGATGGAACTGGACGCCGTGGATCGGCAGTTCCCTGTGTTGCAGGCCCATGATCAGGCCCTGGTCGCATTCGGCGGTGATCTCCAGGCAGTCGGGCAGGCTCTCGCGTTCGACCACCAGTGAGTGATAGCGCGTCGCCGTAACCGGGTTGGGAAGGCCCTCGAAAAGGCCGACGCCCTTGTGGCTTATCTGGCTTACCTTGCCATGCATCGGCAGGGGCGCGCGCACCACCTTGCCGCCGAAAACCTGGCCGATCGACTGATGGCCCAGGCATACCCCGAGCAACGGCAGCTTGCCCGCCGCCTTTTCCACCAGTTCCAGGCAGATGCCCGCCCGATCGGGGTCGCAGGGGCCCGGCGACAGTACGATGCCCTTGACGTTCATCTTCAAGGCTTCGTCGGCGGTCAGGGCGTCGTTGCGGCGCACCGTGACCTCGGCGCCAAGTTCGCCCAGGAAGTGGACCAGATTGTAGGTGAAGCTGTCGTAATTATCGATAAGCAGAAGCATTTCAATCCCTCGGGCGCCGGTTCATCCCGCGCGTGGCCGGGCATTTTATAGCAGCCTTTTCGGTAGGGTGGAAGAAAGGCCGCACGGGGAAATTCAAAGCTTCCAGTTTTGGGAAAGTTTGCCCTTGACCTTCCAGTCTCTGGAACCTTTATATCATAGGCAGGTTAATCAATGTCAACCAGCATCAGGAGGACCAAATCATGACGGACGGCGCCAGCAATCAGGTGACGCTCAAGGTGGAAGGAATGACTTGCGGACATTGCGTGGGCCGCGTTCAGAAGGCGCTCGACGCGGCGACGGGCGTGATCTCGGCCAGGGTCGATCTGGATTCCGGCACGGCGGTAATCAGCTATGGCGCCGACACCGATATCGCGAAACTGGCCGAAGTCGTTACCGAATCCGGCTATCCGGCGCAGGTAGCCTGACAGTTTTCCCCGACAGACGAAGGAACAGACCATGACGGCGACCGATCTGGCGCACAAAACGGATGACATGGCGACCGGCCATGCCCGGCTTAAAGTCGGCGGCATGACCTGCAGCGCCTGTGTCGGGCATGTTGAAAAAGCCCTGATGAAAGTGCCGGGCGTCACCGGCGCGACTGTCAATCTGGGCACCGAGCAGGCGGACGTGGATTTTGGCGCGGGCGTCGGGGTCGCCGATCTGGCCCACGCGGTCGAGGATGCCGGTTACGACGTCATCGCCGACGAGGTGGCCCTGTCGGTAACGGGGATGACCTGCTCGGCCTGTGTCGGGCATGTGGAACGGGCGCTCAAGAAAGTACCCGGCGTGCTGGAGGCCAGCGTCAACCTGGCCACCGAGTCGGCGAGAGTTTCGTCGACCGGCGTGTCCACCGTTGATCTTGTAAAAGTCATCGAGGATGCGGGCTACGGCGCCTCGGTGGCCGACGAAGGCCGGCCCGACGACGAACGCGCGGCCGCCGCCGACCGCAAGGAAATGCTGGTCGTGTTGGCGGCGGCTTTGTTGTCGCTGCCGCTGGTTCTGCCGATGTTCGGGCATATCGTGGGCGTTGATTTCGCGTTGCCGGGCCTTTGGCAGCTGGGAATCGCCGCGATCGTGCAGTTCGCGATCGGTTGGAACTTCTATATCGGCGCCTGGAAGGCCCTGAAATCCCTGACCGGGACGATGGATCTGCTGGTGGCGCTGGGCACCAGCGCGGCCTTTGGGCTCAGCCTCTATAACCTTTTCACCGTGGCCGCCGGCGCGGACCTCCATCTCTATTTCGAGGCGTCGGCCGCCATCATCACGCTGATCAAGCTGGGCAAATGGCTGGAGGCGCGGGCCCGGCGCGGCACTTCGGCGGCGATCCGCCAGTTGATGCAACTGCGGCCCGACCAGGCCCATGTTGAGCGTGACGGCGCGGTCGTGACCATTCCCGCGACCTCGGTGCTGACCGGCGAAATCGTCGTGGTGCGGCCGGGCGACCGGATCCCGGTCGATGGCGCGATCCTGTCGGGCGACAGCGCGGTGGACGAATCGCTTTTGACCGGCGAGAGCATTCCCGTGGTCAAGGAGCCCGGCGACCGGGTGACCGGCGGCAGCGTCAACGGCGACGGACTGCTGCGCATCGAAACCACGACGGTTGGCAGGGAATCGACGCTGGAGCGCATCATCGCGCTGGTGGAGGGGGCCCAGGCCGCCAAGCCGCCGGTGCAGAGACTCGTGGATCGGGTCACCAACGTGTTCGTGCCGACGGTGGTGGGAATCGCCATCGTCACGGCGTTTGGTTGGTTGCTGGCCGGCGGGACCATGGAGCAGAGCATTATCGCCGCCGTGTCGGTGCTGGTGATCGCCTGCCCCTGCGCGCTGGGCCTGGCGACCCCGACGGCGATCATGGCGGGGACCGGGGCCGCCGCGCGCGCCGGCATCCTGATCAAGGACGTGGAGGCGCTGGAACGCGCGGGCGCGGTCAATGTCATCATCTTCGACAAGACCGGCACGCTGACCATGGGCCATCCGGAAGTTACCGACATCGTGCCCGCCGGCGATATGAACGACGAAGGACTGCTGCGTCTGGTGGCCGCGGCCCAACAGGGCAGCGAACATCCGCTCGCCAAGGCGGTGCTGGCGGATGCCGGAACGCGGGGACTGGAACTCGACCCGGTGGAAAATTTCAGCCGGGTCGGCGGGCGCGGCCTTACCGCGCGCGTCGGCGGCCAGGGCCTGTGGATCGGCAATCGCGGCCTCATGGAAGAGGCCGGCGCCGACGTGACGGCCCTGGAGGATCGAGTCGGCGCCCTTGAAGAAGACGGCAAGACCGTGATGTGGGCGGCCGACGAAAACAAACAGTTGCTTGGCGCCATCGCCGTGGCCGACCAGTTGCGGCCGGAAGCGGTGGAGGCGCTGAAGGTTCTTCATGCCCGCGGCATCGCCGTGGTCATGCTGACCGGCGATAACCAGCGCACGGCGGCGGCCATCGCCCGGCGGCTGGGTCTGGACGATTTCCGCGCCGAGGTGTTGCCGGAAGGCAAGGCGGCCGAGGTCGAGCGCCTGCGGGCCGAGGGCAAGGTGGTGGCCATGGTCGGCGACGGCGTCAACGACGCGCCGGCGCTGGCGGTCGCCGATATCGGGCTCGCCATGGGCTCGGGCACGGATATCGCCATGGAAACGGCGGGCGTCACCCTGATGCGCTCCGACCCCAGGCTGGCCGCCGACGCCATCGATGTCAGCCGCGCCACGGGCCGCAAGATTTACCAGAACCTGTTTTGGGCCTTCATCTATAACGTCGTCGGAATCCCGCTGGCGGCACTGGGATTCCTCAGCCCCATCGTTGCCGGCGCGGCCATGGCGTTCAGCAGCGTCAGCGTGGTCAGCAATGCGCTGATGCTGCGGTCATGGAAGGCGAAAGCGTCTGTTAAACTAGATAAAACAAATAAATAACGAGAAATACGGAGACTCAAGATGAATATCGGACAAGCCGCGAGCCACTCCGGCATCAGCGCCAAGACCATCCGCTATTACGAGAGTATCGGTCTGATCCCCGAGGCCAGCCGGACCGATAGCGGCTACCGCACCTACAGCGACAAGGACGTCGAGAGGCTGCGTTTCATTCATCATTCGCGCAATCTTGGCTTCAGCGTGAAGGATGTCAGCTTGCTGCTGGATTTATGGGGCAACCAGAAACGCGCCAGCGCCGACGTGAAGGCTTTGGCCCTGTCGCATATCGACGAAGTCGACCGCAAGATCGCGGAACTGCAGAAGATTCGCGACACCCTCACCCATCTGACCCGTCGCTGTCACGGCGACGACAGGCCGGACTGCCCGATCCTAGAGGAACTGGCCGGCGAGAAGGCGGATGCCTGATTCTTGCCCCGAATTTTTCTTGATTTTTCAATAATTTCGAAACGATTGGACGGCTAAGCTTTTCTCTGTAGGCTGTAGACTGCGGGTCAAGAGGAAAGCATGCGTCGAAGCAACGCTGCCAGAGTTAATGTGAACAGGCGGCGCGTCCGCCGGCGCCGGAGAGCAATCCCGGCGTTGCGGCCCGTTGCCCGGCCACTGTTTGCCCGCCTTAAACTCGATCTTCTGAACAGAACCAACCGGTTTCAGGCCGCGATTGCGCCCCTGCGATGGAGCTTGGTCGAACGGGCCGGCAGGTTTTGGCTGGCTACTGCCGTCGGAACTGCGCGGGTCCGGGAAGCATATACCGCAGTCAGGGAAGGATGCCTGGCTGGCTTTAGTGTTTTCCGGCGCGACCTGTCGGCGATTCGGCGATACTTGCTGGCGCGCTTCGCCAGGATTTGGGCGGCCGCCAACAGCGAGGTGGAATTGCCACCGGTAAACCTGGCGCCGTTCTTTCGGGTTGCCGGCGCCCTGATCGCCATAACAGCGATTGGCGTCGCCGGATTCGCCGCATGGCGGATGATCCCCGCTGAACAGAAAGCGCACCAGCCGGCATTCGTTGCGGTCCGTGACCATCATCCGCCTCTCGGCGATACGATTACCCAACAGCCCGCCGCCCCGGTCATCGCCGCGGCGACGGATGCCGAATCGGAATTCGTTGCCCTGGCCATCGGACCCGAAGATGAAATCGCCGGCTCGACCGACCGGGAAATGGCGCTGGCGCCGGATATCGATGCCCAGGACTGGTCCGACCACGCGGCCTACTTTGAGCCTGAGGAAAAACAGGTTGCCGTCTTGTCCGCGCCGCCACGCGCCCGCGATCGCCCGGATATCCCGCAACCGCCCGTCCTGTCCGGGATTCCCATCTGGCCTGAATCGCCCACGGGAATTGCGCCGGGCCAGCCCGCATGGCTGGCCAATGCCGTGGCGCCGCGCCATCTCGGCAAGGGACCGATGATTGCCATCGTCATCGACGATGCGGGAGTCGTGCAGCCGCGCACCAGGCGCGCCAGCGAATTGCCGGCGCCGATCACGATTGCCTTCATACCTTATAGCGACAATCTGGAAAGACAGGCCCGCTACGCGCGCTCGCGTGGGCATGAGTTGCTGCTGCATATCCCCATGGAACCAAGCATCGCCGGCGCGGACCCAGGTTACAACGCGCTGCTGACCTCGCTGAGCCAGGATGAGATCATGCGGCGATTCCGCTGGGCGCTGGACCGATTCGATGGATATGTCGGGGTCAACAATCACATGGGCAGCAAATTCATGGCCCGCGGCGATCTCGTCAAGCCGGTGCTTGAGGAAACCAATGCACGTGGCCTGTTGTTCCTGGATTCGCGGACCGCCCATACGACGACGGGCACGATGCTGGCGCAAGACATGGGAATGCCCCATGCGACCCGAAACGTCTTCCTCGACAATGACCTGGACGCGGCGAAAATCAGGACGCAACTGGCGGAACTGGAGCGGGTGGCGCGCCGTCGCGGCCATGCGATCGCCATCGGCCACCCCCATGACGTGACGACCGAAGTGCTCGCCAAATGGATTCCCGAGGCCCACCGTAAAGGCTTCGAACTGGTGCCGGTCAGCACCATCGTGAAACTGGAATACGGCCCGCGTCTAGCCTCGGCCGCCGCTGGCGGCGAAACGGACGGCCTCCTCGGCGGCGCGCAATAGGGCGCGGGCCTTGTTGCAGCTTTCCTGGAATTCATCTTCCGGGTTGCTGTCAAAAACGATACCGCCGCCGGCCTGAACATACATCTTGCCGTCCTTGACCACCGCGGTCCTCAGCGCAATGCAGGTATCCATGTCGCCATCCGCGCCGAAATAGCCGATGCAGCCGCCATAGACGCCGCGCCGGTCGGGCTCCAGCTCGTCGATGATCTCCATGGCGCGCACCTTGGGCGCACCCGATACGGTGCCGGCGGGAAAGCCCGCGGCAAGTGCCTGAAGCGCGTCGTATTCCGGTGCAATCTCGCCCTCGACATTGGAAACGATATGCATGACGTGGGAGTAATATTCGATGGACATCTGTTCGGTGACCTCGACCGTGCCGATTTTCGCGACGCGTCCCACATCGTTGCGGCCAAGGTCGAGCAGCATCAGATGCTCGGCGAGTTCCTTGGGATCGGCCAGTAGTTCCTCGGCCAGCGCCTTGTCCTCGGCCGCGTCCTTGCCGCGCGGGCGGGTGCCGGCAATCGGGCGAATCGTAACCTTGCCATCGCGCAGCCGCACCAGGATCTCGGGGCTTGAGCCGACGATGCTGAACCCGCCGAAATCCAGATAGAACAGGAAGGGGGAGGGGTTCAGGCGGCGCAATGACCGGTATAGAGAGAACGGCGGCAGGGTGAAGGGAACCTCGAAACGCTGCGATAGCACCGTCTGGAAGATATCGCCGGCCAGGATGTATTCCTTGGCCTTCTCGATCATGGCGTAGAATTTGGCCTTCGTCATATTGGATTGCGGCGCCGGCAGTTCTGCCGAATCGGCGGAGGTCTCGCGGCGATAGGGCAGGGAGCGTTCGAAGTCCGCCACGATATCGGCCAGCCGTTCCTGGGCCTGCCGGTAGGCGGTCGCCGCATCGACGCCGGCCTCGGGCCGCGCCGGCGTTATTACCGTCACCAGATCCTCGATCGTGTCGAAAACCGCGATGACAGTCGGGCGCATGAACAGCCCGTCGGGGACCTCGATGTATTTCGGGTTTTCGTCCGGCAGTTTCTCCATCAGCCGGACCATGTCGTAGCCCATATAACCAACCAGGCCGGCCGACATCGGCGGCATGCCTTCCGGCAGGTCGATCGCGGATTCGTCCAGGATGGCGCGCAGCGAATCCATGGCCCCGCCCGGGCAGGGCTCGAAAGCGTCGGCGTCGTAGCGCGCCTTGCGGTTTACCTCCGCGTGATCGCCGTGGCAGCGCCAGATCAGGTCGGGCTTCAGGCCGATGAAGGAATAGCGGCCACGGATCGCCCCACCCGTAACCGATTCCAGCAGAAAGCTGTTGGGCCGCCCGTCCGCCAGTTTCAACATGGCCGAAACCGGCGTTTCAAGATCCGCGATCAGCGCGGTATGGACGACCTGTGGTTTGCCCGCGTCGTAAAGGCGGGCGAAGTCCTCGAAGTCCGGGCTTGCCTGCACCGGTATTATCGCGGCAGCGGCGTGCGCGCCAGCGCCGCCTGGTCGATATCGACCTTGAATTCCTGGCGCAATGCATCGTCCAACTGCCGGAGTATATCCCCGGTTATCTGGTTGCCGAGCAGGATCGCCATATCCTTCGTATCCGAGGGGCCAACCGGTTTGATGGACTTCAATTGCGCCACCACGAAACCGTCGCCGGTTTCGACCATCGCGGCCTGTCCGGGCTGGAGTTTGAAAATATCGCTGACCAGCAACGGCGTCACCAGTTTGGAATCGGCTCCCTCGCCACGCCGGTTGAACGGATTGCTGCCAGTTGCCTCAAGGCCTTCCGCCACGGCGATTTCGATCAATGACCCGCCGTTCTCGATTTTCTCGACGATGGTCAGCGCCCGCGCCTCGGCCGCCTCGCGCTGTTTTCCTGCCTGCCAGTCGGCAATGATTTCGTCTTTTACTTCATTCACGGGGCGAAGCGCGGATGGGACTGTCTCGTCCACCCGCGCAATGTAATAACTGCCGTCCGGGTTCTGGCCCAGTGCGCTTTGTTCACCGGTTTGCGTGACAAATACCGAATTGATGAATTCGCTGCCCGGCAGTCCGGCCACTGTCTTGCCGTCCACGCCCGCGCCGTCGATATCGATAAGACCGGATTTGCGGATCACGACGTTCACCGCCGCGGCGGCTTCCTCCAGCGTTGCGCCGCCGGCCAGTTCATCCTCCAGCCTTGTCGACATACTGTATAACAGTTCACTCGCCTGTTCTTTTTTCAAGCTGTCTTCGATGCTTGCGCGGACATCCTCATAGGGTGTGACACTTTCCGGCTGGACCCCACCGACCCGGAATATGTGCCATCCGAAATCCGTCGAGACGGGTTCCGACAGCCCACCTTCCTTCAGCGTATCGATCACCGACACAAGCGAGGGAATTGGAAAACCGCCGGCCGCGAATTCACCGAATTCCAGCGCTTCGCCTTCCATGCCGGCAATTTCCTTGGCCACCGTCTCGAAGGTGCGTCCCTCACCGATCATTCCGGCTGCCTTGCGGGCCGTTTCCTCATCGTCGAAGCGGATTTGCTGGATCGTTTTTTTCTCGGGCGTGGTGTAGATGCCAAGGTTGTCGTCATAGCTCTTGCGGGCCTGTTCTTCGGTGACGGTCACTTCGCGCATGGCATCGTCGGCCGTGAGCAGCAAATATGAAGCGCCGCGCCGCTCGGGCGCCGTGTAACGCGCCGCCTGGCTCTGGTGCGACTCGTTAATTGACGTCTCGTCCGGCACGCCGACATCCAGCGTCCCGTCAATCGGAACCACGGATAGCGTCGCGATACGATTTTCGTTACGATAAAGATGCAGCTTTTTTTCTAGAATCACCGGGGCGCCGGCGGTAAAGGCCAGGCTGTTGATTATATCGCGCCGGTATATGTCGCGGCGCAGGTCGGTGGTATATTGTTGCTCGCTCATGTCGCTGTTGCGCATGATGGACTCGAAGCGCAAGCGGCTGAAGGTGCCGCCTTCATCGCTAAAGGCCGGCTCGCCCCGGATCGCCTCGGCGATGCGCTGGTTACCCAGTCCCATGCCCAGCCAGTCGGCCGCCGCATCGTATATGCGGCCAGTGATCAGCCGGTCCAGTGCCAGATTCATCAGGCCGAGGTTGCGCGCCTGCTCGGCGGTAAGGTCCGATCCTTGCGCCTGAAACCGGCGAACATCGCGCCCGAAGGAAACGGCAAGTTCGGTGGTCTTGATGGTGTCACTGCCAATAGTGACGACCACTTCGCCCTGGCCGCTCTGTCCGAGATAGCCCTGAACGCCCCAGCCGGCAAACCCGATTATCAGCAAAATCAGGAAAGCCTTGGCGATGAGACCGGAGCGGGCTGTACGTATATTCTGAAGCATTGATAAATTCCGGAAGCAATCCAGTAAAAGATGTGCGCGCGGTCTCGCGCGGGGCGGCATCATAGTGGCCCCGCCCCGACATTCGCAACAGGCAATGCGCGCCCGCGCCATTCCGGTGGTATAAATCAGCGTATGGCATGCATTGTGTGCCCGTGTTAAGCCATGGCGGATAGTGATGCAAGAGAATGAGGGAATAAGTGAAATGGCAACGAGCCGGACCCCGCTGATCGCCGGAAACTGGAAAATGAATGGGACCGTGGCCGAGTCGGTGGCGCTGACGCGCGCCGTTGACGATGGCGCGCCGGGCGGCTGCGAATTATTGGTCTGTCCGCCGGCGGTGTTGATCCCGCCCGTGGCCGCGGCGCTAAAGGGCGGCAACGTTGCTGTGGGTGGGCAAGACTGCCATTTCGCCGGGAGCGGCGCCCATACCGGTGACATCGCGGCCGGTATGCTGGCCGAAGCTGGCTGCGGCTATGTAATCCTTGGCCATTCCGAGCGTCGCGCCGACCATGGCGAAACCGACGAACTGGTACGCTCGAAGACCGAGGCCGCGCATGCGGCCGGCCTGATCGCGATCGTCTGCGTCGGCGAGACCCTGGCGGAACGCGACGGCGGCAATACCCTGGCGCGCATAGGCAGCCAGCTTGAAGGCTCGTTGCCGGCGGCGATCACGGCCGGGAATACGGTCATCGCCTACGAACCGGTCTGGGCCATCGGCACCGGGCGCACGGCGTCGGCGGCCGATGTCGCGGAAGTGCATACTCATATCCGCGGCGATATCGAGCGCCGGTTCGGGGCCGATGTGGCCGGGGGTATCAGGATACTCTATGGCGGCTCCATGAAGCCCTCGAATGCGGCTGAATTGCTGGCGATCGACGGCGTGGATGGCGGCCTGATCGGCGGCGCCAGCCTGAAGGCGGAGGATTTTCTGGCAATTGCAGCCAGTTGCCCCTAGCTATTCTGTCCATTAATCGCTAAGTAAGCCGCGACCGCGCGGATACCTGTCCGCGCCATATTGTTTTACTGACCGGGTTTGTCCGATGGAAAACGTTCTTATCGTTATTCAGTTGCTGGTGGTTATCGCCATGATTATCGTCATCCTGCTTCAGCGCAGCGAGGGCGGCGGGCTTGGCATCGGCGGCGGTCAGGGCGGCGGGCTGGTTAGCGTGCGCGGCACCGCTAATTTGCTGACCCAGGCAACCAAATATCTCGCAATAGCGTTTTTCGCGACCAGCATCGCGCTTGCCGTTATGACGGCAAACCGCTCCGAAACCGGCTCGGTCCTTGATGTGGCGCCGGCAGCGCCCACCGCGCCGGTCGAACAGGAACAGCCGGCCCAGCCCGGCGTGCCGCTTTCCGAATAAGCGCGGCGGTTTAACGTGCAGTCTAAATCGACAAGGGCGGGACAAAAGCAATTTTCCGCCCTGGCTACCCGTGATTTAGGCTTGGGTTTTTCAAACTCTTTGGATATGGTCTAGGTCCATGACGCGGTTTATCTTCATCACCGGCGGCGTGGTCTCCTCACTCGGTAAAGGCATTGCCTCCGCGGCGCTCGGCGCGCTTCTGCAGGCACGCGGTTACAAGGTGCGGCTGCGCAAGCTTGACCCCTATATCAATGTCGATCCCGGCACCATGAGCCCCTATCAGCATGGCGAGGTCTATGTCACTGACGACGGGGCCGAAACCGACCTTGATCTCGGCCATTACGAGCGCTTCACCGGCGTCGCCGCGCGCCAGAGCGATAACGTCACCACCGGCCGGATCTATTCCAACGTGATCGCGCGCGAGCGCAAGGGCGAATATCTGGGCGCCACCGTCCAGGTGATCCCGCATATCACCGACGCCATCAAGGAATTCGTTACCTCCGACCTCACCGACGAGGATTTCGTGCTTTGCGAAATCGGCGGCACGGTCGGCGATATAGAGGGACTGCCGTTCCTCGAGGCGATTCGTCAACTCGGCAACGAGCTAGGCCGTGATCGCGCGCTGTTCGTGCATCTGACGCTGATGCCCTACATTCCCGCGGCCGGTGAGCTTAAAACCAAGCCGACCCAGCATTCGGTCAAGGAATTGCTCAGCGTAGGCATCCAGGCTGATATCCTTGTCTGCCGCTCGGACCGCCCGATTCCCGAGGATTCGCGACGCAAGCTGGCGCTGTTCTGCAATGTACTGCCGGAGCGCGCGATCGAGGCGCTGGACGTCGATACCATCTATGACGTGCCCAACCGTTATCATGAGGCCGGGTTCGACACCGAGGTGCTGAAACGCTTCGGTATGGCCGAGGGCCACGAATCGGAAGTCGACCTGAGCGCCTGGCGCAATACCGTGCAAAGAATCCGCGAGCCCGAGGGCGAGGTTTCCATCGCGGTCGTCGGCAAATACACCAACCTGCTGGACGCCTACAAGTCGCTCGGCGAGGCGCTGGGCCATGGCGGCATCGCCAATAATGTGCGGGTTAATCTGAACTGGATCGAGTCCGAGATATTCGAAAACGACGCCGAGGCCTTGGCGCGGCTGGAAGGGGTGAACGGCATTCTGGTGCCGGGCGGGTTTGGCGAACGCGGCGCCGAGGGCAAGGTGGCGGCCGTGACCTTCGCGCGCGAACGCAAGGTGCCGTTCTTCGGCATCTGCTTCGGCATGCAGATGGCGGTGATCGAGGCCGCGCGCAACCTGGCCGGCGTGCCCGGCGCGGGTTCCACCGAGTTTGGCGAATGCGAGGAATCGGTCGTCGGACTGCTGACCGAATGGAAACGTGGCAATGTGCTAGAGCAACGCAGCGGCGAGGACGATCTGGGCGGTACCATGCGCCTGGGCGCCTATGCCTGCCGGCTTGCCGAGGGGTCGAAGCTGGCCGAAATATACGGCGGCGACCTGGATATCAGCGAACGCCACCGGCATCGCTATGAGGTTAATATCGACTACAGGGAACGGTTGGAGGCGGCGGGCCTGATATTCTCCGGCATGTCGCCCGACGGCGTGCTGCCGGAAATCGTGGAATTGCGTGACCATCCCTGGTTCGTCGGCGTGCAGTTCCACCCCGAACTGAAATCGCAACCCTTCCGGCCGCATCCGCTGTTCGCCTCCTTCATCAAGGCGGCGACCGAACAGGCCCGGCTGGTCTGACGAAGGCGCGGACAATGACAGCTATTCATCATGTGAAAGTCGGCGGCCTGACCATCGGCAACGACAAGCCGTTTGTCCTGTTCGCCGGCCCCTGCGCCATGGAAAGCCGCGAACATGCGCTGGAAATGAGCCAGGCGCTGAAAGAGGTGACGGACAAGCTCGGCATCGGGCTGGTCTACAAGAGCTCCTTCGACAAGGCCAACCGCACATCCGGCTCCAGCCCGCGCGGCATCGGCCTGGATACCGCCTTGCCGATCTTCGCCGAGATCAAGGAAACGCTGGGTCTGCCGGTGCTGACCGACGTGCATTCGCCCGAGAATTGTGCCGCCGTCGCCGACGTAATCGACGTATTGCAGATCCCTGCCTTCCTGTGCCGCCAGACCGACCTGCTGCTCGCCGCCGCCGCCACGGGCCGGGCGATCAATGTGAAAAAGGGGCAGTTCCTGGCGCCCTGGGACATGGCGAACGTCGCGAAGAAGGTCACCGAGGCCGGCAATAACAACGTCATGCTGTGCGAGCGCGGGGCGAGCTTCGGCTATAACACGCTGGTCTCCGACATGCGCTCGCTGCCCATCATGGCGCAGACCGGCCACCCGATCGTCTTCGACGCCACCCATTCGGTGCAGCAACCGGGCGGGCAGGGCGCTACCTCCGGCGGCCAGCGCGAATTCGTGCCGGTCCTGGCCCGCGCCGCCATCTCCATCGGCGTCGCCGCCGTCTTCATGGAAGTCCACCAGGACCCCGACAGCGCGCCCTCGGATGGCCCGAACATGGTCTATCTCGACAAGCTGCCCGGCATTCTGGAAGAACTGCTGGCGTTCGACCGGTTGGCCAAGGCGAACCCGGTCAGCATCTGAATTGGCCAACCCGACGTCAGGGACGCCGGGGACAGACACCTCACCGTTGCAAGTTTTGCCGAAACATTCGATCGCGGGCGGGGCTTTTTGCATGCCCTCCGCGGGCCAAAAACGCGGGTTCGAGCCCATGCGCCAGTGTTTTCCGCGGGTTTCAGGGCGGCTTATCCGCCTCCGAATCCCCCGAAACACTTGATCCAGCCCCGCCCGCATTGTATGCCCACGGCGGGTCACGTCCGGTGACCGGATCCATACAGCAGGGGATGCCCATGACCGCCATCGTCGATATTCACGCACGCGAAATTCTGGATAGCCGGGGTAACCCCACGGTCGAGGTCGATGTGGTTCTGGATTCCGGGGCGGTGGGCCGCGCCGCCGTGCCGTCGGGGGCGTCGACGGGGACCCATGAGGCGCATGAGTTGCGCGACGGCGGTGAACGCTATGGCGGCAAGGGCGTATTGAAGGCGGTCGATGCGGTCAATGGCGAGATATTCGATACGCTGTCTGGCCTGGACGCGGACGACCAACTGGCCATCGACCGCATGATGATCGAACTGGACGGCACCACCAACAAGAGCCGGTTGGGCGCCAACGCCATTCTCGGCGTCAGTCTGGCCGTGGCCAAGGCGGCGGCCGAGGATTCCGGGCTGCCGCTGTTCCGCTATATCGGCGGCGCCTATGCGCGGACCCTGCCGGTGCCGATGATGAACATCATCAATGGCGGCGAGCATGCCGACAACCCGATCGATATCCAGGAATTCATGGTGATGCCGGTTGCGGCCGACAGCATGGCCGATGCGATCCGTATCGGCGCCGAGATCTTCCATGCGCTCAAGAAGGGGCTGAGCGACGCCGGGCACAACACCAATGTCGGCGATGAGGGCGGCTTCGCGCCTGATCTCGCGTCGGCGGAGGCTGCCCTTGATTTCATCATGAAGGCGGTCGAGGGCGCGGGCTACAAGCCGGGCGAAGAGATCATGCTGGCGCTGGATTGTGCCGCGACCGAATATTACGCCGACGGCAAATACAACATGGCGGGGGAGGGCAAGGTCCTGGATTCCGACGCCATGGTAAAGTATCTCGCCGACCTGGCCGCCCGCTACCCGATCTTCTCCATCGAGGACGGCATGTCCGAGGACGACTGGGACGGCTGGGTGGCGCTGACCAGCGAGATCGGGGGCAAGGTCCAGCTGGTCGGCGACGATCTGTTCGTCACCAACCCGGATCGCCTGCGCGACGGCATCGCGCGCCGCGCGGCCAATTCCATCCTGGTCAAGGTGAACCAGATCGGGTCCCTGAGCGAAACGCTGGAGACGGTCGAGATGGCCCATCGCGCGGGCTTTAGCGCGGTGATGTCGCATCGTTCCGGCGAGACCGAGGATGCCACCATCGCCGACCTCGCCGTGGCCACCAATTGCGGGCAGATCAAGACCGGTTCGCTGTCGCGCTCCGACCGGTTGGCGAAGTACAACCAGCTTATCCGCATCGAGGAGATGCTTGGCGTCGATGGCGTTTATGCGGGGAAATCGATCCTGAAGGCTTGACTTTTCCCCTTTTGCGAGTCTTTTCGTGGGCGCGGCGCATCCTATGGAATCATATTGGAATCAAAGACTCTTTTTTGGTTGACGCGCGACTCGGGGGGTGATTCGATGCCCCCATGCATGTACTCAAGGAACTTCGGCGCCAGGGCCGGCAAATTATAGGGTCGATCCTGGGGGTCGCCGTTATCGGCTACTTCGCCTTTCACGCCGTGCAGGGCGACCGTGGCCTGCGCGCTTACTTCGCGCTCAATCTGCAGACCGAACTGGCCCGCGAGGAACGCGATGCCCTGCGCCATGACCGCATGATGATTGAACGGCGCGTAAACCTGCTGAAGCCGGAAAGCCTCGATCTCGACATGCTGGACGAGCGGGCGCGTATTGTCCTCAACAAGGTCCACGAGGACGATTTCGTAATTTTCCGGACACGATAGCGCGGGTTGATAACCCAGGCGGTGTCAGGCGCGCGAATGTTGCGTATGGGCCTGAATTAACGCGATGTTTATTGCGAATTTTACGCCTAAAGTTTTATAGATGAACCAAAATCCGGTTAATTCGCTGTTTTCTGATAAAAAACAACAGCTTACTTAGTGCTTGTAAAAAACGGCATAGCCACTTAGGGTGCGCGTTGAATGGGACGTTTCGTCCGTATCCACCATTTTCCCGGACCCATCGCTGGAGAATGACATGGCCAAGGCCGTTGCCAAGCGTAAACCGCGCGCCAAATCTAAAAAATCGACCGCGTCACCCAACGATTTTCTCCATTATTACCGCGAGATGCTGCTGATCCGGCGTTTCGAGGAAAAGGCGGGGCAGCTCTATGGCATGGGGCTGATCGGCGGCTTCTGCCATCTCTATATAGGACAGGAAGCCGTCGTGGTGGGCGCCCAATCGGCGGCCCGGCCGGAAGACGCCCTGATCACCAGCTATCGCGACCACGGCCATATGCTGGCCTGCGGCATGGATCCGCGCGGGGTGATGGCGGAGCTGACCGGCCGCGCCGGCGGTTATTCCAAGGGCAAGGGCGGCTCGATGCATATGTTCAGCCGCGAAAAGAACTTTTATGGCGGTCATGGCATCGTCGCGGCCCAGGTGCCGATCGGCACCGGCATCGCCTTCGGCTTCAAATACAAGGGCCTCGACAATGTCTGCCTGACCTATTTCGGCGACGGCGCGGTGAATCAGGGCCAGGTCTACGAGTCCTTCAACATGGCCGCCCTGTGGAAACTGCCGGTGGTCTATATGATTGAGAACAACAAATATGGCATGGGCACCTCGATCGAGCGCGCCTCGGCCAGCACCGAGCTGTGCCAGCGCGGCAAGGCCTATGGCATCCCAGGTGATGCGGTTGACGGCATGGACGTGCTGGAAATGCGCGCGGCCACCGAGAAAGCGATCGCCCACTGCCGCGCCGGCAAGGGCCCCTTCATCATTGAAGCGCAGACCTACCGATATCGCGGCCATTCGATGTCCGACCCGGCCAAATACCGCAGCAAGGAAGAGGTCCAGAAGATGCGCAGCGAGCGCGATCCGATCGATTACCTGCGTGAGCGCATCCTGACCGAGGGCCATGCCGACGAGGATGCACTGAAGAAGATCGACCGAGAGGTCAAGGACATCGTCGCCGACGCCGCCGAATTCGCGCAAAACAGCCCCGAGCCCGATGCGTCCGAATTGTGGACCGACGTGCTGGTGGAAGCCTGAGGGACAAACATGCCGACCGAGATACTGATGCCGGCGTTGTCGCCGACCATGACCGAAGGCAACCTGGCGAAATGGCTGAAGGCCGAGGGCGACACGATCTCCGCCGGCGACCTGATTGCCGAGATCGAGACAGACAAGGCGACCATGGAAGTGGAAGCGGTGGACGAAGGCGTTCTTGGCAAAATCCTGGTACCTGACGGGACCGAGGGCGTTCAGGTGAACCAGCCGATTGCGTTGTTGCTTGAGGAAGGCGAGGACGCCGCCGCCCTTGAAGGGGCCGCAAACACCGCGCCGGCCGCCCCGATCGAGGCGCCAATGGCCGAACCCGCCGCCGCTGCGTCACCGGAACCCGCCGCCGCACCTGTCGCCGCCGAATCCGACTGGGCCGGCGCGACGGTGTCGCTGACCGTGCGCGAGGCCTTGCGCGACGCCATGGCCGAGGAAATGCGCCGCGACGACACGGTCTTTCTGATGGGCGAGGAAGTGGCCCAGTATCAGGGCGCCTACAAGGTCAGCCAGGGACTGCTGGAGGAATTCGGCGACCGCCGGGTGATCGACACGCCGATTACCGAGCATGGTTTCGCCGGCCTGGCCGTCGGCGCGGCCTTCAACGGACTGCGGCCGATCGTCGAGTTCATGACCTTCAATTTCGCCATGCAGGCGATGGACCACATCATCAATTCGGCGACCAAGACGCTCTATATGTCGGGCGGCCAGATGGGTTGCCCGATCGTGTTTCGCGGCCCCAACGGCGCGGCCTCGCGGGTCGGCGCGCAACATTCGCAATGTTACGCCAGCTGGTACAGCCATGTGCCGGGGCTGAAGGTAGTCGCGCCTTGGTCGGCGGCCGACGCGAAGGGGCTGCTGAAATCGGCGATCCGTGATCCAAACCCGGTGATTTTCCTGGAGAATGAGCTGCTTTACGGCCAGAGTTTCGAGGCACCCGACGACGATGACTGGCTCGTGCCGATCGGCAAGGCGAAGGTGGTTCGACAAGGCGCGGACGTCACCATCACCGCATTCTCGATGATGGTCGGCAAGGCGCTGGCGGCGGCCGAGACATTGGCGGCGGAAGGGATTGACGCCGAGGTGATCGACCTTAGGACCATTCGGCCGCTCGATACCGAAACCATTGTGAATTCCGTGAAGAAAACCAACCGGCTGGTCAGCGTCGAGGAAGGCTGGGCGCAATCCGGCGTCGGCGCGGAGATTGTCGCGGTCGCCATGGAACAGGCCTTCGACTGGCTGGACGCACCTGTGGCGCGCGTCAGCGGCAAGGACGTGCCACTGCCCTATGCGGCCAACCTGGAACGTCTGGCGCTGCCGCAGGCCGATGACATCGTGGAGGCCGCGAAGGCGGCCTGCTATCGGGCTTGAACGAGGGGACAGGGACATGCCGATCGAAATCCTGATGCCGGCGCTCTCGCCGACGATGACCGAGGGCAATCTGGCGAAGTGGCTGATGAACGAGGGCGATACGGTTTCCGCCGGCGACGTGATCGCAGAGATTGAGACCGACAAGGCAACCATGGAGGTCGAGGCGGTCGACGAGGGCGTGCTGGGTAAAATTCTGGTGCCGGATGGCACCGAGGGCGTCCAGGTGAACCAGCCGATCGCCCTGCTGCTGGAAGAGGGCGAAGACGAAGGCGCGCTGAAGGGATACTCGGCGGGCGGCGTCAAGGAGTCCGCCCCGGCTCCCGCGCCGGCCGTTAAACCCGCCGAAAGCAAAGCGCCGCCACCAGCCGCGCCCGCAACGCCGCCGGCCGCCGCCGACAAGGGCGCGCGGGTCGTTGCCAGCCCGCTGGCCCGCCGCATGGCGCAACAGGCCGGTATCGATCTGGGCGGAGTCAAGGGAACCGGCCCGAACGGGCGGATCGTGAAGGCCGATATCGATGGCGCCATGTCGGGCGGCGCAATGCCGGGCGGAATAGCGCCGATTGTAGCCGCGCCCCTGGCCGCGCCAACCGGTCCCGGTGCACGGGCGAGCGCGGAGGCGCTCGGAATGAGGTACACGCTGCAGCCCAATAGCAATGTCCGCAAGGTCATCGCCCGGCGCCTAAGCGAATCCAAGCAGACGGTGCCGCATTTCTACCTGACCGTCGATTGCGAGATCGACGATCTGCTGGCCGCGCGCAAGCGGATCAACGAGGAACATGGCCTCAAGATTTCGGTCAACGATATCGTCATCAAGGCCGCGGCCATGGCGCTGAAGAAGGTGCCGGCGGCCAATGCCTCGTGGGACGACGAGGGTATCCTGCTCTATGACCATGCTGATATCTCGGTGGCGGTGGCGACGCCCGCCGGCCTGATCACGCCAATCGTCAAGGCGGCCGAGGGCAAGGGGCTCGAGGCTATCTCGGCGGAGATGAAGGACCTGGCCGGCCGCGCCCGCGAGGGCAAGCTGAAGCCAGAGGAATTCCAGGGCGGAACTTTCTCGGTCTCCAACCTCGGCATGTTCGGCATCAGGGAATTCTCCGCCATCATCAACCCGCCGCAAGGCTGCATACTGGCGGTCGGCGCCGGAGAGCAACGCGCGGTCGTCAAGAACGGCGAGTTGGCCGTCGCCACGGTGATGAGCTGCACGCTCTCGGTCGATCACCGCGTGGTCGACGGCGCGGTGGGCGCGGAATTCATGGCGACCTTCAAGCGGCTGATCGAAAATCCGCTGGCCATGCTGCTGTAAAGGGGTATCCGATGTCCGATAGCAATTTCGACGTTGTCATCGTGGGCGGTGGGCCCGGCGGGTATGTAACCGCCATTCGCGGGGCGCAACTTGGCCTCAAGGTGGCAGTGGTGGAGCGCAAGCATCTGGGTGGGATCTGCCTCAACTGGGGCTGCATTCCAACCAAGGCGCTGCTGCGCTCGGCGGAGATCTATCGCAATATGAGCCATGCGGCGGATTACGGGCTGACGGTCGAGAAGGCCGGCTTCGACCTTGAAAAAATCGTCGCGCGTTCGCGCAAGGTGTCGAAGAAGCTCACCGGCGGCGTCGCCTATCTGTTGAAGAAGCATAAGGTCACGGTCGTCGACGGCGAGGGCAAGCTGGCCGGGCCGGGCAAGCTGGAGGTTACGAAGGACGGCAAGAAGGTCGCGGCCTTGACCGCGAAACATATCATCCTGGCGACCGGCGCGCGGGCCCGCGCCCTGCCGGGGCTGGAGCCGGACGGCAAGTTCGTCTGGAGCTATATGGAAGCGCTGGTCCCCGACATCATGCCGAAATCGCTGCTGGTCATAGGGTCCGGCGCCATCGGCATTGAGTTCGCCAGCTTCTTCCGTACCTTCGGCGCGGATGTGACGGTCGTCGAGATGCTGCCCCAGGTACTGCCGGTCGAGGACGCGGAAATCGCGGCGCTGGCCCGCAAGCAGTTCGAGAAGGACGGCATGAAGATCGTTACCGGGGCCAAGGTGACCGAGCTCAAGAAGGGCAAGGACACCGTCACCGCCGTGATCGAGGACGAGAAGGGCGCCAAGAGCGAGCTTACCGTCGAGCGCGTGATCTCGGCGGTCGGCGTTGTTGGCAATATCGAAAACCTTGGGCTGGAAGGCACGAAGGTGAAGACCGACCGCGGCTGCATCGTCATCGACGGCTTCGGCCGCACCGGCGAGCCCGGCGTCCATGCCATCGGCGATGTCGCCGGCCCGCCCATGCTGGCGCACAAGGCCAGCCATGAGGGCGTTATCTGCATCGAGAAGATCGCCGGCCTGCCGGATGTCCATCCCATGGACAAGAACCGGATACCGGGCTGCACCTACTGTCATCCCCAGGTCGCCAGCGTCGGCATGACCGAGGCCGCGGCCAAAGAGGCCGGGCGCAAGGTGAGGGTAGGGCGCTTCCCCTTCATGGGCAACGGCAAGGCCATCGCGCTGGGCGAGCCCGAGGGCATGATCAAGACGATCTTCGACGAAAAAACCGGCGAGTTGCTGGGCGCGCACATGGTCGGCGCCGAGGTCACCGAACTGATCCAGGGCTATGTGATCGCCATGGGGCTGGAAACCACCGAGACCGAACTGATGCACACGGTCTTCCCGCACCCGACCCTGAGCGAGATGATGCATGAGTCGGTGCTTGACGCCTACGACCGCGTGATCCACATCTGAACCATGGAAACCACCAAACTACGCCACCCGGAAAAACAGAACCGGCCCGACAGTCCAATCCAGCGCAAGCCGGACTGGATCCGGGTGAAGGCGCCGGTGTCGCGGGAATACCAGGCGACCGCAAAAATCATGCGCGACAACAAGCTGAACACGGTCTGCGAGGAAGCGGCCTGCCCGAATATCGGGGAATGCTGGGCCAAGCGGCATGCCACCATGATGATCATGGGCGAGGTCTGCACCCGGGCCTGCGCCTTTTGTAACGTGGCGACCGGCAAACCGGCGCCGCTGGACCCGATGGAGCCGCTGAACGTGGCGCTCGCGGTGGCCCAGTTGGGGCTGGAGCATGTGGTGGTGACCTCGGTGGATCGCGACGATCTGGCGGATGGCGGGGCGGCGCATTTCGCGCAGGTTGTCGCCGCGATTCGCAAGGAATCCCCGAGGACTACCATTGAAATCCTCACGCCCGACTTCAAGGGCAGGGAAGGGGCCATCGAGACCGTCGCGGCGGCGCGGCCGGACGTGTTCAATCATAATCTGGAAACCGTGCCGCGGCTCTATCCCGCCATCCGGCCCGGCGCGCGCTATTTCACCAGCCTGGAGCTGCTGCACCGGGTAAAGCGCATCGATCCTTCGATGTTCACCAAGTCGGGCATGATGGTCGGGCTGGGCGAGACCCGCGAGGAGGTCGGCCAGGTAATGGACGATCTGCGCGCGGCCGACGTGGACTTCCTGACCATCGGGC
>CBFDDT010000036.1:0-26949 GCA_965603635.1 uncultured bacterium | reverse complement strand
TCAGGTGCAGACTTTCAGAGCGACCTCCACCTGCGTCCGCTCTGTGCGGAAAAGCGGACTCTACTCAGCAGCGCTGTCCAGGCCTGTTTTCAACCCGGACTTATCGCCAGGATGGCGCCGTTACACGCAGGATCGGCCGACCGGCTGCGCTGGCATCGCTTATTCGAGCCTTGCCGGCGTGCCGTAGGCGCGGGCGGCGTAGATCAGCGGCAGGCCGCGCTCGGCGATGAAGATGTCTTCCACCGCGCCGAACATCACATAATGGGTGCCGATAAGTTCGCTGTGGGTCAGGCGGCAGTCGAAGGCGACCAGCGGGTCAATCACGCGCGGCGCGCCGGTTTCCATCGCCGTCCAGTCGGCGCAGGCGAACTTGCCGCCGTCAGCCCCTGTCGATCGCCCGGCAAAGACATCCGAAATATTCGACTGGTCGTCGCGAAGCACATTCACGCAGAACACACCGTTTTTCAAAATCGGCAAACAGGCGCTGCCATCACGATGGATGCAGACCAGCAACGACGGCGCCGGCGTGTCGGCGGAAACGCTCGCCATGGCCGAAACCGTGACGCCCGCGCGCCCCGCCGGCCCGTCGGTGGTGACGATATTGACGGTCGCCGCCGTATGGCTCATGGCCTCCAGGAAGGCGCCGCGAAGGGCGTCCTTCCCGTCGGCGGCCACGATTCGATTATCCCGTGCCATCGGCCTACTCCGCCGCCTGCGGAAGTTTGCTCTCCTCGGGCATCTCGATAGGGCTGAGCCCCAGCGCCATGCGGCCGGTGAAATGTTGCTGGCGTTTTTCCTGCAAGGGGTGGAACTGGATGCCGTGGGCGTCACGCACCAGCCGCTCCAGCCCGCTCTTGCGGTAGAAGCCGCCGCCGCCCGACGCCTCCAGCGCCTTTTCCGCCGACGCCATCACGGCGCTCGCGGCGATCGTCTTGCGCACCAGGATGGCGTTGGCCGTGTCCGTGACCGGATCGAACGACAGATCGTTGGCGATCGCGACCATGCTGTCGGCGGCAAGCTGCGCCGTGGTCAGGTGATTGGTCAGCTCGCCCAGCAGATACGGCGCCACAGGGTCGCCGGCGCGCCGGGCCGCCATGCCGGTCGCGATCCCGGCGGCCGCCTCGGCGACGCCCACATAGGCCGACACGATCAGCGGCAGGGCCACCGTCAGGATGACATTGTAGGCCGGGTGGTAGGCGTCGCGCGGGCGGCGCAGGGCGACCGCTTCCTCGGGCACGAAGACCTTGTCGAACACAACGGTCTGCGATCCCGTGGCGCGCATGCCCATGCAGTCCCAGTCGCCGGCAAGGCTGACACCCTCGGCCGATAGCGGCACGGGGAAATGCAGCACCTGCCAGCCTTCTTGCGCGTCCTCGTAGGGCGCCGAGGTCACCATGATCTGCCCGACCGGCGAGCCGCTGGCGAACGGCTTGTAGGCGCTAACCAGATAGCCGCCCTCGGTCCGCTCCACCGAGCCGTTCGAGGCCAGCCAGTCGTTGGCCCCGGTGCTGACCAGCACGGTCTCGCCCGCCGCCACTTTTTCCAGCAGTTTCTGGCCGGGCTTGCCATGGGAATGGTTGAAGACCGCCGCGGCCACCAGATGCTGATGCATGGCAAGGGTCAGCGCCGTGGGGCCGCAATGGCGCCCGATGGCGCGGACGAAGGCGCACATCTCGCCGTGGGTCGCGCCGCCGCCGCCAAGCTCCACCGGGATCTGGGCCGAGAAAACCTTGTGCTCCTTAAGCAGCACATAATTCTCGGCGGGGAAGCGGTTGGATTCATCGCGCTCCGCCGCGCCTTCGCCGAATTTCGGGCCCAGTTCGCCCGCCAGGGCCTTGAGGTTAATACGCTCGCTCATCTCTAACTCCCTTGTTGGATGTTCGTCATGCCAATGAGTCTGGCCGCATTCGGGAATCCGGGCAACTTCAAGATGTGAAGTGCTATACGAAAGAAGTTATGCTATATGGCTGCCATGGCGAAAGACAAGGGATACGGCCAGTTCTGCCCGGTCGCGATGGCGGCGGAAATCCTGGCCGAGAGATGGACGCCGCTGGTCGTGCGCGAGCTACTGTGCGGCAGCATGCGGTTCAACGATCTTCAGCGCGGCCTGCCGAGGATGTCGTCGGCGCTGCTGTCCAAGCGGCTGAAGGAGCTGGAGCATTCCGGCATCGTCGACCGCCAGCCCGCGCCGGAGGGTCGCGGTTCCCTTTATCGGCTGACCCAGCCCGGCCAGGAGCTGTTGCCGATCCTGCTGGACATGGGAAACTGGGCCCAGCGCTGGAGACGCGACGAACTGGTCGACGACGACAAGCTGGACCCGGACCTGTTGATGTGGGACATGCGCCGCCGCGTCGACCAGTCCCCGATCCCGAACGACCGGCGCTTCGTCATCCAGTTCCAGTTCGCCGGGATGCCCGCGAACCGGCGGCTTTACTGGCTGATGTTCGAGCGTGGCGAGATCGACGTCTGCGTGAAACATCCGGGTTTCGACATCGATATTTTCGTGAACTGCCCGATGCGGACGATGGCGCGGATCTGGCTGGGCCATGAGGCGATGGACGCGGCGCTGCGGCGCGAGGAACTGCAACTGGACGGATCGCCAAGGGACATCAAGCTGTTCAAAGCCTCCCTGGAGCTAAGCATTTTCGCCGAGGCCGGCCGCTTGCCCCCGGGCCAGGCGGCGCCTGCCTGACCGCCCCGGGCCGGAATGGAGCGGATTTGGGATAAATAGTAACGGCGGGCGCCCGATCGGCCTGAATTTGTCGATATGCCTTGTCCGGATGGCGCGCCGTTTGGACGGCTGTCCCTAACGATGTTGACGAAAACCACATTCAGCCCTACCCTCGAAACTGGTTGGGCTCTCTCGAAGACAACCTTGGCGACTGTTGAGGGCGAGCCAGAATTGTAAAATTTTCAGGGTTACAAGGAGGCGCGGATGACCTGGTCACTTAATGGAACCTATTTCGAAAGCTGTAACTGCGATGCCGCGTGCCCATGCGTCTTTCTAAGTGCGCCTGACGACGGCGAATGTACCGTCCTGGTCGGCTGGCACATCGACGAGGGCAACGATGGCGACGTGACTCTCGATAATCTGAACGTTGCGCTCGCGGTTCATTCCCCCGGCCATATGATGGAGACCAAGTGGCGAGCGGCCGCCTATGTGGACGACCGCGCGACGGAAGAACAGCAGGGGTCGCTTCTCAAGATATTCGGCGGCCAGGCCGGTGGGCATCCGGCGCGCCTGGCGTCGCATATCGGCGAACTTCTCGGCGCGGTTCCCGCTCCGATCGAATTCACCGTGGATGGCGGGCGCCATGGACTGACGGTCGGCGACGTGGCCAAAATGGAGATTGAACAGATGGCGGGTCAGGGCGGCGGGCCGGTTACCATCACCGGTCATCCGCTGTGCATTTCCCCCGGATTTCCCGCGACGGTCGCGAAATCGACCGCCCTGTCCTACCGGGACCACGGCATGGCCTGGCAGCTGTCGGAAAAGAACGGTTTCTTTTCGCCCTTCGCTTATACGGCCGACTGATTCACGGTGCGCTAGGGGCCGTATTAGACATATGGCCGTTGGTTATTCCGGCTAACAGCTAACAGCTAACAGCTAACAGCTAACAGCTATCCCACGCGCTTTATTCGCGCCGGAGACTCACCCGTCCGCCGGCCCCGTCAGGCGCGGTTTGCCTTCGGCGCGCAATCGCAGGTCAGGCGCATCATCAATTCGATCGCCTGATCGTCGCTCAGGCCCTGCCCGCGCACCAACAGATGCCATGTATCGAAACCGAGCGCCAGCGCCAGCCCGGCCTTCAACAGCGCCTTGTCGCGCGCCAACCCCGGCCAGGGCTCGGCCAGCACCTCCGCCGCGCCCCGCCAATAATCATGATAGGGCGCCATTAACGGCAGATCGCGCGCCTCGGCCAGAACCCGGGCCATCATCGGCTCGGTCGCCCTGTGATAGCGATAGCTATCGCGCAGGCCCCGGCACAGCCGTTCGGACGCATCCCCGATGCCGCGCCATTCTTCGACGTCGGGAAACGGATGGCGCTGGAAATACTGCCCGCTGCAGGCGCCCACCAGGGCCGCCTCGTCCGCGAAGTGGCGATAGACAGTTACCTTCCCCACCCCGGCGGCCTTCGCGATGTCGCCGAACGTCGTGGCCGAGATTCCCTTGGACTGATGCAGCGCGATCGCCGCCTCGACGATCTTCTCCCTGGTCCGGTCCCGGCTCTCGGCGCGCCGCTTGAGCTGATACGAGCGTGTCATGATATTCACGATACACACCATTTCACGAAACTTGACAAGTAAAAATCCCCGCGATAGGTTTCTTTCATGAAACGCTGAGTTTCACGAACTTGCCGAGAGGGAAAAGAGATGACCGCATTCACGATGGAAAACCCGGTATTCGCCACCTACATGATCGCGTCGGCTATCATGGTCCTGAAAATCATGGGCCAAGGCTGGATGACGGTCTACCGGATGCTGAAAATCGACGCCGGCCTGGCCAGCCCCGAGGATCTCCGCCCCGGCCTGATCAACCGCAGCCCGCGCCCCGACCAGTTGGAGCTCAACGATTATGTCGACCGGTCGCGACGGATGCACCGCAACGATCTGGAAAACATCCCGGCATTCCTGGCCTGCGGGTTGATCTTCGTTGCCGCCGGGCCGTCGCTGTTGGTGGCCAATATCCTGATGTACGGCTTCGTCGCCGCCCGCCTCGCCCACACCATCGCCTACGCCACCAAACAGAGCCACGAGGTCCGCGCGACCCTCTACACCATCGGCTCGGCCGGCGTCATCGCCATGGCTCTTTACGCTCTGGCGGCCGCCGTGACCTGATGCCGGATCGGGCGCGGGAGCGGCGACGGCCCTTACTCGCCATCTCCAACGTGACCAAATTACCCAGTGCGCCTTGGTATAATGGTAATCAGGCGAATATACAGCGGGAGAAGGGGCCCGCGTCAGCCGGCGGGTTGCACCGCCAAGCCGATGCGTGACATGTCCCTTGACCAGTAGATGAAGGTTGGGCGGGCCTCGAGGTTTTCGATCGGAACCGATCCGATGATCCGGCTGTCCGCCGAATTATCGCGATTGTCGCCCAGGATGTAGACATGGGTCTCGGGCACCGCATGGACCGGTGTGTTGTCGAAAACACCGCCGGCCCCGAACTGGTCCGACACTATGTAGGATGCCCCGTCGGGCAGGGTTTCCCGGAAATAGGAAAAGGCCGATTTCCGTTCCTCGCCCGTGATGGTGGCCTGGTCGATGCTCTCGCGCCCCACGGGTTCGCCGTTTATCCGTAAGACGCCGTCCGTGATCTGGATGCTGTCGCCGGGCAGGCCGATCACTCTTTGTATGACGGTAACATCCGTGCCCGGTTTCAGGTACAGCACGATATCGCCCGCTTCGGGCGTGTTTCCATCGTAATACCCGTGGTGAGCCAGAATATAATCGCCCTCCCGTAACGCCGGTTCCATCGATGCGCCGGGGATTAACGTTTTGATCGTGGCGGCGGTTGAACGATGTATGGCGTCGAACAGGAAACCCGAACCGAACCAGGCAAGCGCCACCGCTATGTAGAGTACGGGATGGTGGTAGGGTTTGAGCGTTATTCCGCCGGCGCGCCGCGCGCCCAACGCGGCGTCGAGAACGACCGCCAGAAGTAACAGGCCATAAAGAGCGATCATGGAGAAATGGAAGATGCCGGCCGCCAGGCTGCTGGGCGGAAACATGGCCGTCCCGATCAGAACCGCCTGACCCGCCAGCACCAGCCCCACGGCGAGGAGGGCGCGTTTGGGCAGGCCGTTATAGAGTTGCCCGAGACCGGGGGCCAGGATGGAGAGCAGTCCCGCCGCCCATAGGCGCCGCGGGACGGTCTTTTCCCTGCGATTTCCGCCTTGGCTCGACTGGTTCATGGCTGCACCGACTTTCCGATAAGGCTGGACAATGACGACGACAGGATGACGGTGGGCCGGTCGCCCAGCACCAGCCCGGGCAGCATGCCGAAATCCCAACTGCTTTTGCTGCTGTCGCGGTTGTCGCCGATGACGAAATAATGGCCGTCCGGAATGCGCAGGCTGGCGCCAAACAGGGTGCCGGTGAACATGCCTTCCGGCGACTGCAGGATGCGGTAGGACGCGCCGCCCGGCAGGGTTTCCATATAGCGCGATGCATTGCGGTGGGTGCCGCCGACGTCGCGCCAGCTGAAATCGCCGTCTCCGTCGCGCCCGATCGGCTCGCCATTGATGCTCAGCACGCCAAGAACACTTAGCAAATTGTCGCCCGGCAGGCCGATAATGCGCATGATCCGGTCGCCCTCGACACCGGGCAGTTGGACAATCGCCACGTCGCCGCGCTCGGGCAGGCGGTCCTTGTAATAATCCTTCCAGGTGACGACGTAGTCGCCTTCCAGCGTGGTCGGCGCCATGTCGTCGTTGGGGGTGGTGACGGTTCCGATGCTCGACAGGGAAACGATCAGGGCGCCGCAAATGGCGATCTCGGTCAGCCAAATGACTATCCAGAGGGGCGCCATGAGCGTCACCGTTTCCGGTTTGGCGCGCCGCGTGGCCGCCGCGGCCCCGATTCCGGCGGCAATCAACCAGAACGGCAGCGCCGCCAGCGGCAGGGCCATCAGGATCAATACCGGCAGATTGGCCGGCGGCAACATGGCCAGCGCGACCGCGAGCCCCAGAAGGCTGAATGCGACCATATGCACGAGTTGCCCGCGCGGGTAGTTTCCGGCATAGCGGTGCCCCAGACCCGGCGCCAGTAAGCTTAGCAGGAACGCAATTCCCGGGCTGAGTTTGATGGGTTCGGCCGGCCCGTCGCTCATCATGCCACCCTCAGGAAACAGCTCATGCCGGCGGCCATATGTTCCAGGATGTGGCAATGGAACATCCAGTCGCCCGGATTATCGGCGACGAAGGCGACCTCGACCGTTTCCTGGCGGCCGACCAGTACCGTATCCAGCCACTCGCCGCGCATGTTCGGCTTGCCGTTGCGCGACAGCACCCGGAAGGCGAAGCCGTGCAGATGCATCGGATGTTCCCAGCCGGTCTCGTTGACCATTCCGATGACGCAGGTCCGACCCCTGGGGACGGAGAAGATTGGCTTGCCCTCGCGGCCCTTGGCCGGCAGGTCGTTGAGGAACCAGTACTGGCCCTGCTGGATGAAATTGTCGACGCCCGGGGGCATGCGGCCCATGGCGCCGCCCGAAAGCACGATCAATTCGCGCTGGGCCTGGTCGTCGGGCACCGGTTCGGGCAGGGGATTGCGGGGCAGGGCGATCGGCGCATCCAGGGGGGATTCGCGCAGGGGTTTGCCTTCGTCATGGGCGATGGTGATGAACTCGTACTCCCGGCCGCGGAAATAATCGTCTGTTACCTGAACCTTTTCGCCCGGCTTGCCCGACATGTCGATGATCAGGTCCACGCGCTGGGCCGCGGCCACGACGACGCGGCCGCCCGCGGGTTCATGCGGGGCCACCGGCTGGCCGTCCAGCGCAATGATCGTGGGCTTGAGGCTTCCGAAGTTCAGGCCGAAGGTTAGCGCGTTGGCGACATTGATCAGCCGCAGCCGGATTCGCTCGCCGGATTTCACGGCGAATTCGGTCGGGATGCGGCCATTGACCGTTACCGTGTTGCCGATGCGCCCGCCATGGCTCATCGACATTCCCTGGCCGAAGCTCTCGTCGATCTGGGCGGTCTGGCGCAGCAGCCAGTCGTCGATCACCCAGGTTACGTCGCGGTCGACCCGGACCGGTTCCGCCTCCTCGACGATCAATGCGCCGGCCAGTCCGCGGTCCTGTTGTTCGGTGCTGTTGACATGGGGGTGGTACCAGAAGCTGCCGGCATCGACGGCCTCGAACTCGTACATGAAGTCACCGCCCGGCGGAATTGCCTCCTGGGTCAGGTCCGGCACGCCGTCCATGGCGTTCGGCAGCCTTATGCCATGCCAGTGCACCGTCGTCGGTTGCTCCAGCCCGTTGCGCGCCAGAACGCGGACGGTTTCGCCCTGGCGAACCCGGATCTCCTGGCCCGGCACAACCCCGTTATAGGCCCAGACATTGGTGTCGGGCCATTTGCCCCCGACCAGCGGCACGGTCGCCGGGGCGGCCGTCAGCGTCAGGGGCAGCGGGTTGGCCCCGGCCAGGCGCGCGCCGGGCAGCAGGGCCGCCGTGCCCGCGGCCAGGGCCGATCCCATCAACCCGCGCCGCGTAATGCCGTGTTCCATATGTTCTTCTTTCTTCAGGACCCACCGGGTTTGCACTGGGGATATTGTTTCAGGATCGAACAGTTGCCCAGATCGCATGACTTGCGCATCGCCGAACAGGCCTGTTCATGCTCGTTCAGCATAATGTGGGTGCCGGTCTTGATGGACCAGAATTTTTCCGACTTTGGATTGAGTTCGATTCCCTTTTCCGCGTCCGCCTGGGCGCTTTTGAAGAAGGGCTCGGCGCCGTCCCAGTCGTCCTTCTTGCCCAGCGCCTGGCCCTGCGCGAAGCTGAGATTGGCGCGCGCTATCAGCGCCTGGGCTGTCGGCTTGGCGCGGATCGATTCACTTAACGCTTCCTTGGCCAGATCCAGTTTGCGCGCGGCCAGCAGAATCATGCCTTTTTCCAGAAAGGGCCAGGACAGCCATTCGTCGTCGACGCCCCTGGTGTTGCGCCCGATCTTGATTGCCTTGTCCAGCGATTCCAGGGCTGATTTGGGTTTTTTCAGGCGGCCCAGCGTGGCGCCGCGCAAGACCAGCGCCGAATCGAAGTTCGGCGCGATCATCAGCGCCTCGTCCAGCGCCTGCAGGGCGTCTTCCATCTGGTTGGCCTCATAGGCTTTCACACCCTTGTCGAACAGGGTTTTGGCCTTCGCCTCGGCGGCCTGTACGGCCTTTTTTCTTTGCGCTTCCTCTTCCGCCTTTTTCTGATCGGTATCCGCCTGGGTCGGTTGGGTCGCGGCCGGCTTATTGGCCGAGGCTGTCAGTAGCCTTACCGCCTCGGCCTGTGTTTTGCCGACCAGCAGACCGTCCTTGTCGGCGGCGATTGGCCCATTCGGCGCGCCGCTGACGATGACCGGTGTCCAGAACAGCTCTCCCGCCACCGAGTATGTCAGCGCCAGAGCATAATAGTCGCCTGCCTCGCCATGGAACTTCAGATTCAGACCTTGTTGCGCGTCGATGTTTCCCACGCGCAGGATGTACTCGCCCGGCGCCAGCCTGGCCTGGTGAAAATCGCCCGCGCGCGTGCCTTCATGAATTCGCACGGGATAGCCGGCGACGACGCTGATCAGCGCCTTGCCGAGGGGTTTAATCGTTACCGTGGCGCCATCCAGCCCACCGGGGGCGTATGTGTCGGATGGAACGCTCTGCGTGGCGACGGCCGCGGGTTCTTCCGCGGTGGGCGCCTTGGCTTCCGGCACGGCCGGCACGGCCGCCGGTTCCGTGCCGCTACTGTCGCCTGTCTTGTTTTCGCAACCCGCCAGCGCTGCGATCAGGAACATCGCCATTAGCGCTTTAATAAATTTCATGGTCATGTCGTTCTTCTTTTTTTGTTACCCGTTTTCGAGGGTCGCTATCTTAATAGGACAGTGCGCTCTGGCAAGGGGTGGCGGCACCCGCCGCAATCTGCTAACAGACGGCGCGGGTGGCCCCATGGGCCGCAGACCGGTTTTTATTGTCCTAATTTTGATTTCCTCGGGAGATGGTTGACATGCAGCTCAAAGACAAGAGCCTTTTTCGGCAGCAATGCTATATCGATGGCGCCTGGGTCGATGCCGATAGCGGCGAGACCATTAACGTCAACAACCCGGCGACTGGCGACATTCTTGGCGCCGTGCCGAAGATGGGCGCGGACGAAACCCGCCGCGCGATCGAGGCGGCGAATGCCGCCTGGCCGGCGTGGCGCGCCAAGACCGCCAAGCAGCGCGGCGATATCATCCGCCGCTGGTACGAGTTGATGTTGGAAAACCAGGACGATCTGGGCATGTTGATGACGTCCGAGCAAGGCAAGCCGCTGCCCGAGGCGAAGGGCGAAATCGCCTATGCGGCCTCGTTCCTGGAATGGTTCGCCGAGGAAGGCCGACGTGCCTATGGCGATGTGATCCCGCCCCACATGGCCGATCGCCGAGTTGTCGTGATCAAGGAACCGATCGGTGTTTGCGCCGCGATTACGCCGTGGAACTTCCCGGCCGCGATGATTACCCGCAAGGCCGGCCCGGCGCTGGCCGCTGGCTGCCCGATGGTGGTCAAGCCGGCAACGGCGACCCCTTATTCGGCGCTGGCCCTGGCCGAGCTGGCCGAGCGCGCGGGCGTGCCCAAGGGTGTGTTCAGCGTGGTGACCGGCAGCGCGGGCGCGATTGGCGGCGAGATGACCTCCAACCCGATCGTCCGCAAACTGACCTTCACCGGCTCGACCGAGATCGGCAAACTTCTGATGCAGCAATGCGCCGGCACGGTTAAAAAGGTCAGCATGGAGCTGGGCGGCAATGCGCCCTTCATCGTATTCGACGACGCCGATCTCGACGCCGCCGTGCAGGGGGCCATGGACTCGAAATACCGCAACGCCGGTCAGACCTGCGTCTGCGCCAACCGCCTGTTGGTGCAGGACGGCGTCTATGACGCCTTCGCGGCGAAGCTGGCCGAGGCGGTCTCCGGCCTTAAGGTCGGCAGCGGCATCGATGCGGGTATCAACCAGGGCCCGCTGGTCGATATGTCGGCGGTCGAAAAGGTCGAGGAACATATCGCGGATGCGTTGTCGAAGGGCGCGCGCGTCATGGTCGGTGGCAGCCGTCACGAACTTGGCCAATCCTTCTTCCAGCCGACCATCCTGGCCGATGTGGACACCAGCATGAAGGTGACCAAGGAAGAGACCTTCGGCCCACTGGCCCCGCTGTTCCGCTTCAAGACCGAAGAGGAAGCCATACAAATGGCCAACGACACCGAGTTCGGCCTGGCCGCCTATTTCTTCAGCCGCGACATGGGCCGGGTCTGGCGTGTTTCGGAGGGTCTGGAATACGGCATCGTCGGCGCCAATGTAGGCATTATCTCGACCGAGGTGGCGCCCTTTGGCGGGGTCAAGGAGTCCGGCATCGGCCGCGAAGGGTCTCACTATGGCCTCGACGAATTCATGGAGGTCAAATATATCTGCATGGGTGGGGTAAGCTAAACCGGAAGGGGCCACAACGTGACACAGGACGCCGCCGCATACGATCATCCCGCCTCGACGGCGGTCGTTCAGGTTCGCGACCTGGTCTACGATTACCCGACGGCGCGCGCGCTGTTCGGGGTGTCCTTCGATATCGAACCCGGCAGCATCACCGCGCTGGTCGGCCCCAACGGGGCCGGCAAGACGACCTTGTTGCGCTGTCTGGCGGCGCTGGAAACTCCCTATTCGGGCAGCGTGTTCGTGGATGGGATGAATGTCGAGGAACATCCGCGCGATATTCACAAGCGTTTGGGGTTCCTGCAGGATTTCTTCGGACTCTATGACGATCTTACGGTCCGGCAATGCCTGGACCATCACGCCGCGGCCCATCACGTTCCATGGGTGGAGCGCCCGGCCGCGGTTGAACAGAGCGCCGAACGGCTGGGGCTTGCCGACCGGCTGGACCGGAAGGCCGGTGCCCTGTCGCGCGGCCTGCGACAGCGCCTGGCGGTCGCGCAGGCGATTATCCACCGGCCCAGCCTGCTGTTGCTGGACGAGCCGGCCTCTGGCCTGGACCCGGAGGCGCGGCAGGACCTTTCCCGCCTGCTGGTGACCTTGCGCGACGAGGGCATGACGTTGGTTGTTTCGTCGCATATCCTGGCCGAATTGCAGGATTACTCCACCCATATGATGATCATGCAGGATGGGCGGCTGACCGAAAACAGCGCCATCGGCGCATATGAGCAACCTGGGGCCGACCGCTTGCGGGTGGTGCTTGGCGAGGCCCATGACGGGCTGGCCGGCGCCCTGGCCGGCGCGCCGGGCGTTTCGGCGGTGTCGGTCGACGGGGCAACGGCCTCGTTCGATTTCGGCGGCGATGACGCGGCGCGGGCATCCCTGCTGCGTGCTCTGATCGAGGCTGGCCTGCCGGTCACCGCCTTCCACGGGGAACAGCGCAGCATGCAGGATGTCTATCTCGACCGCCTTAAGAAGGAACGCTCCGGCGGCGGAGAGGGTGCATTATGAACCCGGAATTCCGCCGCAATATGCTGCTTGAGCTGACCCTGCACCGGCTTGTCGCCATGCCGCTGATCCTGATTTTGCTTTATGGCGCGGCCGGGCTGATCGAGTATGGCGATGCGGTCTCTCCGATCGCCAGCGTTGTCATGCTGGTTCTTCTGGTGGCCTGGGGCAGCAGGTTGGCGGCCGACGCGGTGCTGGGCGAGGTCGTGGGGCGCACCTGGGATTCCCAGCGCATGTCCGCCCTGGGGCCCTGGTCGATGAGCTGGGGCAAGCTTGCGGGTAGCACGATTTTCGTCTGGTACGGGGCGGCGCTCAGCATTCCAGCACTGCTTTACGGCGGCAGTACCGGCCTGTTCGAGGTGCTGCGCCTGCTGCTGGTCGGACTGTTCGCGCAAGTTCTGGCGCTGTTCGCCAGCCTGGCGATCCAGCGCTTGCGGCCCGAACGGTTGCGGTTTCATGTCACGGGGGCTCAAACGGCCGGCATCGTCGGGGCAATCATTCTATTGAAGCTTTCGGAGGTGACGAATCACGATTTCGATTGGTACGGGTTCACTTTCGTTATTGGTGAATTCGGGTTTTTCTCCGGACTGGCTTTCACCGCCTGGTGTTGTTTCGGCGTCTACAGGCTGATGCGCACGGAACTGCAGTATCGCTGCTGGCCCGTCGGCTGGGCCGCCTTCACCTTGTTTGTCGCCGTTTATTTCGCGGGCTTCGCGCCTGAACGGATCCTTGGCGACATGGCCGATGTTCCGGGCAGCAGGGCGACCGTGCAGCTTCTTATCGCTCATATGGCGATCGCGGGGCTGACCTGGTTGGGCGCATTCGCCGAGCCGAAGGGGTTTGTCCGGATGCGGCGCTGGCGCGATACGGCCCGGTCGGGCTCGCCGCACGATATCATGCGCGTCATGCCGACCTGGGCGCCCGGCCTGGCAATGGCCCTGGCGACCGCCGCCCTGGTCGTGGTCTTCTCGCTGCTGATTGAAGACCGCAATCACTATGCCGCGGACAAGTACCTGTCGGACGCGGCCGGATCGGCCGGCGCCTTTTCGGCGGCGCTGTTCCTGTTCCTGCTGCGCGATATCGGAATCCTCCATTTCCTGACCATGGACGGCCGTGCCAGGCGCGCATTGCTGGCGTCGCTGGTCTATTTCGCGGTGCTCTATGCGATTTTCCCGGTGATCCTGTTTGCGATCGGCCTGGAAGATGCGATCCCGGCGCTCTTGCCGTCGCCGATCGGCCATCCGGTCGTCGTGGTCTTGCCGGTGCTGCTGCAGGTCGGCCTGGTCGCCGGACTTATCGTCTGGCGCTGGGGCAGGCTGGGCCGGGCGATGGGTAAATAATGATCGATGTTGCCTGGGTGGCGACGATGGCGCGCTACAATCGCTGGCAGAACGAAAGCCTGTATGGGGCGGCGAGTGGATTGGACGACGCCGCCCGTCGCATGGATCGCGGTTCCTTTTTCCGGTCCATCCATGGCACGCTGAGCCATATCCTGTGGGGCGACGGCATGTGGATGCATCGCTTCGCCGGCACGCCGAGACCCGAGGGCGGCATCGCCGATTCCCCGGATATGGCGTCCGGCTGGGAAGCCCTTGGCGCCGAGCGGCGGGCGTTCGACAAGGCGATCGAAGACTGGGCGGCGGCGCTTGACCCCGACTGGCTGGAGGGCGATCTGAACTGGGTTTCGGCCACGGGGGACCGGGAAATGGCCGCGCCCAAGTCTGTGGCCGTGACGCATATGTTCAATCACCAGACCCATCATCGCGGCCAGGTTCACGCCATGCTGACGGCGGCCGGCGCGCGGCCGGACGATACGGATTTGATATTCCTGCCCGCGGGCGCTTGACGGATATGTGATTCGCTGCGGGTTTGCCTCGCCGCCGCGCGCGCCTTATCTATAGGGCTGCGTATTTCAATCCATCGGGGGCGGCATGAGCAGTTTCGACTATGATCTCTTCGTTATCGGCGCCGGGTCGGGCGGGGTGCGGGCCTCGCGCATCGCGGCCCAGCTTGGCGCGCGGGTCGCCGTCGCCGAGGATCGGTTCTATGGCGGCACCTGTGTAAATATCGGCTGCATTCCCAAGAAGCTGTTCGTTTATGCCTCGCATTTTTCCGAGGAGTTCGAGGACGCCGCGCGGTTCGGCTGGACCGTGGGCGAGAGCCGTTTCGACTGGGCCACCCTGGTCGCCAACAAGAACGCCGAAATCGAGCGCCTGAACAGCATCTACGAACGCATCCTGAAGAATGCCGGGGTCGAAATCATCGACGGCCGCGCCACGGTCGTTGACGGCCATACGGTCGAGGTCGCGGGGCGGCAAATCACAGCCGAGCATATCCTGGTCGCCACCGGCGGCAAGCCCTTCGTGCCCGACATTCGGGGCCGGGAACATGCCGCGATTTCCGACGACATGTTCTATCTGAAGGAATTCCCCAAGCGCGTCACCGTGGTTGGCGGCGGCTATATCGCGGTGGAATTCGCGGGCATCATGAACGGGCTGGGCGCGGAGGTGACGCAGCTCTACCGCGGGCCCCATTTCATGCGCGGCTTCGACGACGATCTGCGCCAGTTCCTGGCCCAGGAGATGCGCAAGAAGGGCATTGATCTCCGCTTCAACAGCACCGTTGAGTGCATCGAACCGCGCGGCGCGTGCCATTGCGTCGAACTCGACGACGGCACCGAGATTGAATCCGACCTGGTCCTCTACGCCACCGGCCGCGTCGCCAACACGGAAAATCTCGGGCTGGAGGCCGCCGGGGTGGAACTGGCGGAAAACGGCGCGATCAAGGTGGATGGCGAATTCCGCACCAGCATGCCGTCGATCCATGCCATCGGCGATGTGATCGACCGGGTGCAGCTAACCCCCGTGGCGCTAGGCGAGGGCATGTGGCTGGCGCGTCATTTGTTCGGCGAGACCCCGGCGGCCTTCGATTACGCCGACATCCCCAGCGCGGTGTTCAGCCAGCCGGCCTTGGCCAGCGTCGGCCTGACCGAGGCCCAGGCGCATGACTGGCATAGCGACCTGGACATCTATATCTCGGAATTCAAGGCCCTGAAACACACCCTGTCGGGCAGCGACGAGCGCAGTTTCATGAAGCTGATCGTCGACAAGGCCAGCGACCGCGTCGTCGGCGCCCACATGGCCGGCCCGGAGGCGGGAGAGATCATCCAGGGCCTCGCCATCGCCATCAAGATGGGCGCGACAAAGGCCCAGTTCGATGCCACGGTCGGCATCCATCCCACGGCGGCCGAAGAGTTCGTGACGATGCGGGAGCCGGTGGTAAGGGCGAAGGACGAGGCGGCGGAGTAGGGGGTTACTCCCCCCGCCCGATCAGCAGCAGGCCGCTGCCGTAGTCCAGGTCGTTGTTGCCGAAGCCGGTTCGGCGGCCGTTTATATGTTCGATGTAAAGCCTTGCGCGCAGGCCGTTTTCGGTGGCTTCCAGGGTCATGGCGCTGGTCGATTCCGGATCGTTGTAGTTCAGCTCGATCCCGCGAACCGATTCAGTCAGGGCGCCGAGGTCGAAGCTGACCTTCCTTTCCGGATTGGCGGTGTCCACGACGGAAACGGTTTGGCTCTCATAGCTTACCGTGTAACTGCCGCCGTCGCCGGCGGAGACTGTCTCGCTTGCGGTTTCGTCGGCGAAATCCAGGTTATGGGCGATGTCGAAACCCGAAATATCCACGGTCGCCGGTTCGCCGACGGAATAGGAGAAATAGTCTTCGTTCTCCCATTCATCGACATAGTCGAGGCCCATCAGGGCGAGCAGCGCCTCGTTGTCCTCGGTGCCGGCCGGTTTGGCGCCGGCGCTTTCCAGCCATGCTTCCAGATTGTCGCGCCGACCGCCGCGGCGCAGGTAGCGCACGATGCTGTTGATGCGCTTGACCTCTTTCGGGCCGGCCAGGCCTTCGTCGGGGGCGATTTTGCCGTCGATCAGGATGCCGGCCTCCGCCAGCATCGATTCGAGATGGCTTATCTGGCTGTGGATCGATACCGATGTCGCGCCCCAGGGGCCGACGGCGCCGGCGATCAGCATCGCGGCGAAGGCGGCGGGCGCCACGGCGAGGCGGGCCGGGCGGGCCAGGATGCCGTAGAGCGCGATGCCGCCCAGCCACAGGGTCAGCAGAATCAGCGCGTAACGTTTTTCGGTGATGCCATATTCGGCGATCCGCACGCCGATGCCGACGGCCAGCAGGATCACCGGCACGACCAGCGCATAATGGAAGAAACGGTGATAGATACGCGCCAGCCGATTACCGGTTTCGCGGAAGGGATATGCCGCGCTCCATACCGCCAGCCCGAAGGCCGCGAAACCGCCGACCAGCCAACCCACGGTGCCCTGCGGCAATTCCCAGGTCACCAGCGATTTGGCGGCAAAGGCATAGAGCAGCAGCATGTATACCAGCGCCAGCGGGATCAGCATCCAGGACACCACATATTCGGTCCAGCGCGGCGGCGCCTTGTCAGCCGCCTGGTCGCAGGCGCCGGGTATGCCGGCGAGCGTCTGCCAGGGCCAGATCAGGCTCATGCAGATTATCCAGTTGTCCTGGTAAAAATCGCTGACGATATCCAGCCCGAACAGCTCTTCGAGGCCACCCAACACCGCCGTAACGCCCAGCCCCAGCCCGACCGCCACGCTTCCGCCGAACAGGATGCTAAGCCCGCTTGCAAGGTTGAAGTCCCATGCCGCGCGGTCGTCGGCGCCACGGCGCAGGAAGGGGGCGACGATCATAAGAAGGCCGCTGCCGGGGACGAGCAGATAGAAAGCGGGACTTTCCCAGGCGTCGGAACCGTCCTGCAGGTAGGTGACCAGGCCCGCAAACGCCAGAGCCGCCGCGGACAGGCCGAGCGTCCGAATCTTGTTCCAGCCCCGGCCTTCCGCGAACAGAGTGGCGGCCAGCGACAGGAACAGGCCGCCGATTAAAAATACCTGCCACTGTTCCACGTCGTTCCAGGTGAGGTCGCCGACCCCGTGCGTGCGGGCAACGGTGATGCCGGCCCAGGCGGCCGCGCAGGCCAGCGTGACGGGAAAGCGCAGCGGCGCGCGCAACAGGCCGGACAGCATGTTTCGGAACGGCGAAAAGCCGGTGGCATCGGTCATGGCAACCCCCATATATTTTTGTGCGCGGCAGTTTTGCCGATCGCGAGTGGATAATCCGTTAAGATTGTGGCGGGAAGCGGGTGCAAGACGTGCAGATTTTGTGCATTGCCGCATTTCCTGTGGAAAACTTTGGCCTAAAGGCGTATATCGGGCATCCGCAACGCAATTGACTGATTTTGAAAGAATAAGAGGGTAAGCAAATGGCCGCGAACTGGACGCCGCAAAGCTGGAAGAACAAGACTGTTCGGCAGGTGCCCACCTATCCCGACGCAAAGCATCTGGCCGAGGTCGAGGCGACGCTCGCCAAGCAGCCGCCGCTGGTATTTGCAGGCGAGGCCCGGCGCCTCCGGGAAGATCTGGCCGCCGTGGCCGAGGGACGCGCATTTCTGCTGCAAGGCGGCGACTGCGCCGAATCCTTCGCCGAATTCGGGGCCAATACGATCCGAGATACCTTCAAGGTTCTGCTGCAGATGGCGGTGGTGCTGACCTATGCGGGCGGTTGCCCGGTGGTCAAGGTCGGCCGCATGGCCGGCCAGTTCGCCAAGCCGCGCTCGGCCGATACCGAAACGCAAGGCGGCTTGGAACTGCCCAGCTATCGCGGCGATATCGTCAACGGCATCGATTTTGACGAGGCCAGCCGTGTGCCCGACCCCGATCGCATGCTGCAGGCATACAACCAGGCCGCCTCGACCCTGAATTTGCTGCGCGCCTTCGCCCAGGGCGGTTTCGCCGACCTGCACAAGGTGCATCAGTGGAACCTGGATTTCGTCGAAGGCAGTCCCCAGGGCGAGCGCTATGAGGAATTGTCGAACCGCATCGCGGAATCGCTGGACTTCATGGAAGCCTGCGGGGTGACGGCGGAAAGCGTGCCGCAGATCCGCGAAACCAGCTTCTACACCAGCCACGAGGCCCTGTTGCTGGCCTATGAAGAGCCGCTGACCCGCCAGGACAGCCTGACCGGCGACTGGTACGACTGTTCGGCCCATATGTTGTGGATCGGCGAGCGCACCCGCGAGATGGACGGCGCCCATGTGGAATTCCTGCGCGGCGTCCATAACCCGATCGGCTGCAAGATCGGCCCGACCGCCGATCCGGACGATCTGATCCGCCTGATTGATATCCTGAACCCGTCGAACGACCCGGGCCGGCTGACGCTGATCAGCCGCATGGGGCACGACAAGGTTCGCGATGCGCTGCCGGCGCTGGTGCGCAAGGTGGCGCGCGAGGGGCGCAACGTTGTGTGGTCCTGCGATCCGATGCACGGCACTACCATCAAGGCGACCAGCGGCTACAAGACCCGTCCCTTCGACCGGGTGCTGGAAGAGGTGCGCGGTTTCTTCGAGGTCCATCGCGAGGAAGGGACCTATGCCGGCGGCGTACATTTCGAAATGACCGGCCAGGACGTAACCGAATGCATCGGTGGCGCCCAGGCGATCACGGACGAGGATCTGTCGGCGCGTTACCACACCTATTGCGACCCGCGCCTGAATGCCAGTCAGTCGCTTGAACTGGCCTTCCTGATCGCCGACTCGCTGAAGGAACAGCATGCCGGCCGCCGGTCCCGCATGGCGGCCGCTTCCTGAAAGGGTTGGAGGGAACCATGACGCCGAAGCCTGACGCGATCGGCGACTGGACCGACGCCTATTTCAACCGCACCCGCGGGATCGTCGAGAAATTCGGCGATTGCACGGTGACCTATGCCATCTTCATGCGCCGCCCGGTGGTCTCGGCACCCAGACTGGCCATCGATTGGCTGGAGAGGGTGGCGGACGCGCGTGGCGCGGCGGTGGAGATCGATCTGCGATACGACGAGGGCCGCTGGGTCGGCGCCGGCGAGGCGCTGATGTATGTGACCGGGCCTCTGGCGTTGCTGGTCGATCTGGAAACCCTTTTATTGCAGAAACTGGGGCCGGCCTGCGTGGCGGCCTATAACGCGACCGCCATGTGCATGGATTTGCCGAAGGTCGCGTTCCTGGCCATGGATGCGCGCCACTGCGCGGGCACGGAAATGGCGGACCTGATGGCCTACGCTGCCTCCGTTGGATCGAAGCGTGCGAAACAGAAAGAGAACGCCGTCGGTTTCATCGGCAACGCCACCGATGCCACGGCCCATTATTTCGGGCTGGACCGTGGGCTGGGCACCATGCCGCATGCGCTGATCGGCTATGCCGGCTCGACGCTGCGCGCCGCCGAGATGTTTCACGAGACCTATCCGGACCAGGACCTGACGGTGCTGGTCGATTATTTCGGCATGGAAGTCGCAGACTCGCTCGAAGTGTGCGGGCGGTTTCCGGAACTTTCGGCGGCGGGCAAGATCGCCGTGCGGCTCGATACGCCGGGCTCGCGCTTCTGCGAGGGGCTGGACCCGACGGCGTCCTATGCCGTGCTGGACCGCAACGTGCCGCGCGCCATTCGCGGCTATCGGACCGAGGAAGAATTGCGCGATCTGGTCGGCCCCGGTGTTTCGGCCGCCGCCATCTGGTATATGCGCGAACGGCTGGACGAGGCGGGTTTCGACAAGGTCCGCATTGTCGCGTCCAGCGGCTTCGGCCCGCATAAATGCAAGACCATGGCGATTGCGAACGCCCCGGTCGATGTGGTTGGCACCGGCTCGTACCTGCCGGATCGCTGGTCGGAAACCTACGCCACCGCCGACATCATCGAGTATGACGGCGAGGAGCGCGTCAAGGTAGGCCGCGAATTCCTGCTCCGCCGCCGCGACGAGGACGCCGCGGAGTAGCTCAAGGCGCGATGCGTTTCAGGGTGGTTACGTTGTGGGGTCGGTCCAGTTCGGCGAACAGTTCGGTCAGCGTTTCGCAGGCAACCGTGCCGTAACGGTCCTTGATACGCTGCTGGCCCTCGCCGGTTTCGATTTGACCGCGCAAGGGCTTGAACAGGGCCGTCATCAGCATGTGGAACTCGGCCTCGCGGAAACACCAGTCGCGTTCGATCGAGTCCTCGCCAAGCGACATTTCTCCCGCGATTACGCCGATCAGCCAGGTTCGCCGACGGTCGAAATCGGCGAAATGCTTGCTGATATGAACCAGCACGTCGTTGACGATGATCTGACTGGTGGGATCGGTATAGACGTCTTCCCACTCGAAATCGTTCCCGCGCGCGGTCTGGATGATGCGGACCAGTTCCCGGCAGCGATTCTGATATTGTTCCAGCAGCACGGGGCCCAGCATTTGCTGCAGGGACGATAGAAATCCGGGAAGAACGCGGCGCGACAGCCCCCGGCCGGGTTCCACCGGTTGGTGCGCGGCGGGCAGGAGGGGCGCGAAAGACTTCACCATCAGCCGCTCGAACGGCATCCGGCGGCTGCTTTCGCGCCGAACCTCGTCGATCACGGCCAGGCATTCGTTCCAGCCGGTGCGATAGAAATCGGTGATATCGGGATCGGACCGCCGGTGAAATTCGTCCAGCGACGCCTGAATTCCAGCCGGGTTCAGCTTGCCGCCAGAGTTGGCCGCGGCGTCGCAAAGATGCTCGGCGACCCGCTCCAGCAGAATCTGCGCCAGACTCTTCAATCTTGTCGGACCGGGACCCAGTTCCGGCCCATCGTAATCCATCATTCCCATTTGTCCCTATCCCTTTGTAACCGGCGGCACAGCCTTTAGGGCCATGCATGCCGGTTCAGTGGGTTTTTATTTATCACCAAAGGAGAATGCTAACGAGAAATCGTAAAGATTTCCGTAACGTGCGGCGGAATGTCTAAAATGCCAGTTTATCAGCGAGCCTTGGTATAAGAGTCTGGCCCGAAATATGTTGCTGTTTTCATTGGCGTTTGCCGAGTCGAATGCAAGGCGCGGCCCGCGGGGCGATGCTCGCGCATCGGCCAAGGGACGCAACGCCGCGGTTGGCCGGCAAGAGCCAACCCTTCGGGCAGGCTTGTGTTTCCCTACGGACAGCGTCGAAGGCCGCTTGCGATGCCCGGCATCGCGGCGCGACCTTCTCCTAACCGGAGGAAAACACAAGCCTGTGAAAACAACAACATATTCCGGGCCAGACTCTAAGAGGTTCAGTCCTCGCCGATCTCGTCCAGTTCTTTCAGGAAGGTCAAAACCCGGTCCACCGCCGCCCGGTTGAATCTGGCGGCAATCATGGCGTCGCCGTCGTCGGTCTCCAATTGCCGGGCCAGATCGGCAAAAAGCGCCTGCATGATGGCCTTGAAACCATCGTCGTCAAGGGCCGATGCGGCGCCCGCCCCGTTGGTTGGCAGGGGCATGGCGTCGTTCACCAGCCCGATGAACCAGTCGCGTTGTTCCTCGAACTCCTGAAACTCCATGGCCAGCGTAATCAGTACATCATCGACGATGACGCGCGCCATGGTCTCGCCATAGACGTCGTCCCAGGTGAAGGCGCCGCCGCGCTTGTTGCGGATGCCCTGCACCATTTCCCGGCAGCGTTCCTGCTGGCGCCCGTAGACGACGGGGCCGACCATGTCCTCGATCGCGGCCAGGTAACCGGGGATGATCCGCCGCGAAATCGTGCTTGCCTCGCCATCCTGGTTGCCACCAGCCGGCAGAAGCTTGGCGAAGGGCCAGACCATCAATCGTTCGAAGGGGGCCTTGCGGTCTTCCTTGCGGGCCTCGGACTCGAACAGTCCCTCGCATTCCTTCCAGGCCGCGCGGCAGATCGCACTCATGACCGGCGACTTGGGGTCCTTCATGCTGGCCAGCGAGGCCGAGACCGCGTCGTCATCCAGCGCGCCATCCGCCTCGGCGGCGCGTTCATGCAGGTCGCGGGCCATGATCTCCAGCGCCCGGTACATGAACCCGCGGACGATCGCCGCCCCCGGATCCAGTTCATTTTCGTGTTTGTCGTCGCTCATGCTATCGCTCCTTCGAGAAGCTCATAAAAAATAAAACATAAAACATTATCGTCGCGAATGAATGTCGTTGGTATTAGATATGCGGGGATAGGATAGTCGGCCCCAATACACAATAGCGAAATATGCCCAACTCAGGACGAAGCATGACGGACAGCCTGAAAATATTCCTTGCCCAGCGGGATCCGATCGTTGGCGACATCACGGGAAACGTGGCGATGATTCGCGATTCGCGCGCGGCGGCCGCCAAGGCCGGCGCCGACCTGGTCGTCTATACCGAACTGGTTGTCTGCGGTTATCCGCCCGAGGATCTGGTCCTGAAGCCCTTCTTCCAGGATCGGGTCGAGGCGGCGGTTTACGACCTTGCAAAGGATACGCAAGACGGCGGTCCGGCGATGCTGATCAGCGCGCCGTGGCGGCGGGATGGCGATCTGTACAGCGCGACCCTGCTGCTGGACGGCGGCGAGATCGCGGCGGTCAGGTTCAAATACGATCTGCCGAATTACAGCGTGTTCGATGAAAAGCGCGTGTTCAAGGCGGGGCCGTTGCCCGGGCCGATGCCGTTTCGCGACGTGCGGCTGGGGGTCATGATCTGCGAGGATATGTGGCAGCCGGACGTTACCGAATGCCTGGAGGAATCGGGCGCGGAGATTCTGGTGGTCGTGAACGGGTCGCCTTTCGAGAGCGACAAGGCCGACATGCGCACCCAGCTCGCCACCCAGCGCGTAACCGAGTCCGGCCTGCCGATGGTCTATGTGAACCAGGTCGGTGGGCAGGATGAGCTGGTGTTCGACGGCGCCTCCTTCGTTTTGAACGCGGACCGGTCGGTTGCGGCCTGGATGCCCGCCTTTTGCGAGGCCGGCCAATTGACCGAATGGACGCGGGGGGCCGACGGCTGGGCCTGTGCGCGGGGCGAACGCAGCCTGCCGCCCGAGGGCGGGGAGGCGATGTATCGCGCCATGGCGCTGGGGCTGGCCGATTATGTGCGCAAGAACGGCTTTCCCGGTGTCATCATCGGCCTGTCCGGCGGCATCGATTCGGCGTTGACGGCGGCGGTGGCGGTGGATGCGCTGGGCGCCGACAAGGTGCATTGCGTTATGATGCCCTCGCCCTATACCAGCGCCGAAAGCCTGGAAGACGCGGCGGCCTGCGCGGCTGTGTTGGGCGTGCAACTGGACGAGGTCGGGATCGAGCCGGCGATGAAGGCCTTCGACGAAATGCTCAAACCCGTCTTCGGCGATCGCGCGCCCGACACGACGGAGGAAAACATCCAGGCGCGTAGCCGCGGTGTTATCCTGATGGCGCTGTCCAACAAGCTGGGCCATATGCTGCTGACCACCGGCAACAAGTCGGAGATGTCGGTGGGTTACGCCACGCTCTATGGCGACATGGCGGGCGGCTATTCGGTGCTGAAGGATGTTTACAAGACCGAGGTCTTCGCGCTGTCGCGCTGGCGTAACCAAAACCGGCCCGGCGATTTTCTCGGGCCCGATGGCGAGGTCATCCCGGACCGCATCATCACCAAGCCGCCCTCGGCGGAGCTGCGCCCTGACCAGACCGACCAGGATTCCCTGCCGCCCTACGACGCGCTGGACGATATATTGCGCTGCCTGATCGAGGGCGAGATGGGGCTGGACGAGATTACCGCGCGCGGCCACAAGCCCGAACTGGTGCAAAGGGTCTGGCGCATGCTGGACATCGCGGAGTACAAACGCCGCCAGGCGCCGCCGGGCGTCAAGGTCACCAGCCGCGCCTTCGGCCGCGACCGCCGCTATCCGATCACCAACAGCTTCACGAAGATATTATGATGCATTCGCCAATTCTTTCCCATGCGCTTGTCGGACCGCGCCTCCACGGCAACACATCCTTCGTCAGGCTCAGGATGAGGAGTGCGTGGGTTGATTGTAGAAAAAATCCTCATCCTGAGCTTGCCGAAGGATGCGGCCACTCGACCGTTCCGGCGAGCATGCCATGACCGCCCCAAAGGTTCGTTTCGCGCCCAGTCCCACGGGGCTTTTGCATGTGGGCAACGCGCGGCTGGCGCTGGTCAACTGGTTGTTCGCGCGCCATGGGGGCGGGGTGTTCCTGTTGCGCATGGACGATACCGATGTGGAACGCTCGCGCGCCGAATATGCGGATGCGATCGAGGAGGACCTGCGCTGGCTCGGCCTCGACTGGGACGAATTTGCCCGCCAGTCAGACCGGCTGGATCGTTACGATGCGGCGGTGGAGCGGCTGAAGGCGTCGGGGCGGCTTTATCCCTGCTTTGAGACGCCGGAGGAATTGTCGCTCAAGCGCAAGCTGCAGCAGGGGCAGGGCCGCCCGCCGGTTTATGACCGGGCGGCGCTGAAACTGACCGACGATGCCCGCGCGGCGCTGGAAGCCGGGGGCCGCCGCCCGCATTGGCGTTTCCTGCTGGCCGAGGAAGCGGTCGAATGGACCGATCTCGCCCGTGGCCCGGTGCATTTCGAGCCCGGCCATATGAGCGACCCGGTGCTGATCCGAGAGGACGGGCACCCGCTTTATACATTATCGTCGGTGGTCGATGACGGCGAGTTGGGCATTACCCATGTGATTCGCGGCGAGGACCATGTGGCCAACACCGCCGTTCAGGTCCAGCTTTTCCGCGCGCTTGATTTCGATGTTCCGGATTTCGCCCATTTGCCGCTGTTGATGGGCGACGACGGCAAGCCGCTGTCGAAACGGCTGGAAAGCCTCAGCCTGAAGGCGCTGCGCGAGGAGGGGCTGGAGGCGCGCGCGATCTGCGCCTATCTGGCCCATCTGGGCGCCTCGCTGGCGGCGACCGGCGAGGAGTCGATGGACACCATGGCCGCGGCTTTCGACATTGCCGGATTCGGCCGCGCCGCGCCGCGCTTCGACCGCAAGGAACTGGATCATCTGAACGCACGCGTGCTGCACCATTTGTCATTTGACGAGGTGCGGGACCGGCTGGGTATCGAGGGCGCGGACGAGGAATTCTGGCAGGCGGTACGGCCGAACCTGACGACGCTGGCGGAGGCCGGGGAATGGTGGCGTATCCTGCATGGCGATGTGACGCCGGTCATCGAGGATACGGATTTCTGCGGCAAGGCCGCCGAACTGTTGCCGCCGGAACCCTGGGACGATTCCACCTTCAAAACCTGGACCGAGACGGTGAAGGAGGCGACCGGCGCGAAGGGCAAAACGCTCTTCATGCCGCTGCGCCAGGCGCTGACAGGCATGGAGCATGGACCGGAACTACGTGTTCTGTTACCTATGCTCGGCCGCGCGCGGGTACTCGCCCGTCTGGCGGGGAAAACAAGCTGAAAACCGGAACCGCATTGCCGTGACATTACGCATCTACGATACGCTCAGCCGGGCGAAAACCGACTTCGAGCCCCTGGATCCGGACCATATCCGGTTCTATGTCTGCGGGCCGACGGTCTATGATTTCGCCCATATCGGCAACGCGCGCCCGGTGGTGGTGTTCGACGTGCTGGCGCGGCTGTTGCGGCGGCTTTATCCCAAGGTCACCTATGTCCGCAACATCACCGATGTCGAGGACAAGATCAACGCCCGCGCCAGGGAACTGGGCGAGGATATCCGCGAACTCACCGAACGCACGGCCAGGCAGTTCCATGAAGACATGGCGGCGCTGGGCACGGCGCCGCCGGATGTGGAGCCGCGCGCCACCGACCATATCGCCGAGATGATCGTCATGATCGGGGACCTGATCGCCAAGGGCAACGCCTACGAGGCCGACGGCCATGTGATGTTCGATGTGCCCTCGATGCCCGATTACGGCAAGCTGTCGGGGCACAGCCGGGATGAGCTGGTGGCCGGCGCGCGGGTCGAGGTGGCGCCCTACAAGCGAGATGCCGCCGATTTCGTGCTGTGGAAGCCGTCCGACGACGAAACGCCGGGTTGGGACAGTCCCTGGGGCCGCGGCCGGCCGGGCTGGCATATCGAATGTTCGGCGATGAGCATGAAATATCTCGGCGCGGAGTTCGATATTCATGGCGGCGGGCAGGATTTGATCTTCCCGCATCATGAGAACGAGATCGCCCAGTCGCGTTGCGCCCACCCGGACAAGATTTTCGCGAAATACTGGATGCATAACGGCTATCTAATGGCCGAGGGCGAGAAGATGTCCAAGTCGCTGGGCAATTTCTACACCGTGCATGAATTGCTGGCGGAATTCCCCGGCGAAGCGATCCGGCTAGCGCTGTTGCAGACTCATTACCGCCAGCCGCTGGATTTCACCAAGGGCGGCCTCGCCGAGGCCAAGACGACGCTGGACCGCTTCTATCTGGCGCTGCGCGACAATGCGGGGGTCGTCGAGAGATCAAAATTCAAGAAGGCGCCGGACGTGCAGGCAGCACTTGAAGACGACCTCAACACGCCGCTGGCGCTCTCCTGCCTGCATGAGGCGCTGGGCGCCCTGAACAAGGCCGAAACCACCGGCGAAAAGGCGGCCGCCAAGGGCCGCCTGCTGGCCGGCGCGGAACTGCTGGGCCTGCTGCAGCAGGATACCGAAGCCTGGCTGCGCGGCGGGGCGGGCGCGTCCGGACTGGACGACGCCGAAATCGACCGGCTGGTCGCCGCGCGCATCGAGGCCCGCGCGAACAAGGACTTCGCCGAGGCCGACCGTATCCGCGACGAGCTTACCGCGGCCGGTATCCTGCTGGAGGACGGCCCGCAAGGCACCGCCTGGCGGCGGGCCTGACGAGCAAGGGGCTGGGAAGGAAACAGCACCGAGGAAGGAGTGCGATGAACGGCTTCGCCGACATCTACGTTCTCAGCCCGAAGCGGTCGAAAACCGCGTTCAACGGGTTTCTCGGCCGCTTCCTGCCGGACCGCGCAGAGACTGCCGACGAATACC
>CBFDDT010000035.1:0-27033 GCA_965603635.1 uncultured bacterium | reverse complement strand
CTTCGACGGCATGGAGCGGGTGCACATCGCCACGCTGCTGAAGGACCGCTTCGGCATGGACGGGGCGGACATCGCCGAGTTGATCGAGGCGGCGGACGAGGAAACCGAACTGGCCGGCGGGCTATACGGCTTCACCAAGGAGATCCGCGTCAATTTTGACCATGAAGAACGCATTTCCATGATTGAAATGCTGTGGGAAGTCGCGTATGCGGACGGGTCGCTGCATGATTTCGAATCAAATATGTTGCGCAGGGTGGCCGGACTTTTGTATGTGACGGACCGCGAAAGCGGCGAGGCGCGCAAGAGAGTGCTGGGCCGCCTTTCCGGTGAGGCCGGCAATGCCGGCGTTGGTGACGGCTGAATTTCAGGAGATTGCCTGCATGACCTATATCGTCAACGACAACTGCATCCGCTGCAAATATACGGATTGCGTCGAAGTCTGCCCCGTGGACTGCTTCTACGAGGGCGAGAACATGCTGGTGATCCACCCTGACGAATGCATCGATTGCGGCGTCTGCGAACCGGAATGCCCGATCGAGGCAATCCTGCCCGATACCGACAGCGAAGGCGAAAAGTGGGTCGAGATGAACCGCGAATATTCGGAAAAATGGCCGAACATAACGCGCAAGAAAGACCCGCTGCCCGACGCCGACGACTGGAAGGACAAGGCCGGAAAATTCGAGAAGGAATTCAACCCCGAACCCGCGAAATAGCGCATTTTAGGTGTTTTTCGGTGGGTGACGGCCCGACAGGGCCACGCGCCACGCGGCATTTTGCCGCAACGCAATAAAAGGTAAGCGTGACTGCCATTTTCCCAAAAGAGGCGTTTGACATCAAGCCCCTGTAAATTGGTTGAAAAATGTGTTATATTATTTCCCGGTAGCGAGTTGAGGACGGGTTATGCCTTCTCCGCATTGCGGTAGTCTGGCAAGTTTGTCCCCAATACACAAAACAGGATCTGGCCACCCACGGACCACGACGGCGCTTGATATGAAAGCGCGGAAAAGAGTGTGCGTTCTTGTGGCGGTGGCTGGTTTGCCGTGGCCGGAGCCAAGGGTTGAAATTCCCGGAACAAAGGAACGACCCGAATGTCGGTATCGCTGCCTGGCCGAAAATCCGGCACAAGGTGAAGTGTAAATAATAAAGTTAGCGTACAAAATCACAAGGGGCTGAATAAGATCATGAATGCTACGATTGAAGGTATGAAGATCAAGGGTGGCGAATGGGTTGTTTATCCGACCCATGGCGTAGGCAAGGTCCACGGCATCGAAGAGGCCGAGATTGCTGGCTGTAGCCTGGAGCTGATTGTCATCCATTTCGAGGCCGACCGCATGACGCTGCGTATCCCGGTCGGCAAGGCCCAGAATTCCGGCCTTCGGCCGTTGTCTTCGCGCGACCAGATGAAGAGCGTGCTGAAAACATTGAGGGGCCGCAGCCGCGTAAAGCGGACCATGTGGAGCCGTCGCGCGCAGGAATACGAGGCGAAGATCAACTCCGGCGACCCGGTGTCGATCGCCGAGGTCGTGCGCGACCTGCATCGCAATGCGGATCAGCCCGACCAATCCTACAGCGAGCGGCAGATCTATCAGGCGGCGCTCGACCGTCTGGTGCGTGAATTCGCGGCCGTCGAGGATCTCGACGAAAGCACCGCGACCGAGAAATTGGAAGCCATGCTGCAGGCCGCCTGAGCGCGGTCCCTACTTCTTTTAAACTGGCGCCGGCCGCCGTTTGGCGAGCCGGCGCTGCCACACCCGGCAGAACCCATGCGCGAAACCAACACCATCGCCAGCATCCGCGGAACTTCGCGAATATGGGCGATTGGCGCGGTGCATGGCGACGCGGTGCGGTTGGCGGCAATTCATGGCGAGTTGGAACCCCGGCTGCGGCAGGGCGACGTGCTGGTCTATCTGGGCAACTATCTTGGCCGGGGGCCGGAGATTGTCGAAACGGTCAATGAATTGCTCGATTTCAGGCGCCGGGTGCTGGCGCATCCGCCACTTCGTTTTACCGACGATATCGTCTATCTGCGCGGCAGCCAGGAAGAGATGTGGCAGAAGTTGCTGCAGATGCAGTTCGCCAGCGATCCCGTCTCGATCCTGAACTGGGTGATTTCACGCGGCGTCGATGCCACGCTGACAGCCTATGGCGGCAGCACCGACGAAGGCAATTACGCGGCCACCGGCGGGACGATGCAGCTTAATAACTGGACCCGCGCCTTGCGTGAAGCGCAGCGCACCCATCCCGGCCACGATACGCTGATGGCGCATCTCAAGCGCGCGGCGGCCTGCGAGGATGGCAGCCTGCTGTTTGTCAATTGCGGTGTCGATCCCCAGCGTCCGCTGGCGGCCCAGAGCGACGCCTTCTGGTGGGCGGCGCGCAGTTTCGACAGTATCACTGGCGCCTATGAGGGGTTCGCCCGGGTCATCCGCGGCTTCGACCCGGAACATGGCGGTTTCGCCGAAACCGAATTCACCGTAACGCTGGACGGCGGCTGCGGTTTCGGCGGCAAGTTGATCGCCGCCTGTTTCGCCCCCGACGGATCAATCCTGGACAGTTTCGAGTGTTGAGCCCGAGGGGACAGCTATAAATTGGCGCTTGCAACCGCGAGGGCGGCGATAACCCCCCCTGACAATCGTGTGATCCGCCGAGTTTTTTGCACCCGTACAGTATATTGTGTCCTCTATGTTCGGCATAACTCCTTGAACATCATGGTGTTTTCTAGAAAGAACGGCTCCGGCAACGGGCGTGCGAAAATAGTTGACTTCCCCAGTGCGTCTTTTGCTATAGTGCTTTAGTAAACCTTAAGGTGGGATTCACACAGAGGAAGGCCAGCTACGGCTTGTCTTGGACGGAAAATGGCCCATATCGACGACCCCAAAACCCAGCGTGCCAATCTGGATTACATCAAAATTTCCATGAAGGAGCCGCTGCTCGAACGCGAGTACGAGTTCGAACTGGCCCGTCTCTGGCGCGAAGAGGGCGACGAGATTGCCCTTCACAAGCTGGTCCGCGCTTATATGCGTCTGGTGGTCAGCACGGCCGGCCGGTTCCGTAATTACGGCCTGCCGATGGGCGATCTTGTTCAGGAAGGAAATGTCGGGCTGATGCAGGCGGCGGCCCGGTTCGATCCCGAGCGCGAGGTTCGTTTCTCGACCTACGCCACCTGGTGGATTCGATCGGCCATGCAGGATTACGTGTTGCGCAACTGGTCGATCGTGCGCACCGGTACGACCGCGGCCCAGAAATCGCTGTTCTTCAATCTGCGCCGTCTGCGCGCGCGCATCGAGGACGCCACGGGGACTCGACTCGGCGACGAGGGTCGCAAGAAGATCGCCACGCAATTGAAGGTCAATATCGCCGAGGTGGAGTCGATGGAAACGCGCCTGGGCGGCCATGACCAGTCGCTCAATGCGCCCCTGACCGAAACGTCCGACGACGACTGGCAGGATTTCCTGCCCGATCAGAGGCCCAACCCCGAGGACGTCGCCATCGGCATGCGCGACGGCGAGACGCGTTCGCTATGGCTGGCCGAAGCGCTGGGGGAATTGAGCCCGCGCGAACAGACCATCATTCGCCAGCGCCGGCTGACCGACGAGGGCGCGACATTGGAACAGCTCGGCCGCGAGTTGGGCGTCAGTAAGGAACGAGTACGCCAGCTGGAAAGCCGCGCCCTGAACAAATTGCGGGATTCCATTGGCCGGCGTGTCGAAACCCCGCGCGACCTGTTGCTGGAAAACTAGAGCAGCATCCGGACATATGGAATCGTTTCCCGTGATTCCATGTGTCCGGATAAAGCTGCCCGCCCCTTGAAATCGCGGACAATTTTACCCGATCAAGCTGAACCGGTTTAATCCGATCGGATGATGCTCTAGTACTCGAATTCGATTTCCGTGTTGGATTCGGGAGCTATCTCTATGACTTTCGTCCGTTCGGCGAGATAGGGATGCCAAGCATGGATATTGTAGCGGCCCGGGGGTACATCAGTGATTTCAAAGGCGCCGTCCGGGCCAACGATCGCGTAGTAGGGATTGCGTGCGACGAACACGAAGGCATGCATGAATTCGTGGGCATCGCATTCGACTTTCAGCACCCTGCCTCCGTCGACATGGACCGACATAATCATGATGTCGCCCTTGCGGGGCTGCGAGACATTGGCGACACTGCTGCGTCCCTGACCCTGGAGCTCGTATATGTGGATATTGTGGAGCAGCGGGTCGGAATTAACCGCCTCGAACTCCCCACCATCCATCAGCACCGACAGGAACGGCACGAACCTGCAGCCTTCCTGGTTGATCGTGACTTTTTTGGCCGCGGCGCGGAAGGGTTTTCCCTCGGGGACGTCTTCCAGGTAGACGACGACATGTTTTAGATTACCGGATTCTATTGTGACTATGGGCGAATCGCGGTAATTGCCGCCGCAAATATCCACCTGCTTGGGGACAATGTAGCGTTCCACTTTCTGCGCTGTCCGGCTGGCGAAGACCTGACCCGTTATGGTTCCCCCATGTGCGACAGAGGATTCTTTATAATGCTCCTCGGCGCCGGCGGGGCCCCCAAACAGCGCCAGAAAAGAAACTAAACCCAGCGCCAGAAATCGGCGGCTGGTGGGGCGTCCACCCTCCATCAGGCCATTGCGAGGATTGCTATAAGTCAAGGCACGCTCTCATTTCATCGGACAGAATAACGGTTCCATGGATGGCGGCATAATAGGCTGGTGGCGTTTCGTGTGCTAGAGCAATATCCGATCGGATCGAACCGGTTCGGTTCAATTCGATCGGATGATGCTCTAGTCTGCTGGCTATACACGACTGTATTGCGTGGGGTGCTGCGATAATGAGTCGCGCGTTGAAAACTTCAGTTTGGACTGAACCGCCCCCCGGCATCGGGACGTGTGCATGACCGGAAAGTCGTGGCTCAAGTCAGTTTCAGGCATCAGGGGCCGCCTGACATTCTGGTTCGTCGCCGGGGCAGTGGGCGCCCTCGTTATTGGTGGCGCTGTTGTTTACATGTCGGGACTCGATTCTATTCAGGGAACGCTGGGCCAGACCTACTGCCAGATCGCCAGCCGCATCGTGGGGCAAGCGGAAGGCCGGTTCTCCGATGCGGCGAACCGCCTGGGCCGCATCGCGACCGACGTGCTGACCGCCGAAGTCGCGCTGGAAGGACGGCAAATTTACGAAAATCGCCCGGATGAATGGCGCGATGCGCGGTTGCGGCGGCTTGGCAATGAATGGCGCGCGGCGGATGGCGCCGGCGCCCGACTGATGCAGCTTCATCCGGAACTCTCGCGCCGGCTTTCGGTGATGGCGGGTCTTGATGAAGAATCATTGGAGCGGCTTTCCGTTTATGACATCAACGGCCTGCTTCTGGCCTCCAGTTCGCCACCCGAACACCGTGTAGCCGATGCGCAGTTTTGGTATCGAAATGTCGCTGGCAAGACCGACCACTTCATTTTTATGGATACTGAAGAACTGGGCCGGAAGCTTGTTATCGCCACTCCGGTCTGGGGCGGCATCAGGATCGTCGGTTATGCGGTCGCCGTGTACGATTTTCCAAAGTTCGCCGACACGATCGAAAACATCCGTTTTGGCGATAGTGGCGAGGTCGCCCTTGTCGATCATGCCGGCGTATCGATTGGAGGGGAACCGCGCTTTTACCATATTCAGGCGCTGGCGCGGCGGCCGTCGCAGGCTGGCGCGCATGCAAACGTTGAGCGGGCGGAGGGCGATCCCTACTGGGTGAATGTACCGGGCGAAGAAGCCTGGCCTTTGTGGGACCGCCTCGTCTGTGTCGCACCCTTGCGTTCGATCAACGAGATGCGGGCCGCGCTCTCGCTGCGGCCCTGGGCGGTCACGGTGACGCAGGCTCCCGGCGAGAGTTACGCCGCGTTACGCTACTCGTTGCAGTCCTTCTCCCTGGCTGGGCTGCTGGGCATCCTCGTCGTCGGCATGGGCGGCGCGCTGATCGCGTATCGGCTGTCGACACCGCTCAAGGAACTGCAGGCCGGAGTGCAGCGTTTTGCCGAGGGCGAGCGCAAAAGCCGTGTCAAGGTGGAAAGCAGCGACGAGATTGGCGAACTGGCTAATGAGTTCAACCGCATGGCCGAACGGATTACAGAATCTGAAAACGAGTTGCGGGCCTTCGCACAGGCGGTGGAGGATGCGACCGACGCGATCATCATGGCGGACCCACAGGGCAACGGCTACTATGTAAATCCGGCCTTCGTTACCGTTACCGGTTACAGCGCCGAATATGCGCGTGGACGCACCCTGTCCTTCATGAAGTCCGTGAAGACGCCCGTCGAGACCTTTGCGGGAATGCGCGAGGCCATTGAGGAAGGCTCGCCGTGGCGCGGTGAATTGTGGAACCGCCGAAAAAATGGCGAAAACTATCCGGTTGATCTCAGCATCAGCCCGATTCATGACGAGGACGGGCGGGTCGTCTCTCTGCTGGGAATACACCGCGACATCACCCTGGCGCGCGAATATCGCGACGCTCTGGAGCGCGAGGTCGAGGCGCGCACGCGCGAGATTGCCGAGACCGAAGGCCTGACCGCCATGGGTCGCATGGCCAGCATGATCGCCCATGATCTGCGCAACGCGCTTTCAACCATCAAAATGAACCTGCAGATCCTTTCCCGACAGCATGGCGAGGCAGACGGCACGACCCGCGAACATTGCGAAATGAGCCTGGAGCAAGTCGCCTATATGGAAGAAATCATGCGCGACATGCTCAGTTTCGCGCGCCCCGAAAGGCCCCGCCTCGACTGGCAGGACGTTGCACAACTGCTCGACGATGCGATGGCGACCATGTCGCACTCGGCCGAAATGCAGGAAGTCGAAGTCCTGCGACGCGGATGGTCGAGCTTGCCCAAGGTCCATTGCGATCGGGTGAAGATCATCGAAGTCGTGCGGAATTTGGTGGAAAACGCGTTGCAGGCCATGCCGGAAGGCGGACGTCTGACCGTTGAGGCCATGCTCTTGTTCGAGACGGATATCCCGATGATCCGATTCGAAGTCGTCGACACCGGCGAGGGCATGGACGAGGAAACACGGACTCAGGCGTTCGAGCCCTTCTTCACGACACGGGGAAAGGGAACCGGCCTGGGGTTGGCGATCGTCAAACGAATTATCGACCAGCATGGCGGCGCCATCGGAATTGATGCAGCGCAAAGCCGAGGCGCCAGGATCTGGTTTACCCTGCCGACAGAACCTACACAGGGATAATGGGGTAGTTTGTGCCGAAGATACTTGTTATTGACGACGATGCGGCCAGTTGCCGTACGCTGAGGCTTCATTATGGCCAGCGGGGTTTCGAGGTGGATACCGCCTCCAACGCCGGCGAGGGGCTAGGCAAACTGCTGGAAACACCGGCGGATGTCGTCGTATCCGATATTCGAATGCCGGGCCGCAGCGGATTGGAGCTGCTGGAGGATATTCGCGAACGCCTGCCCGACGTGCCGGTAATCATGATCACCGCCTTCCAGGATCTGGACAGCACGGTCGCGGCCATGCATGGCGGCGCCGTCGATTATGTGCCCAAGCCGATCGATATCGACGAGCTGGACGAGGCGGTCGATAAGGCGCTCAAGATCAGGGCCGAGGATGATTCAGAAGGTTTGATCATCGATTCCGGCGAGGCCGGCGGCACCATTATCGGACGCAGCCGCGCGATGAAGGAGATATTCAAATCCATCGGCATGGTCTCGCAAAGCCGTGTAACGGCGCTGATCCTGGGCGAGTCGGGGACCGGCAAGGAACTGGTGGCGCGGGCCATCCATATGGCCAGCCCCGACGCCGCGGCGCCCTTTGTGGCGGTCAATTGCGCGGCGCTGGTCGAAACCCTGCTGGAAAGCGAGATGTTCGGGCATGAGCGCGGCGCCTTCACCGGCGCCGTAAGCGCCCGCAAGGGCAAGGTCGAACAGGCCGGAAGCGGTACCTTGTTCCTGGACGAGATCGGTGAGTTGTCGCCGCGTCTGCAGGGTAAACTGCTGCGTTTGCTGGAAGAGCGCGAATACAGCCCCGTGGGCAGCAGCAAGACGATGCGCAGCAACGCCCGTTTCATCGCTGCGACCAATGTCGATCTGGCGGCAAGGGTCAAGACGGGGGAATTCCGCGAGGATCTGTATTACCGCCTGCATGTCGTCAATATAGGCCTGCCTCCCTTGCGCGATCGCCGCGGCGATATCGGGCCGCTGGCCCAACATCTTCTCAAGCGCATCAACAGGGAGGTCCGCAAGGGTATCCGCCGGGTATCGTCCGAGGTCATGGACGCACTGGTCGCCCATGATTGGCCGGGTAATGTGCGCCAACTGGAAAATACGCTGATGAAGGCGGTGGTCATGGCCCAGGGCGATACTCTGACCCTGGCCGACCTGCCGGCCGAGCTTTCCGGTGGGCGCGCGGACGGAAACGGCGGCGCCGGCGCCGGCGCCGGTAACTGGCAGTCGGAGAGCAATGCCCATGTCTCGTTGAAAGACCTGGAGCGGCACCATATCGCAGAGGTTCTGTCCAGTACCGGATGGCATAAGGGGCAGGCCTGCGAAATTTTGGGCATCAGCCGCCCGCGCCTGGAACGCCGGCTGCGCGAATTCAACATCACCCAGCCTTAACGACGGCGTGCCGAGGCGATAACGAGCCGCTTGATCGTTTCATTCAACGCCTCTGAATAATTGAACGAAACGATCAATAATCGATGCAATATCGTCTTTGATTCAGATCTTTTTCTATAGCGTAAGCGATTGTATTAAAACATTTATTGCGAACGCATGCGGCAGGATAGCGCACCCCGGCCGAATGGCCCCGCCTTTGCGAATCACCACCCCGGATGCCGAAGTCAATGGGGGCTGCTCGCCGCGGATCATGAAATCGATTTTTCCATATTTTCACGATACCGCCCGCAAACGCGGGTGGCTTACCCTTGTCGAAATCGACTGTTCACATGGAGGAACAGGTCAATGAGGTTTGATTTACCACTAGGGTGTGGCCGGGCGTTGACGCTCGCCGCCGCCATGATGGTTTCGCTGGCCGTTATACCCGGCGCGACCCTGGCGGCGGAGGATTTCGGTCCGGTTGCGCCGCTTAAATTCGACGCCAAAAAGGCGGAGCTGGGCAAACGGCTGTTTTACGATGTCCGGCTGTCCGGCGATTCGGCGATCAGCTGTGCCACCTGTCACAATCCCGAAAAGGGGTTTGCCGACGGGTTGCCGCTGTCCAAGGCCTATCCGGGCTCGGAAGGGTTCCGAAATTCGCCGACGCTGATCAACACCGCCGCCAAGAACATCTGGCACCATGACGGTCGGCAAGGCACCAACCTGAACGACGTAACCCGCGAGATGATCACCGAGACGTATATCCTGAACATGGACATGCGGATCATGCAGGAGCGCATCAAACAGGATCCGGTCTATGTGAAGATGTTCAAGGATGCCGGGTTCGGCGAGCCAAGCAACGGGTCCGTCCGCAACGCGATACCGGAATTCCTGAAAACGCTGATCTCGCGCGGCGCGCCGTTCGACAAGGGCAAAATGTCGAAGGCCGCACAGGCCGGGTTCGACCTGTTCAAGGGCAAGGCTGGCTGTGCGCAGTGCCATTCCGGCCCGCGGTTCAGCGACGATTCAGCCCACAATACCGGTGTTCCGGAAAATCCCGATATCTGGAGCGATCCGCGTCGCCATGTGACTTTCGTCACCTTCGCGATGTTCCAGGGCATCGAGAACTATATGAATATCCGCCGCGATCCGGGCGCCTACATTCGCTGGAAAAAGGCGGACGGCTCCGGCATTGGTACTTTCATCACGCCGACCCTGCGGGAACTGAAACAGACCGCGCCCTACATGCATAACGGCATGCTCAAGACACTCAAGGACGTTGTGGCCTTCTACAACGCTGGCGGCGGCGTGGATCCCAACAAGGATTCCGCCCTCAAGCCACTGGGCCTGAGCGACAAGGAGCAAGCCAATCTAGTCGCGTTTCTCGAGGCTTTGACTGGAGATCCCCTGACCGGACCCGAATTCGTCTGGCCAGAAAAGATCCCGGCCAACTACAAGCCGATCGAGAATTGGCTTGAAGTGAAGAATTAGGGAGATCGAGCGATGAAAACGGACAAACTCACTTCCGTCGCATTCGCGGCGTTCACCGCCGGTCTCGCCATGGCCGGGTTGAGCGGCGCGGCGGCAGCGGACACCAACCCGCCTCTGGCGGCACTCGGCGACCCACCGATTCCCGCCGACAACCCGATGACACCCGAGAAAATAGAACTCGGCAAGCTGCTGTTCTTCGATACCAGGCTTAGCGGCGATGCCTCGGTGGCCTGTTCGACTTGCCACGAGCCCAACCAGGGTTGGGGCTTCTCGAACGACATTTCGCGTGGCTATCCGGGTACGGTCCACTGGCGCAACAGCCAGACGATCATCAACTCGGCATATTATAATAAGCTGTTCTGGGCCGGCGCCTCCGGGTCGCTGGAATCCCAAGGGCCCGCCGCCGCGAAAGGCGGGGTGGCCGGCAATGGCGAATCCGACATGATGGAAGCCCGCCTGGCCTTCATTCCGGAATATCGCGAGCGCTTTAATAAGGTGTTCGGCGATACCTGGCCGAAGATAAGCAACGCCTGGAAGGCGATCGCCGCCTTCGAGCGTACGCTGGTTCAGACCGACACGCCGTTCGACAAGTATATGCGCGGTGACAAGAAGGCCCTGGACGAGCAACAGCTCCGCGGCAAGGCGCTGTTCGAGGGCAAAGGCAATTGCATCGAGTGCCATAACGGCGCGCTGTTCAGCGACAAGCAGTACTACAATCTCGGTGTTCCCCGTGCCTTCCGCTGGGAAGAGGACGGGCTTGCCCAGATTACCTTCCGGTTCGAACAGTACGCCAAGGGTGTCACGGAAGAGATGTATCGTACGATCAAGGACGATGCGGGCCTCTATTACCGGACGAAGGAAAAGGCCGATATGGGCAAGTTCCGGGTGCCGAGCCTGCGCTACACCGTCTACACCGCGCCTTACATGCATAACGGCGCCTTCTTCGATCTCACGGAAGTGGTCGAGTTCTACAACGAAGGCGGTGGCGAGAACGAGTTCGCCGCCAACAAGACCAAACTTCTCAAACCGCTGAATCTCTCGGATGAAGAGGTCGAGGATCTCGTCGCCTTCGTCGAATCACTTAGCGGGCCCGAGATCAAGATGCAGACGCCCAAGCTTCCGCCTTATGCGCCTCTGCAGTAGCCGGAAACAGACAACGAGGATTTGAGCTATGAAGACTCTGAATCAAAACGTCGTCTCCGCGACCGGCGCCCAGTTAGCGCCGCCGGTGGAGAAAAAGCAGAAGGGAGTGGGCAAGTGCCTTATGTCAAGGCGCGGTTTCCTGCTCACCTCGGGCGCAACCACGGCAACGGTCATGGTTATGGTCAATGCCGGGACGTCCGAAGCCCAACAGGTGCCGGCAACTGTCGCCACCTACCCGCGCAAGAAAATCGCCAAGCTTAGCGCCCTTAAGGCGGATAAGCCTGTCGAGTTCACATACCCGGATGAAGGCCAGTATGCCGAATCCATGCTGGTCAAGCTGGGTGTGCCCGCGGGCGGGGGAGTCGGCCCCGATCGCGATGTGGTCGCCTTCAATAATTACTGCACTCACCAGGGCGGCCCCCTGGGCGGTACCTACAAGGCCGACACCAAATCGCTGGGCGCCTGCCCGTTCCATCTTTCGACTTACGACCTGACAAGGCATGGGATTCTGATCTCCGGCCAGGCCTACCAAAGCCTGCCGCAAGTGCTGCTCGAACTCGACGGCGACGACATTTATGCCGTCGGCATCTTCGGGCTGGTCTTCGGTCGCTACGACAACCTTCAAGGTTAGGGGGACAACGATATGACAAATTCCACTCCCTACTACGTCCCCGAGAGCAACGTGCCGTTGCCCCCGAAGGACGCCGAGGTCATCTCCACGGCCTGCGACTACTGCATCGTGGCCTGCGGATACAAGGTCTATCGCTGGCCGGTGGCCGGCAACCGCAACGGCGGTCCGAAGGCGGCGGAAAACGCGTTTGGCGTTGACTTCCCCGTCGAGCCGCTGGGTCCCTGGGTCGCCCCCAACCAGCACAACATCGTCATGCACGACAATTCGCCGCATCACGTGGTGATCGTTCCGGACAAGGATACGACGTCGGTCAATACCGATGGCGATTCCAGCCTGCGGGGCGGCTGTATTGCGCAGAAGTGCTATAACCCGCAGAAACCGACCCGCGACCGGCTGGCATCCCCGATGCTCCGGATGTGGGGCATTCTGCAACCGGTGAGCTGGGAGTTCGCTCTCGATATCGCGGCCGAGGTCGCCAAGCATGTCATCGAAAAACACGGTGACAACGCCTATGGCGTCAAGACCTACTCGTACCAGTATATCGAGAACACCTACGCCATCACAAAATACGCTCTTCGGCACATTTCAACGGCGAACTTCACGTTCCACGATACGCCGTCCGATGTGAGTTCCACTCCAGGCTTCCGGGATGCCGGCTTCGATAATTTCGGGCCGTCCTACGAAGATTGGAAGGATGCGGATACCTTGTTCATCTGCGGCACCGACCCGTACGAGACCAAGACCATCCTGTGGACCCAATGGATCATGAAGGGCATCCAGAACGGCCAGAAGACCATCATGATGGTCCCGCGCCGCACCGCCGGCGTGGCTTACGCCGAAAAGAACGGCGGACTCTGGCTCGACGTAACACCCGGCACCGACCTGCTGGTGGTCAACGCAATCGCGCGGATCATTGTCGAGAACAAGTGGCAGGACGCCGAGTGGATCAAGAAGTGGGTCAACAACAAGTGGGAGTCCTCCTCGGGCTTCGGCCAGGGCACCCGTAATACGCCATGGCAGTGGCGGACCACCTGGGGCAAATTCCAGACCAAGGGTTTCGAGGACTGGAGCAAGTGGCTGATGGGCCAGGACGAGTTCAAGCTCGAACACGCGGCCAAGGTCGCGGGCATCGATCCCAAAAAGATCAGGCTCGCCGCCGAATACATGGCCAAGCCCAATGGCGGCAAGCGTCCCAAAACCTCGATCATGATCGAGAAGGGCTTCTACTGGTCCAACAACACCGGCAACACCCAGGCGATCTCGGCGCTTGGTATCATCGTCGGCGCGGGCGGACGCCCGGGTCAGGTGATCGGGCGTGCCGGTGGGCATCAGCGTGGCGGTCAGCGCGGGGGCAAATATCCTCGCAACAAGTCGCCGATGAAGGTGCCAGGGCGGCGGCGCCGCGCTCTCGACACGGATAGCTGGACGGTCGCCGGACATACGCGCCTGGCGCATGTGATCGGGACCACCTGGATCCAGTCGATGTGCGGCTCGCAGCAGTTGGCTCAACGGTTCAATGAGCTGACGGTGCAAAACCCGAATCAGGTCCGTTCCTTCGACAAGCAGGAGATCATCGACACGCTGAAGAAACGTGCCGACTCCGGCGGCATGGTGGTGTTCAACCAGGATATCTATCTGGTCGATCCGATCGGCGCGCGTTTCGCCGACATCGTGTTCCCCGCCGCTACCTGGGGCGAGGTCGACTTCATGCGGGCCAATGGCGAGAGGCGGCTCAGGCTGTACAGCAAGTTCTACGACCCGCCGGGCGATGCGAAGCCCGACTGGTGGATCATCGCCGAGCTTGCCAAGCGTGTCGGGTTCGACGGTTTCGACTGGAAGAACTCGAACGATGTTGCCGAGGAAGCGTCGCGCTTCTCGCGCGGCAGCCGCAAGGACTTCAACATGATCAAGGTGGCGGCCCATCGCGAGGGCAAGACCCTTCATCAGAAGTTGGGCGAGTTCGGCACCAACGGTATCCAGGGGCCGGTCTTCATGAAGGCCGACGGGTCGCTGGAAGGCACCAAGCGGTTGCACGATACCACCCGCAAATTGCCGGAAACCGGGCCGGCTGGGGCGAACATGTTCAACAAGAAGTTGACCCACTTCAACAGCCAGACCGGCAAGTGCAACATCCAGAAGTCACCCTGGGATCTGTTCTCGGATTATTGGGAATGGATGAATCCCAAGGACGACGAGCTGTGGTGCACGTCGGGGCGCACCAACGAGCGTTGGCAGTCCGGCTTCGACGACCGGCGGCGTCCCTACATCGTTCAGCGGTGGCCCGACAACTATGTCGAGATGCATCCTGACGACGCCAAGGCCCGCGGTATCGAAAGCGGCGATATGCTGATGGTCTATTCGGCCCGGGTTCCCGGTCTGAAGGAAACCGTCCTGGGTGTCCACGGCTCGGACTACAGCTTCACCGGCCAGATGAAGGCCGGGAATGTGGAGCTGACGAAGGCCGCGGTTACCGGGGTGGCCATGGTGACGCGCCATATCAAGAAGGGCGTCATGTACATGGACTTCCTGCATACCGCACAACCCGCAAATGCGCTGGAAGGTCGGGTCGTCGACTGGATCAGTGGCAACTACAACTACAAGATGGGTGTTGCAAAGGTGAAGAAGATCGGTGTGTCGCCATACAAGGGCACGTTCCGGTCAATGTCCTTCGCCCCGCGCGACATCATCTAACCGCCTCCAGGGAAACGGCCCGGCGCTTCGGCGTCGGGCCGCGACCCGCCTCACCGACGAACAAGAACAACAGAGCGCACCAAAATCATGACAGCAATGCCCGCCTCCAGCGACAATGCCACGCCCCGGAACACGGGGGAAACGCCGCCAGACCGGATATGCGCTCGCCTCTCTGAAATTCTGCGTGAGGGTGTCGACATACACCGCACCCTCGCCGCGCAGGCGCTGGGGGCCATTGGCCGCCGCGATGGCGTGCCAGCGCTGCTGGATGCGCTGCTGGACGAGGACCCTGACGTACGGGTCGATGCCGCGACGGCCCTGGGGCTGGTCGGCGACCCGTCTACCGCACCCAAACTGATGGATAATCTGATCGGGGATCCCGACACCGAGGTCAAACTGGCTGTCCTGGATGCCCTGGTCGCCATGCGCCACGAAGCGATCATCCCCTGGCTGATCCGCCTGCTGAAAGGGCGCGACGAGGAAATGGCCTGGGACGAGGACGCGATTTACCAGGATGGCTGGGACGACTGGGTCGACATGCAGGTCAAGGCCATCGAGGGCCTGGCCGCGTTCGGCGTGTCGAAAGCTGTACCCGACGTGATCGAGGCAATCGAGGACGAGTTCGGCCAGGATCTCAGCGAAACGGGATTTCGCGCGCTGGTTCGCATGGGAGAGCCCGGCATCGCCGCGCTCGCCGTTTATCTGGACGGCAAGAATATCCGATTACGCCGCCGAGCCGTGACCGTGCTGGCCGCATCCGACGCGCCGTCGGCGCGCGAGGCGGTCGGCCGCGCCCTGAAGGCCAAATCGGCGGAGCTTCGCGCCGTCACCTTGCGCGCGGTAGCCGGGCGCAATCCAAAAGACCCGCGCTTGGCCGAACTGTTTGTCGATAAACAGTCAGAAATCCGCGCCGAAACCGTATTATTGATTGGGCGCCTCTATCCAGCCCGCGCCGCCATCCTGCTTCGCGACTCCAATTGGGATGTGCAAAGAGCCGTTCTGGAGTTGATCGCCGCCGCGCCTTCGCTGTTCGACGGCGAGGAACTGGCCGAACTGATCCGCACCAGGCTGCAGAGCGAATCCGTCGATGTCGGCGCCGCCGCGCTGAAAGCCATCGGCGCGCTACTGGGCGAGGATGCGCTGACCGATATACTGGGTATTCTCACCGACCGCGATATACCGCTGGCCCGCAGGCTGGCAGCCGTTGCGGCGCTGGGCCGGATCGGTGGCGAACAGGCCGTCGCCGGGTTTACAGCGGTGCTGGGCGATGGCGAACGCCAGATCCGGCTGGACGCCATGGGCCAGCTTGCAAATCTCGCCGACGCGGGCGAATGGCCCAACCCGGCCGGCTATGCCCTGCTGGCGTCGCTGCGTGGCGAACTCGTGCAGCCGCCGGAAATCGATGAATCCGATGAGGTTGTGGCAGAGGAAGCCGCCGAGGAAGAGCCGGAAGAACTGGAAGACGAACCACACCCCGCCTACGATGTATTCCCAACCTCGACCCTGGCGGCGATCATCGCGGGTGACGAGCCGCCTGCGCCGGCCGGCGAGGCCAGCCAGTCCGCCGAACCCGTCATCACGGAAGAGGACGAGGAGTTTCTCGAACTGTCCCGCCAGCGGGCAATGCGCAAGCAGAAGGTGTCGCCAAACCCCAAGGTCGCGGCATATCAGGATGTGCGCCGTTTCGCGGCCCGTGTTTTGGGTAATGTCGCGCAAGACGAAGTGGCGCTGGCGCTGGCCGAGGCCCTGGCCGACGACGACGAGGATGTCAGGCTGACGGCCGCGGATTCGCTGGCGCAACTGGCGGTCCGGCTGGGCCATCTTCCCGGGGACGCAAACGATACTCTGGTGAGCACCACCGGCAGCGACAACCGCGACATGCGGCTGACAGCCGTCCGCGCCCTGGGCGCGGTGTCGGGTTCTGAAAACAGCGAGATTTTCCGCGAACGGCTGGAGGATGCCGACCCGTTCGTCCGGGCCGAAGCCATCCGCGGGCTGAAGCGCGCCGGCGGCGATATGGCGGAATTCGAAAAATTCCTTACCGAAAGTGAGCCCGGCGTGCGCGAGGCCGCCGCCGCCGCCATTGCCGGCGTGGGTGGGGCGGAAGCAGTCGATCACCTCGTCGATTTCGCCTTCTTCCGTGATGGATTTCACAAGGAAAGGGCCGCGCGGCTGTTGCGCGGTGTAGACGCGGCCGCCGCAACCGACCGCTTCCTCGACGTCCTGGACGACGACGAGAGAATGCGGGTCTGGGCGGTTGCAATCATGGCGCTGGTGGACCTGAACCGCCCGCAAACCGAAATGGCCCCGACTGTATAGAGACCTGAAAACGGAGGATTGAGAGTTATGAAAAGTTTGAAACTGTTTGGATTTCTTGCGGCTGGCGCCGCCATGGTGCTGGGATTGCCGGGGGTTGCCAACGCCGCCAAGGCCAAATACGCCGAAATTGCCGTCGAGAACGGCGGCAGTGTTACGGGCAAGGTGAGCTTCGAGGGTGCGCTGCCCGCTTCCGCGGTCGAGAATATTCTCATCACCAAGAACCCGGAAGTCTGCGGCGATGGCGAGCGCGAGGTCGTCTGGATCGACGTCAAGGACGGCGCCTTGCGCGGCACCTTCGTGTTCCTCAAGAAGATCAAGGAGGGCAAGGCCTGGACCGAGCCCGAGGGCGGGCAGTATCTGATTAACCAGAAAGACTGCCGCTTCCAGCCCTGGGCGCAGGTCGTCAAGCCTGGCCCGGTCGTCATTCGCAACAGCGACAAGGGCGTGCTGCATAACATCAACACGCGCGAGATGATCGGCGTCGAAAAGGGCCGCGTGGTCAAGCGCACTATGTTCAATTTCGGCCAACCCGACCCGGGCGATATCGAACAGGCCATCAAGCCGCGCCGCTCTCCTTATATCGGCATCAACTGCGAGGCCCACAACTTCATGTTCGGCTTCATGATGGCGCCGCCGCATCCCTATGCGGTGGTGGTCGGCGAGGATGGCTCGTACGAGATCGGCGATATCCCGGCGGGCGACTACACGCTGCAGGCATGGCATCCAACGATCGGGCTCCAGGAAACCAAAATCACGGTTCCCGCCGGCGGTTCGGCGGAGGCCAACTTCAGCTTCTCCGCCCAGTAAGTCTGAACCTGTAGGATCTCGACAATGGCACGTTTCTTGGCACGGGCAATTCGCCTGGCACGGCCGGGGCCGGTATTGATTGCACTGGTTCTGGTGTTGGCCGCCACTCCCGCTCTTGCGCAGGACGCCAACGTTTACCGCCAGTTCATGGGGCTCGATTCCCGGAAACTGGTCTGGTTCCTGGCGCAGATGCACCTGTTCTTCGCGGCCTTCGTGCTTGGCGTGCCGTTGTTCGCGGTCATTATCGAGTTCATCGGCTGGCGTAAGGGCGACGAGCGTTTCGACAAGCTGGCCTATGAGTTCACCAGCCTGTTGAGCGTCGCCTACGCCACCACTGCCGCGTTTGGCGGCCTGCTGGCCTTCGCGCTCTTCACCCTCTACCCGACCTTCATGGGCTTCATGGCGGGGACGTTCAAGGACGTGATGTTCATGTACGCCCTGCTGTTCTTCGCGGAAACCTTCTGCCTTTACCTTTACTATTACGGCTGGAAGGCGATGAACCGGCGGACGCCCTTCAGCCCGGCAATCCGCGTGGGTTTTAAGGTTGCCGGCGTCGTCATGCTGGGGGTTACCCTGTTCTTCTTCTTCGGCGGCTTTGGGCCGGACATGCGCCCCGACACCCGCAGCTTCATGTCGCTGCTGTACTTCCTGCCGATGGCGTTGGGGCTGTGGATCGTCAAGGACCTAAAGGGTATCCATATCCTGATCGGCATCGTGCTGAACGTCGCCGGCACGGCGATCATGCAACTGGCGAACTCCTGGGCCGGCTTCATGATGAGCCCGGTCGGCATGAACGAGGCCGGCCAGTTCGTCGGCACCACCTGGGAAGCCTTCGAGAATATTCTGGCCACGCCGATCGCCATTCACCGCATGCTGGGCAATTTGGCTTTCGGTGGACTGGTCGCGGGTTCCTACGCGGCCGTCAAGTTTATCGGCGCGAAGACCATGGAAGAAAAGGCTCATTACGACTGGATGGGCTATATCGCCAACTTCGTCGCCATCGCGGCGCTGATCCCGCTGCCCTTCGCCGGCTACTATCTCGGCCGCGAGATCTATTCGACCAGCGCCGTCATGGGCAACAACATGATGGGTGGCGACTTCTCCTGGACCTTCATCATCCAGGCCATGCTGGTGGGTTCGCTGTTCCTGATCAGTAACTATTATCTGTGGAGCGGCATGACCCGCATCCCCGGTGCCGAACGCTATTACAGGTACATCAAATACATACTGTTCGCGCTGATCGTGTCCTTCGCGATCTGGCTGACGCCGCATAACCTGCCGCTGACCAGCCTGGAGATCGGCGAGATGGGCGGCAGCCAGTATCATCCGACGTTGAAATATCTCGGCTTGATGCCGGCGAAGAACGCCGTGGTGAACCTGATCATCCTGGCCACTTTCTTCAGCTTCCTGCTGTACCGGCGCGGCAACAAGAGCGATCTCGTGCCGATCAGCCAGCAGGGCCGCATGCCCCGGATCGTCATTCCGGTCGCCGGCCTGATCGCCATCGCCATCGTTGGACAATACGCCGTAAGCATGTTGACCATGGATCCGGCCGCATTGGATCTCCCGGCCGACCGGGAATGGGCGATGGACGATATCGGCTACCTGCTGCTGGCCGAATGCGCCGTGGGCGTACTCGCCATCTTCCTGGCGCTGCGAGACCGGGGCCGGCTCGCACAGGGGCTTTATCTGGGCTTCACCGCCTTCAGCGTGGTGATCTTCCTGGGCGTTTACGGTTTCATCGTCATGGAACAGGCCTCGCCGGTGCTGCGCAACGTCGCGGTCGCCCAGTTCCTGCAACTGATAAGCTGCTTGATCCTGGTCTCGGCCATCGACTTGTTCCTGTTCAGCCGCGCCAAGGAAATCGGCCCCCTGCAGTGGGGCAAGATGAGCGGGCGCAGCCAGTATGCGCTGCTGCTGCTGACCTTCATCATCACCATGAACATGGGCCTGATGGGCTTCATCCGCTCGGGCCTGCGGGGCGACTGGCACATCTTCGGCGCCATGCGCGATACTTCGGTTTGGGGTAACACGCCCAGCAACGCAACCATGACCGAGATGGTCGCGCTGGCGGTTCTGGTCTTCATGGTCGGCGTCGCCTTCATGTTCTGGCTCGGCGGCCTCGCTCAGCAAAAGGAGAAATCGGAATGAAGTCGGCTATGTTTGGGGCTGTCGGCAAGGTCTTCGTTCTGCTACTCGTGGTGCTGGGAATCTTCCTGTGGATCGGCAATTCGGTTACCGACCTGACCGGTGGCGAGAAAGATGTTTCCGCCGTGGGCAAGGTCGATATCAGCCCCGAGGGCGGCGAGGCAATCTTCTGGGGCAAGGGCCGCTGCTATACCTGCCACAGCGTGGGCGATCGCGGCAGTGCGGTGCGCTGCCCGAACCTCGGTGTGTTTGGCCAGAAATTCGCGCTCGCCATCGGCGCCCGGGCGTCCGAGCGCGCCAAATTGCGCTCCGAAAAAACCGGCGAGGACTATACCTCCACGGATTATCTGGTGGAGAGTCTGGCCAAGCCCGACGCCTATGTGGTCGAGGGTTTCAAGAACGAAATGGCCATCGTGTTCGCGCCGCCGATCTCGTTGAACGTGGACGAGATCAAGGCGGTGATCGCCTATCTGCAGAGCCAGGACGGCGAATTCGATATCGACAGCCTGGAGAATCCCAGCGATATCTCGGCCGCCTACTTCCAGCGCGTCGAGGCCGCCACGGCCGCCGGCGGCGGCGATCCCGGCGCGGGCGAAGTGGTCTACGAGGACAATTGCACCTACTGCCACATCCTGAACGGCGAGGGCGAGGAAGTCGGGCCGGACCTGACCGGCGTGGGAACCAAGGGGCTGGCATTCCTGGAAGACGCCATCATCAATCCGGCAAAGACAATCACCAAGGGCTATGAGACCCGTGTGGTAGTCGAAAATGACGGCCGCCAGACCAAGGGCCTGCTGATGCGCGACGACCCGGACGAGATCGACATCGTCAAGGATACCGGCGACGTCGTGACCATCGCGCGAAGTGACATCAAGGAAATCACCGTGGACGAGACCAGCAGCGTCATGCCCGGCGATATCAACGAGGCGCTGACGGTCAAGGACTTCCAGGACCTGCTGTCCTACCTGATGCTTCAAAAACAGGTGGAGGAGGGAAGCTGACCATGGGCAAGTTCAATATTCCCCGCACCCTGACGGTGTTGCTTACCATCGTCGCCGTCTACGGGCTGATCAAATGGGTAATCCCCGCGGTCTCGCGCTCGATAACGGCACTGCCTTTCCCGCTGCCGGTGCCCGGCACGCTGGTGTTCTTCTATATGGTGCTGACTCTGGTCGCGATGTTCATGCTGGTCACTTTTTCCGACCGCAACATCGATGAATTCATGGGCCCGATCTGGCGCTTCATGCGCGGCGATTACGGCCAGACGCCGCGTCTGGTGGTGCTGGTGGCCATACCGCTTCTGGTCGGCTGGCAGGTCTATGACGCGAAGCTGCCGAAGGTGGAATTGCCATCGTCGCTGCGCATCCAGCATCCCTCCTCAAACTTCCCAAAACAGTTCGAGGAGATGCGAAATCCATTCTCCAACCCGTCCGACGACGATGTCCAGGTCTTCCTGGAACAGGCGGAATCGGGCGAGGTGGCGTTCATCGAGCAGGTCCAGGGCGATGTCGATATCTGGATCGACGAGTTCGACGAGAACCCGCTCTCCGCCATCGCAACCGCGCCAATGCTGAAGTTCCTGGCCGATCTGGAAGCCGGTGACGTCAGCCCCGAGGTCGCCAGGGCCGCGCTGGTCGAGAAGAACCTGTTCGAGGGCCGCGCGTTGTACGCCATGAACTGCCGGCCCTGCCACGGCGACAGCGTCGCCGGCGACGGACCGATGGCCGACGGCTTCAAGCTGCGCCCGATCAACTTTACCGACAATGGAACCATCGAAACCATCGTCGAGGGCTACACCTTCTGGCGCGTGGCCAATGGCGGGCCGGGCCTGCCGACCGAGGCGACGCCCTGGGATTCGGCGATGCCCGAATGGAAGCTGAACCTTACCGAGGAACAGCGCTGGAAAATCATCATGGCGGAATACGACATGGCGGAAAAAACGCCCCGTATTCCGGAATCGCACTGAAGGGAGGCGGGAGAATGTTAAATCGATATTTCGACTGGCTCTCCAAAGGAGCGCTATGCCTGGCCGCCAGCATTGCCCTGGCAGCAGGGCCGGCCTTGGCCGCCGACGTTCCGAAAGGCCCGATGCCCGAGATCACCGACGAACTGGTGGCCGAGGGCAACGAGATATATATTCAGCGCTGCAGCTTCTGCCATGGCCTGTTGGGCGATGGTGAGGGGCCGGCTGCCCCTTACATGGACCCGCGCCCGCGCGACTTCACCCTGGGCACCTTTAAATTCCGCACCACGCAAAGCGGCGAGCTTCCCCTGCCGACAGACCTGTTCCGCACCGTCAGCCGCGGGTTGTCGGGCACCGGGATGCAGGCGTTCGACGACGGCAAGATCAAGAACGGACTTTCCGAACATCAGCGCTGGGCGGTGATCGCCTATGTCATGACCTTCGCGCCGGAATTCGAGGATCCCGAACTCGACCCGGCCCTGACCGGCAAGGTTATCAGCCTGCCCACCGAACGCGCGCCCTTTAACGAGGCGACGATCACCAAGGGCCGCGAGATTTTCGAGGAAGCCAAATGCTGGGAATGCCACGGCAAGCAGGGCCGCGGAAACGGTCAGAAGGCCTTCGACCGCAAGGATGACTGGGGCTTCCCGATCCGCATCCGCAACGTCACCCTGCCCTGGAAGATCAAGGGCGGCAACGAGGTCGAGGACATTTATATGCGCTTCTCGACCGGCATCAACGGCACGCCGATGCCCTCCTTCGCCAAGGCGTTGGATGAAGAGAAACGCTGGTATCTGGCGAACTTCATCAAGTCGCTTCAGCACGAGCCGACCAGCCATCAGGTTCTGAAGGCGAAACGGGTCGAGGGCGACCTGCCCGAAGAAGTCGGCGACGCCGCCTGGGCCCAGGCGGAAGCGATGGACGTGCGTCTCACCGGCCAGGTCGTTGCCGCGCCACGCTGGCAAAATCCTAGCATCGAACTAGTGACCATGCGCGCCGTCGAGAACGGCAGCGGGATTGCCTTCCTGCTGGAATGGGACGATCCGTTCGCCGACACCACCCATGACGAGGACCAGGAACTCGATTTGCAGGAAATTCGCCAAATCGGCGGCTACAATTCCTATATCGAGGCCAACGACATGATTCCGCGGGCGCTGGAAACCTTCCGTGACGCGGTGGCGCTGCAGTTCCCGACGAAGCCGCCGGAAGGCACCAAGAAGCCGCATTTCCTGCGCGGCAACGCCTCCAACCCGGTGCAACTCTGGACCTGGAAGGCCGATGCGGACGCCGTCGAGGAAGGCATCGCGCGCGGCTGGTCGCGCCCGCCCAAGGCACAGGCAGAGGAACAGCAACAGGTATCCTCCACCGCGAAATGGGAAGACGGCCGCTGGCGCGTCGTGATGACACGCCCGTTGCTGACCGAAGACAAAAACGACGTGCAGTTTGTCGAGGGCAAGTTCATCCCGATGGCGCTTAACGCCTGGGACGGATCGAACGGCGAGCACGGCATCGTCATGAGCGTATCCACCTGGCAATACGTGCTGCTGGAGGCGCCGACGCCGAACAGTGTCTACCTGTACACCTTGCTGGCGGTATTGCTGACCGGTGGGCTGGGCTTCTGGATGGTGCGCCGGGCCGGCCGCATGGACGGCGAACCGGATGGCGGCCAGGAGGCGGCCACGAAATGAAAGAGGGACCGACTAGAAGGAGTTTAAAATGATCCGAACAACATATACAGCATTGCTAGGGGTGTTGATCCTGGCGATATCGACGGGCGCGGCGCGTGCCGATGCGGCGGCCGGCGAAGAAACATTCAAGGCCGGGGGCTGCGCGGGCTGTCACTACACGGACGGTCCCGCAAAAGAAAAAACAATAGACGATCAACTGGCCAAAAAGGGGCCGGAACTCTGGTATGCGGGCAGCAAATTCCAGCAGGAATGGCTGCAGGCCTGGCTGGCCAAGCCGGATCCGATCCGCCCGATGGCCTACAACTCGCTGACCGAAAAGAATCCGGCCAACCACCCGGCGATTTCGGGCGACGACGCGGCTAACGTCACCGAGTTTCTGATGGGGCTTACGTCCGACGCGGTCGAGGCCGGCAAGGTCAAGCCGAAGAAAAACCCCAAGGGCAGGCTGATTTTTACCAAGAAGATGCCCTGCAGCGGCTGTCATCAATATGAGAGCAAGAAGGGCCTGACCGGCGGGCTGATGGGCCCGACGCTGGCTGGCGCCGGCAATCGGCTGAATCCTGACTGGATACTCGCCTATCTGATGCAGCCCGAGGTGTTCAAGCCGGTAAAGATGATGCCGGTTTTCGTCGGAATTCTCCGCGAGAAGGACATGCAGAACGTCGCGGCCTACGTCGCGAACTTCAAGTGACCGGCATGACGGGAAAAAGGAAACAGGACATGACCAGACTGACAGCAATCGCAGCCCTGATCGCCTGCCTGGGCCTGCTCGCCGCCGGTCCGGCGGCGGCCGAGGTGGACGCCGAGAAGGTCTACAAATTCTACTGTGCCCAGTGCCATGGGCTGGAAGGCAAGGGGGACGGGCCGAACGTCTACAAGGACTTCCCCGTCAGCCCGCGCAACTTCACCAACGCGGCCGAGATGAACAAACTGACGGATGCGGATATCCGGAACGTGATCCTCGACGGCGGGCCGTCGGTCAGCAAGTCACCGATGATGCCCCCCTGGGGCAAGACGATCTCGGACGAGGAAGTCGATGCGCTGGTGGGACATCTGCGCAAGCTCTGCGCCTGCGAGGGCAAGAAGTGACAACCGTAAACGGGAAGCGCCGGGCGGCCATTTCGCCCGGCGGCCCCGACAAAGGCAAGGGCTAAAAAACGAAATAATAAAGGATGAATACAATCACAATGACGTTAATAACGCCGCCGGCGATGATTACTGCGTCAGTGATGTTTTTCTTTTTTAACTTCATGCTGGAAATGTATCGAGAGCATTGAGGGAAGTCAATATTCAACGGCAAGACATCGAATAGGCTGACGCAATGAACGAAGACAGACAGAAGGATAACGGATCGGCATGGGCGGGGCCCGTGCTGTTCGCGGCCGTCGCGGTCGGATTGGCCTTGCTGTTCTGGTGGTTCCTGTCGGCCTGACTGTCGCTTTGGGAGGATCGAAGATGAAGGAGTACATCATTCCATTCGCGGTGGCCTTTCTGGCCTTCGGCTTCGCCTTTCTGGCGGTCGATTACGCGATCATGCATGCCCAGGGCCTGACGGTCATCTATGTGCATTAGGAACTGGCAAATGACGATGAAACTCCGATATTCGGCATATGTCCTGGGTGCATTGCTGCTCACCGCCTTGTTCGTGGCGATGCCGGGCGGCGTCTGGGGCGATGCCGGCGCGCTGGCGCAGACCGAACAGGCCGCGGAAGCCGCGGAGGCTATCGCGCCCGGCACAATCGTGCCGCCGAACCTGACCGTCGGAGATTACCCGCAAATCGCCGGCGTCAACGGCCGCGTCGCGGTGTGGCTGGTGGCGCAGCTTCATCTGTGGTTTGCCGCCTTCGTGCTGGCGGTGCCGATTTTCGTTTTCATCATCGAAGCCATCGGCATGGGCACCCGCGACAAGCGCTATGACGACATGGCCTACGAGTTCATCAAGGTCAGCATCACGGCCTATTCGCTAACCGCCATCCTGGGCGGGTTGCTGTCGATCTCGCTGCTGGTCTTCTACCCCGGCGTGATGGTCTATATGTCGGGCATCTTCAAGGAGTCGATGTTCTGGTACGCAATGCTGTTCTTCGTCGAGAGCGCATGCCTCTACCTCTATTATTACGGCTGGCACTGGCTGCAGGGCGGTTTCCGCAAGTGGGTGCATCTGACGATCGGTCTGGTGTTGAACGCCGCCGGCACGATGCTGATGTTCCTGGCCAATTCGTGGCTGACCTTCATGATGAGCCCCGCCGGCGTCGATATCGCGGGCGTGTTTACCGGTGACAGCTGGGCCGCCATCCATAACTTCCTGTGGAACCCGATCAACCTGCATCGCGTGATCGCCAACGTGGCCTTCGGCGGCTCCATCGTTGGCGCCTATGCGGCCTACAAATTCCTCAGCGCGGCCGGGCCGGAAGAGCGCGCCCATTACGACTGGATGGGCTATACCGCCAACTTCATCGCCATCTCGGCGCTGTTGCCGCTGCCCTTCGCGGGGTATTATCTGGCTGCCGAAATTTACGCCTACAGCCAGCAGATGGGCATCACCCTGATGGGCGGCATCTTCGCCTGGCTGTTCATCATCCAGGCGGTGCTGATCGGCACGCTGTTCCTGTCGGCCAATTACTATCTGTGGTGCGGCATGGGGCGCAGCGACGGCGCGGCGCGCTATTACCCCTACATAAAGTACCTGGCCATCGCCATCGTCGCCGCCTTCCTGGTCTGGTTCACGCCGCACACGCTGGTGCTGACCAATGAGGAGCTGAAGGCGCTGGGGGGCCCGTATCACAAGTATCTCGGGCCGCTGGGCATCATGCCGGCCAAGAATACGGCCGTGAACATCATGATCCTGACCACGGCGCTAAGTTTCATGCTGTATCGCCGGGCCAACAAGATTGCGACAGTACCCTGGGTGAAAGCGGGCAACGCGGCGCAGGTGGCGCTGTTTACGGCCGGCATCCTGAACATCCTGTTTCTGGGCATTTATCACGGCTACTTCACCAACACGGTTTACAAGGTTGCGGCTTCGATTCCGCAGGTTTTCACCACGCTGATAATCATCGCGGTAAGCACCGCCATCGACTACTTCATGTATCGCGGCTCCAAACAGGTTGGGCCGCTGCATTGGGGCCGTATCCCGGCGCGCGCGCAATATGCGTTGTTCCTGCTGGCCGTCGCCTTTACCTGGCTGATGGGGCTGATGGGCTATATCCGCTCGGGCATCCGCCAGCACTGGCATGTGGTCGATATCCTGCGCGACAACTCACCTGACGCCTTCACGCCGACGCTGGGTTATGCGGCGAACGTGGTGTCGATCGGCACCATCCTGTTCATGTCACTGGTGATCTTCGTGTTCTGGATCGCAACGCTGAGCGGCCGCAAGAGCGATGTCTCCGGCTACTGGCGCTCGGCGTCGGCGGAGGGTTGAGGCCATGGGTAATTTCCTGAAAGTCACTGTCTTCAGCCTGGTGACCATCGGCTTGTTCGCCGCCTATTCCAATTACGGGATCCCGGTAATCACCCCGGCGCCGCCGCCGGTCGAAGAGAAAATAGATCTCGGCGAGATGAC
>CBFDDT010000034.1:0-27114 GCA_965603635.1 uncultured bacterium | reverse complement strand
TCAGGCCGTTGCCCCTGGACTTGGAAATCTTCTCGCCGTTCTCGTCGAGGAACAGCTCGTAGGTCAGGTTCTCGGGCGGGCGGCTCCCCAGGATGCGGCAGATCTTCGAGGACAGCTTCACGCTGTCGATCAGGTCCTTGCCCGACATCTCGTAATCCACATCCAGCGCATGCCAGCGCATCGCCCAGTCGGCCTTCCATTGCAGTTTGCAGGCGCCGCCGATGACCGGCACCTCCATGCGCTCGCCGTCGTTCGGGTCGGTGTAGATCACCGTGCCGGAATCGGGCCGCGCTTCGTCGATCGTCACCTGCAGCACATGGCCGGTCTTGGGGCAGACCGGCAGGAAGGGGCTGTAGGTGGCGCGGCGTTCCTCGCCCAGGGTCGGCAGCACCGCGGCCTTGACCTCGTCATGCAGCGCCAGGATTTTCAGCAGCGCCGCGTCAAACTCGCCGGACGCATAACATTCGGTCGAGCTCTTGAAGTCATATTCGAAACCGAACCCGTCCAGGAAGGCGCGCAGCCGCGCGTTGTTGTGATGGCCGAAGCTTTCATGGGTGCCGAAGGGATCGGGCACCTGGGTCAGCGGCTTGCCCAGATGCTCGGCCAGCATCTCCTGGTTCGGCAGATTGTCGGGCACCTTGCGAAAGCCATCCATATCGTCGGAAAAGGCGAACAGCCGCGTCGGGATATCGGACATGGCGGCAAACGCATGGCGCACCATCGTCGTGCGCGCGACCTCGCCAAAGGTGCCGATATGCGGCAGGCCGGACGGGCCATAGCCGGTCTCGAACAGCACATAGCCCTTCTCCGGCGCCTTGCCCCCGGTGCGCGCGATCAGCTTGCGTGCTTCCTCGAAGGGCCATGCCTTCGCCTTCAGGGCGAGATCGCGGGTGGTGCTCATGATGTTTGCCGTTCTTAAAAAGGGGGTTGAAAACGCGCGGCAAACTAGGACTTGGGCGCGGGCGCGTCAATGTCCCGGCGATGGGCTGGCTTGAAGTATTGCCGGAACAGCGCCGGGAATGCCCTTGTTCAGTATATCAGGCCAGTGTTCCGAACAGGTGTGCGGTTACTCGTCCTTGTCGATGAAACTGACAGGCGGCATGGGGCGGCGATCAATCCGCAGGTCGAAGATATCCGGTCTGCCGTAATGACCGGTCACATCCAGTGACTTGCGCGACCTGCGCGAGTCCTCGGGATCGATAGTGGCGTACAAGACACCCTTTTCCTGGTGGAGCGGCCCGGCAACCACCTTGCCGGATGGTTCGACGACGACGGCATCGCCGGAATTCACCCACTCGCCGTCGTCAAAAAGCATTTCGCGCTGCGGAAATGTGGATGGGATATCCTGCCCCTGCATCGCCGTGGCCGTGCTCAGCACCCAACAACCGCCTTCGCGGGCAATATGTTTCATGGAGGCGGTCCAGGTGTCCCCGCAGTCCCATGTCGGCGCGATGTATATTTCGACGTTCTGCGCATAAAGCGCAAAGCGGGCGAGTGGCATATAGCTTTCCCAGCATATGAGGCAGCCAATCCGGCCGAATGGTGTTTCCACCACCCTGAGGCCGCTTGCATCGCCAGCGCCCCACACCATCCGTTCAGGATTGGTGGGCATCAGCTTCCGGTGACGGTTCAGGACAGTGCCATCGGCGCCGATTACTACGACGGTGTTGAACAGGGTCGTGCCGCTGAACTTCGAATCGATTTCATTCAGGCCCATGACTACCACGATGCCGAATTTGGCGGCCGCGTCGGATATTCGGTCGAGTCCGCCCGCCGAAATATCCACCGAGTTCCTTCGCAAGACGGCATGGAGCTCATTGCCCAGCGCCATATCGCCGCCGGGGCGCAGCCTCCAGATCCATGTAGGGTAACCGGGCAGGTAGGCTTCTGGAAATACGACGATTTGCGCGCCCTGACCGGCAGCTTCCTCAAGGGTTTCGACAACCCGGTCGATTGTCGCTTCCAGATCAAGCAGAACCGGCGGCTTTTGCGAAATCGCGATTTTCGTTTCCATGGCTTTCCCTTACAGCGTCAGCATGCCAGAAGCCATGCCTGCCCGTGGTTCCTTATTCCGGCAACGTTTTCCCCGAGCCCCCGGCTTCCGCCGGCATATCGTCGAACTTTGGCAGGCCGTCCTTCATCGAGACCACCTTCTCGCTGTAGTTAACGTGGAAGGCCGGTTCGAAGGGGAAATCGGGAATGACGGCAGCATACACATCCACGAGATTCATGGGGGGATGATCCGTCATGATGTGCCCGCCGCATTTGACGCAGAACTGGCGATGACTGTTCTCTGTCTTATGAAAAACGCCTACGTCCTCCTGGCCTTTAGTCACTTTCACGGCCTCGGGCTTCCACAGGGTGAAGCCGTTGATCGGGGCGGCGCCCCAGGCACGGCAGGAGTCGCAGTGGCAATAGCCCATCACCTCCGGTTTCCCGGTAACTGTCAGTTCCACGGCGCCGCAGAAGCAGGTACCCTTATAAGTCGATTCAGTCATCTCTACACCTCCAAGTTTGATATCTCGTTACGGATATTTTCAGTCGTAAGCAAACGGTTGGACCATGTTATAGAGGTTGATCGCCAGAATAAAGATGGCGTGCCGCGCATAATGGCCCCCCAACTTCCCATGCACGCGCCCGCCCGCCCGTTTATAGTCCCTCCATGGAAGCGATTCGCGACATCATGATGCCCGACGCGCCGGCCCTTGTGGCCGGGCCGGCCGGGGCCGTGTGGCTGGACCGGGACGGGGAGATTCACGGCCTGCGGCTGGATGCGGTGGCGGGGCGCATGCGCGGGGGGGCGCCGCCTTTGCTGTGCCATATGCCGGCGATGGCGCGGCGGTTGAATATCGGTGCCTTCCCGGCGCTGGATTTGCTGGAGCTGTTCGCCTTCGTTCATCCCGGGCGGTTCTGCGTGCCGACGCCGCGCGGGCTGGCTACCGCGCTGGGGCTGCCGGTCCCCCACGATCATGAGGCCGAGGCCATCGCGCTTGGGGCCATGACCAAGGCGCTGCTGCAAAGGCTGGCCGCGACGAGTCAGGAGCCACAGGTGGTCTCCATCGCCCAGGCGATGGCGGCGGGCGGCTGGGCCTGGGGGCATTTTGTGCTGGCCGCCATGGGATCGAGCGTCGACGAGACCCCGGCGGCGGCCTGGCGCGGGCTGGAGGTCTGGCGCCGCCTGCCGGAATGGGAGGAGGAAGCGCCGCCGCCGCCGCCCGGCAACAAGCCGGTCCATCCCACCGACGCGCGCCACCGGCTGGCCGAGCTATTGGGCGAGAACGCGGAGCCGCGGCCCAGCCAGGCGGATTACGCCTCGGCCGTCACGCAAGCATTCATCCCGCGCGACGATGACGGCGCGCCGCGTTTCGTGCTGGGCGAGGCCGGAACGGGCGTGGGCAAGACCCTGGGCTATATCGCGCCGGCCAGCCTGTGGGCCGAGACCAACGGCGCCCCGGTGTGGATTTCCACCTACACCCGCAATCTGCAGCATCAGATCGACGGCGAGCTGGACCGGCTCTACCCGGACGCCGGCATCAAGCGCGGCCAGGTGGTGATCCGCAAGGGGCGCGAGAATTACCTCTGCCTCTTGAACATGGAGGATGCGGTGCGCGGCGTTGGCGTACAGCGGCAGAATGCGATTGCGCTGGGACTGCTGGCGCGCTGGGTCGGGGCGTCGCGCGACGGCGATCTGACCGGTGGCGGTTTTCCATCCTGGCTGAGCGATATCGCCGGGCGGCCGCATACGCTGGGGCTGGCCGACCGGCGCGGCGAATGCATCTATTCCGCCTGCGCCCATTACGGCAAATGCTTCATCGAACACAGCCAGCGCCGGGCCAAGCGAGCCAGGCTGGTGATCGCCAATCATGCGCTGGTGATGGTGCAGGCGGCGCGCGCCGCCAACGATCCCGCAACCCGGCCCCTGCGTTATGTCTTCGACGAGGGGCATCATTTGTTCGACGCCGCCGACAGCGCCTTCGCCGCGGCCCTGACCGGGCGCGAGGCCGCCGAGCTGCGCCGCTGGCTGCGCGGGGTCGAGGGCAGCCGCCGCTCGCGCAGCCGGGGGCTGAAGGCGCGGGTGGAGGATTTGATCGGCGGACATGAAGAGGGCGTGGCGGCGCTGGAATCCGTGATGCAGGCCGCCGTCGCGCTGCCCGGCGAGGGCTGGTCGGCGCGCATCGCCGAGGGCCGCCCGGCGGGTCCGGCGGAAGCCTTCCTGTCGGCGGCGCGCGCGCAGGTCTATGCGCGGGCAAACGACGCGGACAGCCCCTTCGACATCGAATGCGACATCAGCGACCCCGTGCCTGGCCTGATCGAGGCGGCGGCGGCGCTGGACGGGGCGCTGGACCGGCTGGCCTGGCCCCTGAAGAAACTCCGCCACATCATGAAGGAGCGCCTCGACGACGAGGCCGCCGAACTGGATACCGGCACGCGCAACCGGCTGGAAGCGGTGGCCCGCTCGATCGAACATCGCGCCGGCGATACGCTGGCCGCCTGGCGCTCGATGCTGGCCTCGCTGGGCAAGGAACCGGCGGCGGATTTCACCGACTGGTTCCAGGTGGATCGTTACGACGGGCGCGATATCGACGTCGGCATGCACCGCCACTGGATCGACCCGACCATACCCTTCGCCCAGGCCGTGGTGGGGCCGGCGCATGGGGTGGTGGTGACCTCGGCGACACTGACCGACGGGTCGGGCGATGTGGAGGCCGACTGGAAATACGCCGAGACGCGCACCGGCGCCCTCCATTTGCCGTCGCCCGCGATCCGCGCCGGGGTCCCTTCGCCCTTCGATTACGCCGCGCAGACCAAGGTCTTCGTGGTCACCGACGTGCGCAAGGACGACGTCAACCAGGTGTCGGCGGCCTATCGCGAGCTGTTCCTGGCATCGGGTGGCGGCGCGCTGGGGCTGTTCACCGCGATCGGGCGGCTGCGCGCGATACACCGGCGCATGGCGGGCAAGCTGGACGAGGCCGGATTGTCGCTCTACGCCCAGCATGTGGACGGGCTCAGCCTGCCGACGCTGATCGATATCTTCCGCGCCGAGACCGATGCCTGTCTGCTGGGCACGGACGCGGTGCGCGACGGGGTGGATGTGCCGGGGGCGGCGCTGCGCCTGATCGTGTTCGACCGGGTGCCCTGGCCGCGCCCGACCATCCTGCACCGCGCCCGGCGCGAACGTTTCGGCAAGCGATCCTTCGACGATTCGATCACCCGGCTGCGCCTGAAACAGGCCTTCGGCCGCCTGGTGCGCCGCGCCGACGACCATGGCGTCTTCGTTCTGCTGGACCCGATGATGCCGTCGCGCCTGGCCGGTGCCTTCCCGGAAGGAGCGGAATTGCGCCGCGTCGGCCTGGCCGAGGCGGTGGCCGAAACCAAGGCGTTCCTGGGCGGGTGAACCCCGCTATAACCCCGCCAACAACGAACCCATTGAACGGAGAAGCATCATGGTGAAAGTCTGGTACGAGAACCCCGAGGGCGCCGCGCCGGCGCAGGGGCTTTATTCGCATGTGGGCTGCGTCGAGGGCGGGCGGACCGTCTATCTCGCCGGGCAGCTATCGGTGGGGGCTGATGGCGGTATTGTCGGCGTCGGCGATTTCGATGCGCAGTTCGCCTGCGTCTTCGGCAATATGCGCGACGTGCTGGCCGGGCTGGGGCTGGATTTCAAATCGGTCATCAAGTTCACCACCTACATGGTGCATTCCCAGAACATCCCGGATTTCATGCGCCTGCGCGCCCAGCACTTCCCCGAATGGTTCGGCGGCAGCGTTTTCCCACCCAACACGCTATTGATCGTCGACCGTCTGGTCGATGAAAAATTCCTGTTCGAGGTGGAGGCGGTGGTGGGAGCGCCTTAATCGCAGACGAAACGCAGCAGCGCAATCCGCGCCGCACCGTAGCGTCGCTCGTCCAGCGGCTCGAACCCTTCCGGCGGCGTGAAATCCTCGTCCGCGGCCAGTTCCACGCAGCAGATTGCACCTTCGGCGAGCCAGCCGGCGGCGGCCAGCGCCGTCAGGGCCGGGGCGGCGAGGCCCTTGCGATAGGGCGGATCCATAAAAACTACGTCACAGGCGACTCGCGGTCTTGGCGGTCTCGTGGCGTCGGCGCGCAGTATTTCCGCGTTCTCCTCCTCGCGGCAGGCCTCCAGGTTTTGGTGGATGGCGTCCAGCGCCGGGGCGGCGGTTTCCATGAAGGTGACATTTGCGGCGCCACGGCTCAGGGCCTCCAGGCCCAGGGCGCCGCTGCCGGCGAAGGCGTCGAGGATATGGGCGTCGCGGATCGGGGAGCCGCCGCCATCGACGAACCCGCCATGTTCCAGGATATTGAACAGGGCCTGGCGGGCGCGGTCGGATGTGGGGCGCACTTCGCGGCCCGCCGGAACGGCCAGCTTGCGGCTGCGATGTTTACCGGCGGTTACTCGCACGGGGCTTTCCCTTGCTGGCGGGCTTCTTTCCCGTGGATGCACCCCCACCAGGGGGGGGCGCCTTATTCGCGGCGGGACGTGTCTTCCGCCCCTTGTAGGGCTTCTTCTCTTTCGCCTGGGCCGTGCCGGTGCCCTTGGCCCCGGGGCCACCGATCTGGTCGGCGAGCACGCGGCCTTTGACTTCCTCGGCTTCGCCGTCTTTCATGTCGCCTAGCTGGAAGGGGCCGTAGGAGATGCGGATCAGCCGCATTACGCGCCAGCCCAGATGCTCGCAAACCCGCCGTACCTCGCGGTTCTTGCCTTCGGTCAGCGAGATCGTCAGCCAGGCGTTGTTGGGCATCTGGCGGTCCAGCCGGGCGCGGATCGGGCCATAGCGCACGCCCTCCACCGTAACGCCTTTTTCCAACGTTTCCAGCCGCGCCTCTTCCACCTTGCCGTTTACCCGCACCCGGTAGCGCCGCACCCAGCCGGTCGCCGGCAGTTCCAGCCGGCGGGCCAACTCGCCGTCATTGGTCAACAGCAGCAGTCCCTCGGAATTGATGTCCAGCCGCCCGACGGAGATCACGCGGGGCATGTCCTTCGGCAGTTTCTCGAACACGGTGGGGCGGCCCTGCGGGTCGCGGTTGGTCGTCACCAGCCCGACTGGTTTGTAATAGCGCCACAGGCGCGTCGGCTCAGCCGCGGGCAGCGGTTTGCCGTCTACCAGGATGGCGCTCGTGTCGGTCACCGTGAAGGCGGGCGTGTCCAGGACCTTGCCGTCCACCGCCACGCGCCCTGCCGCGATCCAGACCTCGGCCTCGCGCCGGGAACAGAGCCCCGCCCGCGCCAGCCGTTTAGCGATGCGCTCGCCTTTTGGTGAAGAATCGGTCGTGGGGCTGTCCGGGATTGTCATGCCCAGGCCTCATTGTCGTCGGATTGGCAGCCTATTATTTGATTGTTCATGCGGGCGAACTTACGCCGCGACATGGCGTCGCGCAACGATTCAGGCTGCTTGAATGAACTGGAAATGTAGTGTAAATACACTTACGTATAGTTAGTCGGGGAAATACACCTACGTATAGTTAGTCGAAGAAAAGGAATCGCAGGGTGGGGAAAAGCGATCTTTCGGCGACCGCGATGTGCACGAGTCTCAATCTGCGCAAGGCGGCCCGTACGGTTACCCAATTTTATGACGATGCCTTGCGGGACAGCGGGCTGAAGAGCACGCAGTTCTCGCTGCTGGCGGCCGCCTCGGTCGCGGGCACGGCGCCGATCAGCCGCCTGGCCGAGGAAATGGCGATGGATCGCACGACCCTGACCCGTAATCTCAAACCGCTCGAGACGGAAGGGCTGCTGCGGGTCGTGGCCGGCGCCGACCGGCGTGTGCGTAATATTACCGTCACGCCGGAAGGTCAGGCGCTGCTGGAAAAGGCCGCGCCCATGTGGCGCGATGCCCAGACCCGGATGATCGATAAACTGGGCGACGAACGTTGGGGCGAACTGTTGCGCCAGTTGCAGGGCGTGCGTCGGGCCTTGCAAAAATAGTGGTGCGCTTGACGCGGCGCGGGGCCGGCGGCAGGCTGTCCGCATGAAGAATCCGGGTTACATGGATATTGCGCTGGAAGAAGCGCGGGCGGCGGCCGGGCGGGGCGAGGTTCCTGTCGGGGCGGTGCTGGTTGACGGCGCCAGCGGTAAGGTTCTGGCGCGCGCCGGCAACCGCACCGAGGGGGAGGCCGATCCCACCGCCCATGCCGAGATGCTGGTCATCCGCGAGGCCGCGGCGGCACTGGGCGTGCCGCGCCTGGCCGGTTGCGATCTCTATGTGACGCTGGAGCCCTGCGCGATGTGCGCCACGGCGATTTCGTTCGCTCGCATCCGGCGGCTTTATTACGGGGCCGGGGACCCGAAGGGCGGCGGCGTCGATCATGGCCCGCGCTTTTATGATCAACCGACCTGCCACCACCGCCCGCAAGTCTATGGCGGCATCGCGGAAGGCGAAGCGGCGGAACTGCTCAGGGATTTCTTTCGCGAGCGGCGATAGGTACTTTAAACCCGTATCGAATAACGCTGGTGCAGCCGGGCGATATGCATGGCGAGCCATCTGGGCGCGTTTTCATCCCTGGACCAGCTGGCCCACAGGTCGAGATAACTCATCGGCACGAAATCGATGTCGGCGCCGGCGACGGCTGCCTGGAAAAGCTCGATTTCCTGGTGATGCTCGTCGAATTCCTCGTAGCGCGCGGCGTTCAGCGGCTCCCAATACAGATAGAGCAATGTGGCCGGCATCGTCGGCGTATTGTCGTCCGCCAACGCGTCGAGCATCATCCTTAGTCCCATATATTGTTTGATCAGCCGCGCCGCATCGAGCCGCGAATAGCCATGGGCGCCCTGTTGCATCGCCACCATCTCGCGGCGCCAGCCATTTTCTTCACGTTCGGCCCAGAAGGTCTCCATCTCATCGGTAAAGGAGACCCGGTGGCCGGACAGGTAGTCGGTGGTCTCCGACTCGATGCCAACGATCCGGCTGGCCGATATCAGCAGCGCGGGCATCCATAGCCAGCCTTTGCCCTCGATCGGCGGCATGCGGATTTCGAAGCGCAGATCGCGATAGCCGCGCTGGCCGCGCACCACCAGCGAACCCAGATCGTCCAGCCAGGGCGCCATCGTATTGGCCAGCATCATGGTTGGCGATTGCGCCGCGTACAGGCGGGGCTGCCGGCTGCCCGGGCCCTTTGAGTCGGCCGTGGCGAAGACCTGCCGCACCCTGTCCGCATCGATGCCCTCGACGAGGCTGTCCGCGAAACCCGCATAGCCGAGATCGTCGATTTTCGCGTTGGGACGGCCGCCCACGAGGGATTCCGCGAAAAGCTGTGTCAGGTTGGACTCGATTTTTGCCAAGGATGGAGCTCCCGGTTTCCCAAAAAATGAAATTCAGAAAGTGACGGGGATCATATAGCGGGGAAAATACGGCGAGTCAGTGGTTAATGTCACTGCTGGCGTCATGGCGCCACGACACCACGGCGTCAGGCGCCATGGCGCCAAACGGTTATCCGACTTCCCGCGCTACCGCGCGCCAGCCGATGTCGCGGCGGCAAAAGCCCTCGGGCCAGTCGATACGGTCCACCGCCCCATAGGCGCGAGACTGGGCCTCGGCCACCGTTCGGCCCAGCGCGGTGACGTTCAGAACCCGCCCGCCGACCGCAAGCAAGGGACCGTCCCCGTCGCGTTTCGTGCCGGCATGGAAAATGGTGACGTTCTCGTCGGCATCCCCCGCCGCCTCCACGCCCTTTATCTCCGTGTCTTTTTCGTAAGATCCGGGGTAACCGTTGGCCGCCAATACCACGGCCAGCGCGGCGTCGTCGTACCAGCGCAGATCGAAGCGGTCGAGAACGCCGTCCACGGTCGCCACCAGCGCCGCCACCAGGTCCGACCTCAGCCGCATCATCAGCACCTGGCATTCCGGGTCGCCGAAGCGCACGTTATGTTCCAGCAGCTTGACCCCGTCCTTCGTCAGCATCAGCCCGGCGAACAGCACGCCCTTGTATGGCCGCCCCTCGGCGGCCATGCCGTCGATGGTCGGCTGGACGATGGTTTTCATTACTTCCGCCAGCAACGCGTCCGTCATCGCGGGGGCCGGCGAATAGGCGCCCATGCCGCCGGTGTTCGGCCCCTTGTCGCCGTCATACGCGGCCTTGTGGTCCTGGGCGGAGGCCAGTGGCAGGGCCGTCTTGCCGTCGCAGAGCGCGAAGACACTGATCTCCTCGCCCTCCATGAATTCCTCGATCACGATCTCGGCCCCCGCGGTTCCGAACTGGCCCTCGACCAGCGCGTCCTCGGCGGCGTTCAGCGCCTCGTCCAGGGTCAGCGCCACCGTTACGCCCTTGCCGGCCGCCAGCCCGTCTGCCTTGACCACGATCGGCGCGCCCTGCTCGCGGATGAAGGCCCTGGCCTTTTCGATGTCGGTGAACCGGCCATAGGCCGCGGTGGGGATATCGTATTTGGCGCAGATATCCTTCATGAAACCCTTGGAACCTTCCAGCTCGGCCGCCGCCGCGCGCGGGCCGAAGGCCTTGATGCCGTTCTCCTCCAGCCGGTCGACCAGCCCCATGACCAGTGGCTGTTCTGGCCCGACCACGACAAGATCGACCGCCTCCCGCCCGGCGAAATCGACCAGTCCGTCAATATCGTCGGCGGCGATGGCGACGCATTCGGCCTCCTGCGCGATCCCAGCGTTACCGGGCGCGCACCACAGCTTTTCGCATAGCGGCGAGGCCGCGATTGCCCAGCATAGCGAATGTTCCCGACCGCCCGATCCGACCACCAGTATTTTCATGCTTCAAATGTTCCGTTTTGGCTTTTGCATTGAGGAGGCAACCTTCTTATCATAGCCGGCATAACGATATGACCGATATTTCACCCAACCCAACCGGCAATGTCGCCGAATTTACCGTCACTGAGCTCAGCCAGGCGCTGAAGCGCACGGTGGAGGAGAATTTTTCGTGGGTTCGGGTGCGCGGCGAGGTCTCCGGCTTCAAGCGCGCCGCCTCCGGGCATCTTTATATGACGCTGAAGGACGAGAACGCGGTGCTGGACGCGGTCTGCTGGAAGGGCGTGGCGGCGCGGCTGGGAATCAACCCCGAAGACGGGCTGGAAATCATCGCCACCGGTAAGTTGACCACCTATCCCGGCCGCTCGAAATACCAGATCGTCATCGATTCGATGGAACTGGCGGGCGAGGGCGCGCTGCTGAAGCTGCTGGAGGATCGCCGAAAAAAGCTGGCGGCCGAGGGGCTGTTCGACGAGTCCCGCAAACGCCCGCTGCCCTTCCTGCCCGAGGTGATCGGCGTGGTGACATCGCCGACCGGCGCGGTAATCCGCGACATTCTGCATCGGCTGCGCGATCGTTTTCCTCGTCATGTGCTGGTCTGGCCGGTGCTGGTGCAGGGCAAGGGCGCGGCCGAACAGGTGGCCGCCGCCATTGGGGGGTTCAACGCAATCCGGCCCGGCGGCGCCGTGCCCCGGCCCGACCTGCTGATCGTCGCGCGCGGCGGCGGTAGCCTCGAGGATCTCTGGGCCTTCAATGAGGAAATCGTGGTGCGCGCCGCCGCTGCCTCGGAAATTCCGCTGATTTCGGCGGTGGGGCATGAGACCGACACCACCCTGATCGATTTTGCCTCCGACAGGCGCGCGCCGACACCGACGGCCGCGGCCGAGATCGCGGTGCCGGTGCGCGCCGAATTGCAGGCCGATATCCTGAATTTCGAACGCCGCATGATCGGCGCTTCCGCCCGCATGCTGGAAGAACGCCGCATCCGCGTCCAGGGTCTGGCCCGCGGCCTGCCGAGCCGCGATTCGATCCTCGCCGTGCCGGTGCAAAGGCTGGACGCCGCCTTCGAGCGGTTACGCGGCGCGGTACGGACATTTGCGACCGACCGGAAACACCGGACCGATACGCTGGCGGCGAAACTGAAGCATCCCCGGGAGCTGCTGGCCGATCTGGCCGGCAAGGTGAGTACGGCCGACCGCGTGATGCGCACCGCCTGGAACAGCCTGCTGAGCCGCGCCCTGGACCGTAGTTCAAATCTGGGGAAGCGTCTCACGCTCCGCGCCGCCGAACGCGCCCGAACCGAGGGCACCCGCCAACTCGGCGATTATGCGCCGCGCCTGGCGCGGGCGGCCGGGCGTCTGGTGGAGGAACAGGCGAAACGCCTGTCGCGGTCCGCCAGCCTGCTGGAAAGCTATTCCTTCCGCCGGGTGCTGGAACGCGGCTATGCCGTGGTGCGCGATTCGAAGGGCCGGCCCGTTACAGCGGCGGCGGCCACTTCGCCGGGTCAGCAGGTCGCGCTGCAGTTCCATGACGATTCGGTCGGCGCGGTGATCGGCGGCAAGCCCTCGACGCCGGCCCCAAAGAAACCGGCCTCGGCGTCGGGCAAAAAAGACGACAAACAAGGGAGCCTGCTTTGAAACGCCATTTCCTGCTATTCGCGATAGCCTTCCTGCTACCCCATGCCGCCCTGGCCGGTAGCGACCGGAACCTGACCCTCAAGGGCAATTTCATTCAGGGCGGGCTGGTGATCGGCCACGTCGATCCCAAGGCCACCGTCGATTTCGACGGCAAGGAAATGCGGGTTTCACCCAACGGCGATTTCCTTTTCGGTTTCGGCCGCAATGCGCCGCCCAAGGCGAAGCTGACCGTGCGGATGCCGGACGGTTATGTGCATGTGCAGGAAATCGACGTCGTGCAGCGCGATTACAAGGTGCAGCGCATCGACGGACTGCCGCCCAAGAAAGTGACGCCGCCGGCCGACCCGGAACTGATGGCGAAGCTGAAGGAGGAACGCCGGAAAACCAAGTTGGCGCGAGGCCTGGACCTGCCCGAGCCGGGGTTCCTGTCGGGCTGGATCTGGCCGGCGGAGGGGCGGATCTCAGGCGTCTTCGGCAGCCAGCGCATCCTCAACGGCACGCCGAAGAATCCTCATTCCGGGGTCGATGTGGCGGCCCCCGAGGGAGACCCCATCATCGCGCCCGCCGACGGCAAGATCGTGCTGGCCGAGCCGGACATGTATTTCAACGGCAGCATGGTCTTCATTGACCACGGGCACGGCCTGAAAACCGCCTACCTGCATATGAGCAAGATCGACGTGAAGATGGGGCAGGTTGTCAAACAGGGCGAAAAAATAGGCGAGATCGGCCAGACCGGCCGCGTCACCGGCCCGCATCTGCACTGGATGATGTACTGGTTCAACGTAAAGCTTGACCCAGCCTGGGTGGTCCCGGAACGGCCGGGTAGCCGGGGGTAGGCTCTAATTGGAAAAGGCGCGCTTCCCGACCTCTTTCAACATCACATTGCACTCAAAGGCCGGGAACCCGTCGTGATGGCGCCGGTTAATCGTCGTCGTAATTACCGTTCTTGGCGCCGCGGTGGCAGGCGATACAATTGGCCTTGCTGCGGACGCGGGGATCGGACCAGGCGCTCTGCCTGACTTCGCCCTTGTGTTCGCGGACCCAGCGAAGCACCTCGCTGATGCGCATCGGCGTCTGTCCACCTTCAATGCTGCCGGCAAAGCGGCGCCCCTCGCGCGATTTGGACACATCGCCGGCATTGGCTATCAGATAGTCGGCGATCTCCCCCCGCGTGGCCTCGGGCAGGCTCGCGTCTTCGCCGAAATGGTCGGGCAAGGTATCCATGATCTTGCGCCACGACCGTTGCGGCAGAAACTGTGGCTGGAAGGCCATGTGGCAGGCGCCGCATTCCTTCTGTACCGCGTCGTTGGCGATCGGCGGGAGCCGTTCGTCGGCCCAGGCCGGCAGGGCGCCGCCCAGCAGGACGGTAAGGATGATCCATTTACGCATTGTAATAACTCCTTTAGCGGGCCGTTACTGGCCCATCATGAAAGTGATGAAGTCGCCTTTTTCGGCGGCGTTGCACTCGCGCCCCAGCACGCTCTTGCAATTTCGCCCGAACCATTTCTCCACCTCGGCCGGCTCGGTGAAGCGCTTTGGGGCTCCCGATACGGCGATGGGGTCGATCACCTTGCCGGCGCGTGTCAGTCCCTTGTTTTGCGGCACCGCGGAATGACAGGTCGTGCAGGACGGCGTATCCGGCTTGCCGCCGGCATGGGTCCCGCGGAAGAGGGACTCGCCACGCTTCGCGGAGAAGCCGGTGAATCCAGGATCAGCGATTTTCGCCTGGGCCTGGAATTCCGCCAGGATTGAATCGCGAGGGGTGTCGGCAAAGACCTGCCCGGCCGGCAGCAGGACACAAACGGCAAGCGCCGCGAATATTGTTTTGGTCATGTTTTCTCCTTGGGAATGTCGATGGATTGGTCGTCGAAGCGGCCGGTGCGGGCATCGCGGTGGCAGGCGATACAATTCACCTTGCCGCCGACCGGCTTCGATTTGAAAATTGCGTCGGGGATATCGCGATGCCGCCGCATCCAGTAGCGGGTCCCGGTAACGCGCAGGGGCTGATCCGGCGACACCTTGCGGAAGCGGTTGGCGGCCTCGGTATCCCAGCGCTCCCCGGCGTTTGCGGCCAGCCAGGCGGCGATTTCGTCACGGGCCTTGTCGCCGAGACTGGCATTCTCGCCGAAATGATCGTCCAACCCCGCCATCATGGTGGCCCAGGATGCGGCGGGCAGAAGGCTGGGGTGGAAATCATAGTGACAAGCGCCGCATTCTTTGTCGTAGGCCGAATTCGCGACAAGCGGATAGAGACCCAGCGCTGGCCGCGAGGCCAGCGCGTCGATCGCCGTGCCCAGAGCGATCCCGGTGGCGATCAGCGCCGCCATCGCAGCAAGGGGCCGCGCCGGGCGTTGGGGCGGCAATGCCATGTCGCCGGAGAGTTTCTTGCGGCCGGTGATTATCGCGACGATCAGGTTCGAAGGACCGCGCAGGCTCTCCATGACCACGCCGGCAACATGCAGCGCGACCATGACGAGCAGCAGGATTGTCAGGATTTCGTGGATTTCCTTAGCGGCATGACCCAGCTCGTAGGGGACAACGCCCGCAAGAAACCCCTGCTTCTCCTGCCCGCCCAGCGTTATGAGGCCGGTCGCAAGGATGCCGGTCAACATGCCGGCCAGGGCAAAGATCATGGCGGCGCCGGCCGGATTATGGCCGATGTTGTGTGTGGCTCGCCCCTTCACCAGATCGCGCAGATGCCGAATTACCGCGCGCGGCGGGAAGGCGAAGCTGTCGATGCGGCTGTATTCGCTGCCGAAAAAACCCCAGACCATCCGGAACAGAATCAGCGCGGCCAGTCCGTAACCGGACCAGGCATGCAGGCTCAACATCCATTCCGGCCCGAAGAACCCGGTCAGGACGCCGATCGCGACCGCCAGCACCAGAAGCCAGTGGAACAGTCGTGTCGGCATGTCCCAGACGCTGGCCCATTTGGACGCGCCGCTGTCATTTGATTTGTATCGGTCAACCATGCGAATTTCGGGGGTGTTATGTTGCGATGCATGGCATGGTAACCGGGTCGCACTGACCGGTCGGTGACGGTCGATGTCAGGGTTTTGTCATGTTCGATCTGGCATGAAGGAATGATGGTGCATTCAATTCGTCGCAATCTGCTCTTTGCCGGAGCCGCAATGCTGTCTGGTCTTGTATTGGCGGGTGCTCCGGGCAGCGCCGATGACGATGGCTGCAAGACCGGCGAATACGATAGCGAGCATGATCACGAACGGGCGCGCCGTGCGCTGGAGTGCGGCGAGGTAATGCCGTTGGCCGATGTCCTGGCCGCGGTTCGCCCCCATATTTCCGGTAAGGTCATCGAAACCGAATTCGAAAGGGAAGACGGTATATGGGTCTATGAGATGAAGTACATTAACCGTCAGGGACATCTGGTGGAGATCTATGTGGACGCCCGGACCGGCCAGATCCTGAAAACCGAGGGTGATGAATGAAGCTGCTGCTGGTCGAGGACGACGACCGGATCGCCCGCGACGTTTCCGAGGCGCTGGTTTCGGCCGGCTACCTCGTCGACCGGGAAGCCGACGGAGAGGAAGCCTGGTTCCGCGGCGATACCGAGGATTACGCCGCGGCGATTCTGGATCTGGGCTTGCCCGGTATGGACGGGCTGACAATCCTGAAACGCTGGCGCGCCAATGGCAACAGCTTCCCCGTCCTGATCCTGACGGCGCGCGGCAGTTGGCCCGAGCGGGTAGAGGGGATCGATGCGGGGGCCGACGACTATCTTGCCAAGCCCTTTGAGATCGAGGAACTGCTGGCGCGTTTACGGGCGATTATCCGGCGTTCGGCGGGCCGCGCCACGCCGGTGCTGTCAATAGGGCCGGTTACGCTGGATCCCCGTCAGATGCGCGTTACCATCAATGGCGTCCCGAAGAATATGTCGCCGCAGGAATACCGGTTGCTCAGCTATCTGATGCTTCACGCCGGTCGGGTGATATCCCAGATGGAACTGACCGAACATCTCTACGCCCAGGATTTCGAGCGCGACAGCAACGCCATTGAAGTCCTGGTCGGACGCGTGAGGCGCAAGCTGGGCGTTGACCTGATCGAGACCCGCCGCGGGTTCGGCTACATCATCGACACATCGGAATCCGGCACTGCCGGCCCGGGGCCATGAGACGCAGGTCGTTACGGCTTCGCCTGCTCGTCGCCTCGGTCATTTCGATCGCGGTGGCGCTGGCGATTGCCGGCTTCGGGCTAAGCGCGTTGTTCGAACGCCATGTCGAGCGGCGGGCGAAGGCTGAACTCGCCACCTATACCCATCAGCTTGTGGCAAGTCTCGCCTTCGGCGATGGCGGGGCGGTAACATTGTCTCGCACCCTGGCCGACCCGCGCTTCGATCAGGTGTTCAGCGGGCTTTACTGGCAGTTGCGGGAAGAAGGCGGCGACCTTCTGCTCCGCTCCCGTTCCCTCTGGGACCATGTCCTGCCGCTGCCGACCGATACTCTGCTGCCCGGTAATGTGCACGATCACACGCTGCCGGGACCGCAGGATGCGGAACTGCTGGTTCAGGAGCAACTCGTAATCTACAGCAAGCCATCCGGCCAACGAACCATCCGAATCGCGGTGGCTCTCGATAGACAGGAGATCACGGAGGCGAGCGAGGAATTCACCGAAGAGATGATCCCCGCGCTGGCGTTGCTGGCCTTTGTCCTGGCGGCCGCGGCCTGGCTTCAGGTCAGAGTCGGGCTGCTCCCCCTGGAAGCGGTTCGGCGCGGTGTCAACGCGATCCGCTCGCGGCGCCAGCACCGGCTCGAAGGCCCCTTCCCCGATGAGGTCATGCCGCTGGTCTCTGAGGTCAACGACCTGCTGGAGGCGCAGGAGAATGCCATTGAACGCGCTCGCACGCGTGCCGGCGATCTGGCGCACGGTCTCAAGACACCGCTGACCGTACTGTTTGGCGATGCCCGCAAGCTGCGGGACAGGGGCGAAAGTGAGATAGCCAGTGAAATCGAGGAACTTGCCCACTCCATGCAGCATCATATCGACCGGGAATTGACCCGCACCCGGATCGCGCGGGAGACCGGCCGCGAAAAACTGGAGGCCGATCTGGGGGCTGTCGTTGGCAAGCTGGTCGCGACTTTGCAACGGACCCCGCGAGGCGAGGCGCTCGCCTGGACCCTGACTCTACCGGTTGGCCTTATGGTGGCTGTCGAGCCGGTGGACCTTGCGGAGGTTGCCGGCAACCTGCTCGAAAACGCGGTGAAATGGGGAAAATCGCATGTCCGGGTAAGCGCACGCCAGGAAGGCGGGTCGGTAATCCTGTCGATCGGCGACGATGGAAAGGGCGTTCCGGATGAACTCATAGCCGCCCTGGGCCGGCGGGGCGCGCGATTGGACGAGCAGGTTCCCGGAACGGGCCTGGGGTTGGCCATTGCAAAGGAAATCCTCGAGGCCTATGACGGCGGCCTCGAACTCGGCAATGACCCGGACGGCGGCCTGACGGTAACCGCCCGGCTTCCCGTTGCAAGCTGAACCGGGAATCTGGTAATCCCGACATAGCTCGCCGGTCCGGTTTCAGGCTGGCTCCCCGAACCCCGCGATCGCCTCCAGGAAGATGTCGGCAAAGGCGTCCAGCTTGGCCTGGCTGACGCCGAAGACCTCGGCGAATTGCGCGCGCGTGGCCGGGCGGCGGGTTCACAACGAAAACGTCCGGGGCATCCACCACTAAGGGCAGGAGGGGCGGGCTACTGTCCGTCCCTCTGTTCATCCAATCTTCGCGAGCAATTATTCAATACGACGTTCAGGCTGCCGACTCGGTGCCACGGGAACCGGCGTCGAAGGCCTCGGACAAGAGCCGGTGCAGCGGAAGGGCGTCGATATCGGCGGCCGGGCGGGCAAGGCATAGCTTCGCTTCGAGATAGGACCCGAACGCCCAGTCCCGCGGGATGGTTGCATTCTGCCCGGATTCGGCCAGGACGGCGCGGCGTTCGCGCTCATCCTTGAAACGCCGTTGCGGAACCGGCCTCGGAGTGTCCTCGACATCGAGTCCGAACGAGGCGATCGTATCGCGGATCTCGTGAACCGGCGTATGCTGCAAGGGAAAGAACAGTACCCACGGCGACTGCTTTACCGCCCCAAGGACCCGTTCGAAAGTCGCGGAACCGATATAGCTCAGACCGCCCGTTACGGTGATCAGATCCACATCCTCAATCAAACGGGCCTCGTTGCCGCGCAAGGATCGCCTTTCCAGGTTGGCCTTGATCGTGGCGTCGGCAAAGCCGACGGACTCCGCATAGTTAAGGGCATTCAGCGCAATGTCTTGACTGATTACGACGATATCGCGATCAGTCCTTTTCCGTTTTTTCAGAAATTCGCGGTCCCGGGAAAGGCGTTTTTCCAAATTCGGTTGGGCACCGCGATCATCGTACAGCTTGTACAACTCGTCCATCGAGACATCGTATTTCAGCAAGCCACCGTTAACGCCGTAGCCACCGCACAGGTCCAGCACCGTAATTTTCTGCTTCCCGCGCAGCCCGGCCAGCGCCGACACACATTCCTCGATTACAGGCTGGGCGTAAGCTGGGATCTTGTATTCCAGCGGCCTGAGCGCCGAAAAATACCGTGCCGGATGGGGCCGGTCATAAAGCGTATCGAATGAAGCTTTTGCCAATTTTCGGGGGGCCTCGGGCAGTGATGACATCTGTAATCTCCTTCTCCGGGCGCTGATCGCGCCGCAGTTTTATGCTTGCAGTTGCGGGTTCCAGTGCGCCACGAGATCGAGAATGGGTTGCGGCGATTCATACTGGGCGGCAAGAATCTCGCGGTAACAGGCTTCTTCAGCCGGCCGTCCATTCGGATGTGACGACGTGGCGCCGTCTTGTTCCACCCCCAGGGCAGCGGCCAGAAACCCCGCGGCGCCGCTACCTTCGTCGAACTGGACCTTCGTTCTCCACACGATCTCCGGCGGCAGGAGATCTTCGAACGCCTTGCGCAGAATCCATTTCTCGACCACGCTGTCCCGCTTGCGCCGCAGTCTCATTTCCACGGGCAGACTTAATCCCAGCGCAATCACTTCCCGATCCAGGAACGGCACGCGCGCCTCCAACCCGTGCGCCATCGACATCCGGTCAACGCGCTGAAGGTTGATATTATGCATCCGCGCCACCGAACCGCGGAGTTCGTCCCGCAGCGCGTCGGGGTCCGCGATGTCGCGATGGTAGCGATATCCGGCGAACAGTTCGTCGGCGCCCTCGCCCGTCAGCACGACCTTTACGTGGTCGGCCGCCAGCTTCGAAACGAAGTAGCAAGGAACGGCGCTGCGAACGAGATCCTGATCGAACGATTCGAGATGATAAAGGATCTCGGGCAAAGCCTGGACCACCTCGTCGGGCTTCAGGATCAGTTCCCGATGGTCCGACCCGATATGACGGGCGACGCGGCGCGCCGCCAACAGATCGGCGCTTCCCTCGAAGCCGACCGCGAATGTCTTGAAATTGTCCACATGCCTGGCCGCGATAGCCGCTATGATGGAACTGTCGAGCCCACCCGATAACAGGGCGCCGAAGGGAACATCGCTTCTCAGGCGTTTGACGACGGCCCGTTCGATGGTTTCCTTCAGGGCGGCAACGGCGTCCGCCTCCTTCCAGGCGGTCGGGGCGCCATCGGGGATGTCGTAATAGCGGTGCATCCCGGTTGCGGAATCGAATACCGCGCCCGCGGGAAATTCCGTGATCGAATCGCAGTAGCCCGACAGGGCCTTGGCCTCGGACGCGAAGGCGATGGCGCCGTCTTTTTCACCAAAATAGAGAGGCTTGATGCCGACGGGGTCGCGCGCCGCGATCAGCCTTTCGTTATTCGCAAGGACAAACGCAAACATGCCGTCCAGGCGGGAAACGGCCCGAGGGCCATGTTGCGTGATCAGATGAAGAATCGATTCCGAATCCGATCCGGTCCGATAAGCCGTCGCGGGGTTTTCCCCGCGCAGTTCCTTGTCGTTGTATATCATGCCGTTGGCGATCAGGCTCCATGAGCCGTCCCGGGTATCGAGCGGCTGTTCCCCGCCTTCCGGGTCGATAATCGCGAGACGGCAATGGCCCAGAATTGCCTCACCCCGATCCACCGGCCGCAGAACCTGTCCATCCGGCCCCCGATGGCTCTGGAGCCGGAGCATTTCCTTTACCGGCGCCGTATCCTTCGCGCCCCATATAGCTGCTAACCCACACATAAATCTTACCTTATTGTCAAAAGTTTCCCGCCCGCATGACGTGTGCCGTCCGGGCCATTTTCTCATCCTGATTTTCAGCTTTCGCAGGACTATATAGCACTTCCAAAAATGATGCAAATTTCCAAATAAATACAAATACAAAAAGCTAATCAATAAATATTTTATATCGGAATAAAATACAGCATTAATAAAACAACTATTCATTCTGACCGTACTTTTTTATTTATTCACGAACATTATTTATTGTTTAAAGATGAGAGATTTATTGTAGTATTTGTCAATTTTTACCTGATTTATGCGCCGAACAGCCAGCGCCGATTCGCCGAGACGGCAGCAGCTATATACATTGCGTATGCTCGCAAAGAGGTCGACGCGGATCCAGGCGGCAAGGAGGGGATTCGTCCGCCAGATTCGATAAGTTCGAAGACCGCCCGTCAGGACTCCGGACCGCTCTCGCGACGGCTGGTCGCGAGAAATGGATCGTAACAGGACTTGAACCGGGGCGGTGCGAGGCGGGCCAGACGGCCGTGTGGTCTCAGCCGCCCTCGAACCCCGCGATCGCTTCCAGGAAAATGTCGGCGAACTGGTCCAGTTTGGCCTGGCCAACGCCGAACACATCGGCGAAGGCTTCCCGGTTCGCCGGGCGACGGGCGGCCATGTCTATCAGGGTTTTGTCGGAGAATATGACGTAGGCCGGCACCTCGCGTTCCTGGGCCAGCTGGAGCCGCAGTTTTTTAAGTTCCAGCAACAGCTCCTGCGCTTGCGGGTCCAGCGCCTCGGCCTCGACGCGATTCTTGCCGCGCGATTGCCGGCCCGCCTTGCGGACGGTATCCGGGCGAAAGCGGAACTCGGACTCGCCCTTCAACAGTCCCATGCCCTTTTCGGTCAGCCCCAGCCCGCCGAAACCCTGAATATCGATGCGCAGAAAGCCCGACGCCACAAGTTGGCGGATCATCGCGTTCCATTCCTGCATGGTCCGGTCGGCGCCGACGCCGAAGGTGGGCAGCCGGTCATGGCCCGACGACGCGGTCTTGTCGGTATGCTTGCCCATCAGGACATTGGCGATATGGGCCGCGCCCCAGCGCTGGCCGGTGCGATAGACCGCCGACAGCGCCTTTTGCCCGTCTTGCGTTGCGTCCACCGTCTCCACCGGGTTCAGGCAAAGATCGCAGCGGCCGCAGGGCTCCGCCGCTTCGCCGAAATAATGCAGCAGCATGCGGCGCCGGCATTCCGGGGCCTCGCAATAAGCCAGCAGCGCGTCGAGGCGCTTGTGTTCGCGGCGCTTGCGGTCGTCCGGGCTGTCTTCCTGCTCGATGAAGGTGCGGCGCATGCGGATATCGTCCAGCCCGTACAGCATCATCGTTTCGGCCGGCAGTCCGTCGCGACCGGCGCGGCCGATCTCCTGGTAATAGGCCTCGGGGCTGCCGGGCAGATCGGTATGAAAGACATAGCGGATGTCCGGCTTGTCGATGCCCATGCCAAACGCGATGGTGGCCGTAATCACCGTGCCGGGCTCGGTCATGAAGCGGTCCTGCACGCTGTTGCGCGCGCTCGCCTCCATGCCGGCGTGATAGGCCAGCGCCTTGTGGCCCTCGTCGCGCAGCAGTCCGGCGGCCTCCTCGGTCTTCTTACGCGACAGGCAGTAGACGATGCCGGCCTCGTCGCGGTGGGCAGCGACGAAATCCACCATCTGTTTTTTCCAGCTCTTCTTCATCTCGACGGCCAGTGTCAGGTTCGGCCGGTCGAAGCCGGTAACGATGGTTTCCGCGTCGCCATCAAACAGCCGCGCCGCGATATCGTCGCGGGTGATCTGGTCGGCGGTGGCGGTCAGGGCGGCGATGGGCACGCCGGGGAAGATATCGCGCAGTTTCGCGAGCTCGGCATATTCCGGGCGGAAGGCGGGGCCCCACTGCGAAATGCAGTGCGCCTCGTCGATGGCGAACAGCCTTGGGGACAGCTTGCCCACCGCGGCCAGCATTTGCCCGGTCATCAGCCGTTCCGGCGACATGTACAGCAGCGTCACCTCGCCCGCCCGCACGCGCCGCCAGGTATCGACATTGGCCTCGCGCGGGATCGACGAGTTGATCGTCGCCGCCGCGATGCCGTTCAGTGTGAGCGCCGCCACCTGGTCCTGCATCAGCGCCACCAGCGGCGAGACGACGATGCTCAAGCCCCCGGTCAACAGCGCCGGCACCTGATAAATAAGCGACTTGCCCGAGCCCGTAGGCATGACCGCCAGCATGTTGCGCCCCGCCAGAAGCGCGTCGATGGCCTCGCCCTGCCCCGGGCGGAAGCCGTCGAAACCGAATCGGTCGCGCAATATCCGGATGGTTTCCTGGTCTGGTTCGCCGGACATCTCGCCTCTCGGTCTCCCGCGGTTGAATCTGGTCGGGACATTCTTAGACCGCCCCGGCGGGCCTGTCCAACACCGATCCGCCGGCAGAAAAAGGGCCGGAGCGGGGGGCCGCTCCGGTCCAGTGATCATGGGCTGAGATGTTTGAGTCGGTGGAGAGCCGCTATTTCGTTACACCTCTTCGTAGCCCGTGATCATCGCCTTGATATGGGCGGTAGGTGTGTGACCGGCCGTCGCGAAATAGACATGGACCACGAAGAACGCCGCCATCAGAAAGGCTGCCGCCGTGTGTACGAAGGCGACCAGGGCCAGATCCAGGCCTCCGAGCCCGAGGGCGGCCCAGTCCGAATAGTATAGATAGAGCAACCCGCTTATCCAGATCGCCGGATTGATGATCAGTTTGACGAACAGGTAGGCGATTCGCTGCAGCGGGTTGTGCTTGGTCAACGTGGTCTGGCGGAACGGATGCGGGGCGTCGGTGAAGATGCCCGTGAGATAGTAACGGATCATCGCCCCCAACTTTTCCGCCGTCGGTATATATTGCTTCCATTCGCCGGTGGTGAAGTGCCAGAAGATGGCGAACACCCAGAGGCCGATCAGCAGCCAGGCGGCGGTGGTATGCACCTCCTGGGCGGTCTCGTATCCAAACAGGCTGTATGTCCCGTGGATTTCAAAGCCGGTCGCGCCCATGGCGATGATCAACGCCGCCTGCGACCAGTGCCAGAAGCGCTCGAAGCGCTTGAAGACATAGATTCGCTCAGTTTTCATCGCTTTTCATCCTTTTGGTATGGGCGTAGTAACGCATGCCGCCATGACCGAATACGCCGAACAGTGAAAGAACAACGGCGGTCCAGCCCAGCATGTCCAGCCAGCCGGTCCGGTCCCGTCCGGGCATGTAGATACCCGCGATGCCGGCCATGCGCCCGTCGCGGCTGTGGCATTCCTCGCAGGTCACGGCGTCTTCCGTGGGGGCGACCATGTGGGTGAGGGGCCACGCCATCTCGGTCTCGACGAAGCCCAACTCTCCGCTGTAAGTGGCGCCCACGGCTTCCATGCCGGCCGCTACGGCCTTGTCCCAATCGTAGTTACGCCAGTAGGCGGTATCGTCCTTGCCGAATGTATGGACCACGGCCAGGGTCTGGAGGCCCACGTCGTAGGCCTGTTTGCCGCGCATCACCTTGAACGGCCAGATCCGCGAGTTTGGATCGTCCGCGCTGCCGCCATATTTGTTGATGGGAACGACCTCGCTGCCATCGACGGTGTCGCCGAAGAGGGTGTAGTCCACCGTGCCGTTGAACCAGCGGTATTCCGGAATGACATGCTGGCCCCAGGCGAAATCGCCCTTCATGCCGGAATAGATTTCCCGGCCGTTTTCGTCACGGATCTTTATCGGCTTGCCGTTCTCGTCGAGCCGGCCCGCCGTGGACCAGTCCCACCACATTTTCGTGTCGTAGCCGCCGCGGGCGAATCTCGGCACGTGGCAGGTCGGGCAGGCGATCTTGTCGGTGTGGTCGTTCAGCTTGACGTTGGCCGTCGCGGGATGCGGCTCCGCCCCGTGGCAGGACTCGCAGGTCGCCCGGCTGCCATCGGTACGGCCCGGAATATCGATGCCGCTGGTATCCTTGGCGTTGGTCGTGTAGCGGCTGCCCTGCACCGCATGCGCATCGCCGCTGTGGCATTTCGAGCAGCTGAAGTTGAGCCGGTCGGGGCTCATATGGACGTCCAGATAGCGCCCCGGCTCGATCAGGGAGAGATCCAGATCGCCATGTTTGACCGCGTTGCCGCCGCCGCCGAGGAAGTGGCAGGTACCGCAATTGCGCCGGCTGGTGGGCCCTACACTCTGGGCCACCTTGGCCAGGTCCGGCGGCTGCAGCAACCGGCCGCTGCCGGCCGGCCATTCCGTCGGCTCATAGGCCGGATGGCCGGCGCCGGCGGGGAATTTGCGGTAGCCGGCCGTGGTGTCGTGGCAGACCAGGCAGTCGACGTTTTCCTCGCTGGTGAAATCGAACGCGGCGTCCTTCCAGCCATAACCGATATGGCAACTGGTGCAACGTGGCTCGTTGGAGACCACGGATCCGCAAAAATTGTTGATAATGTTTTTCTTTCCGAGCCTCTGGCCGGTCGCCTCGTTGACCACGTCCCAGTTCCAGTGCTTGGTTTTATGAAGCTGTTTGCTGGCCTCGGTATGGCATTTCAAGCAGGCCCTGGTGACCTCCGGTCCCGTGTTGAAGGGGCCTTTGAGTTCCTTGAATTTACTGTGATCCGCAGTCGAGGCTTCGGTGGCGGCGCCGGCGCCGCCGGTCCCGAGGACCAGTGACACCGTGAGCGCCGACATGACGGCCGCGAGATAGCGGAGGGGTAATATATTGCAGGTACGCATTGTCCTGCTCCTCTGTTAAATCCCTGACGAAACGGCTTGCGGAGGGGGGCTAGCAGCCCCCGAGATCCTGCAGGCCACCCTTACCTGTGCCACCGCCACCGCCCGGTTTCTTCGCGATAAGCGGGGGCGCCGGTTTGGATGGATCGAAAGTGATGAATTTCTGCTGGTCGGCCGCGACCTTCTGCATGATATCGGTGACCATGGGGCCGAAGAGCCTACCCATCAGGCCCGAATTCATAAGGCCGATATAAACCTTGCCATCCTCTTTTTCGTAGATGGTAATTGTGCAAGGCATCAGGATCGAAAGGATGCGTGTGTTGTCGTCCTTCAGGATCGGCTTGGAATAATCCGGATTACAGGCTTCGACGAGCAGCACGTTGGGCACCGTCGCGCCGAGCTTGCGGATGGTGTTGGACGGGCTGCGCAGCCCTGAAAGATCCCAGCCCGTCGCCTGAATATTGGCTTGAATCCGGGCGGCGGTTTCTTCTATCCCGAAGGGGCTTGGATATTCCTGAACCATGAGCGAGCCGCCCACCTGCCAGGCCAGAAGGCCAGACATCAGGAGCCCAGCGAAAAATCCCACGATTGCCTTTTTCATAATCGGCACTCCTATTTAAATTAGCTATTGTTTATATAATGTAATTCTAATATAGTCAAGTAAATTATTGAAAAATATACATTACCTAGGATTTTGGTTATAATTACAGTGCCTGCATTCGGAGATCCCGAGGGCAAGGTTTCGAAGGAGGCGTTTGCTATGACGTTCACAAGATTGATGTTTCGGAGCCTATCCATCTTAGCCACCGGTCTGGCCATCGCGAGTTCCGGGGCCGGCATGGTCTATGCCCAAGAGAAAAACTTGGATATTGCACCGCCACATCTCGACGAGGCTGGCCTTGCGGGTTACCGGGATTTTCAACAAGGCGGACTTCACCGGGCCTTCGCGATCGCACCTGGTGGGGCCTGGGCCTGGGTTTCCGACATTCCGGACCCGGAAGTCGCCGAGTCGGAGGCGATCCGCGCCTGTTCCGGTTTTACCGACCAGCGCTGCACCATATTTGCAGCCGACGAGCAGGTGGTATTCGATCGGGGTGCCTGGGCGGGTTCATGGGAACCCTATGCCGGGGCGGAGGCCGCGGCGGGCCGGCCGGTTGGAACGGCGCGCGGGACGCGTTTTCCCGACCTGGTCCTGACGAGTCCCGACGGCGAGCCCGTTAAGCTATCCGACCTGCGCGGCAACATCGTCTTTCTGCATTTCTGGGGCAGTTGGTGCGCCCCTTGCCAGGTCGAGTTTCCGGAACTGCAGAAACTGCACAACGTATTAAAAGAGCAGAGTATCGCCTTCGTATTCGTCCAGTCGCGCGAGGATATCGAACGGTCACGGCGCTGGGCGCGGCGGCAAGGGTTTTCCATGCCGTTTTACGATTCCAGCGCCCGGGGGCCTTCTGACAGCGCCTTCGTTACGGCTGGGGGTGGCGCAATCGAGGACCGCATCGTGGCGCCGCTTTTCCCGGCCACCTATGTCCTGGACAGCCAGGGGCTCGTGATGTTTTCCCAATTCGGCCCTGCCAGCCATTGGGGCGAATACGAACCGCTTCTGCGCCACGCCTCCGAACACCGGCCGGAATAGGATTGTCGCCGCCTTGTCGCGGCCACTCTATTTTCCGCCGCTTTTTCATTCGGCATCACGACGCTATGGCCATAGAGTTTCCCGGAAAACACAGGCTGGGAGATACCGCCATGAAAGCAGCCGTCTGCCGTGAGTTTGGAAAGCCTCTGGTGATCGAGGATCTCGATCTCGCCCCGCCGGGGCCGGGGGAAATTCGGGTGAAGATCGC
>CBFDDT010000033.1:0-28072 GCA_965603635.1 uncultured bacterium | reverse complement strand
CCAGGCCTCGCTCGGCCAGAAACGCGCCGAAACGCTCGTAGCGGGTGACGTCCAGGGCACCGGGGCGCAGCGCGAAGCGGGGCATCGTGTCGCGCCAGGCGCGGCGGTTCAGCTCGTCGTCCAGTTTGGCCGGGTTGCTGGCGCGGAAGATCTCCCAGGCCTCGTCCGGATGATTGACGATGAACTGGGTGGCGGCCTCCAGCACGTCTACGAACTTGCGCAGGGCGGGCTCGCCGATCAGCTTGGCGTTGGTCACGACGATCAGCTCGTCATAGGCCGGCACGCCTTCTTCCTCGGGATAGAAGGCGCGGCCGGGATGGCCCTCGATATCCATCTGGTTGAGTTCGAAATTACGGAAGGCGCCGATCACGCCGTCCACCTGGCCCGACAGGATCGAGGGCGACAGCGAGAAGTTCACATTGACCATCTCGACATCCGTCAGGCTCAGCCCGTGTTTCTCCAGCATGCGGCCCAGTAGCGCATCCTCGAACCCGCCGATCGAGTAGCCGATCTTCTTGCCCTTCAGGTCGGCGATGGTTTTGATCGGCCCGTCGCCCAGCACCACGAGTGAATTCAGCGGGGTCGCCACCAGGGTCGCGATGCGCACCAGCGGCAGCCCCTCGGCCGCCTGCATGTGAAGCTGTGGCTGATAACTGACCGCGATCTCCGCCTTGCCGGCGGCCACCAGCTTGGGCGGCAGATTGGGGTCGGCGGGCTCGATCAGAAAGACGTCCAGGCCAGCCTCGCGAAACATGCCTCTTTCCTGGGCGATGATCAGCGGCCCGTGGTCGGGGTTGACGAACCAGTCCAGCAGGACGGTCAGCTTCTGGCGCGCCATGGCGGGCCCGGCATTCGATATCACGGCCAGGCCCAGCACGAGGGCGATGGCGAGGCGGGTGAAATATGTTTTGGTCACTTTGTTGCTCCGTTTAAGAGGATAATCAGGATCGTGTTGCGGTATCCGCCACCCAGGGAAGGGCGCGGACCAACAGTTGGTCGATGGCGAAATAGAGCGCAATTGCCAGGGTCGCGAGGACGAAAAGGGCGGCGAACATCAGGTCGGTCTGCATGCGGGCGTTGGATTGCAGCATCAAATATCCCAAACCGCCGGCCGACCCGACCCACTCGCCGACCACGGCACCGATCGGCGCCACGGCGGTCGCGACCCGCAGGCCCGAGGCGAAGGCGGGCAGGGCGGCCGGCATGCGAATTTGGCGCAGCGCGGTCCATCGGCTCGCCCCCATGCTCTGCGCCAGATCCATCCAGCCGGGCTCGGTGCGCCTCAGCCCGTCCAGGAAGGCCGCGGTAACGGGGAAGAAGATGATCAGCGTCGCCATCGCCACCTTGGACGCCATGCCATAGCCCAGCCACAATACCAGGACCGGCGCCAACGCGAAGACCGGCACTGCCTGACTGACCACCAGCACCGGCATCAGCCAGCGGCGGACGGTGGCGGCGTAATCCATCGCCATGGCGCTGGCCGTGCCCAGGATCGTGCCCAGCGCGAGGCCGAGTAGGATCTCGGCGGCGGTGGTCAGGGTATGTTGGGCGAGCAGGGATACATTGGCGGCCAGCGCCTGGAAAACCGGCAGCGGGCCCGGCAGGATGTAATGCGGTGCGCCGGTCAGCCAGACGATGGTTTGCCAGACGGCGATCAATCCGGCGGCCAGCACCAGTCCGCGCAAGAGGGCGGCGTATCTCATGCGCTCGCCTTGTGCGCCGTGGCCAGCCGGGTCAGCAATTCCGCCTGCAGCGCCATCAGGTCAGGGTCGCGCGGGTCGCGCGGCGTGTCGCCTTCGGGGATCAGCGCCTCGTCCAGCCGCGCCGGCCGGCCGGCCATTACATGGATGCGGTGGCCCAGCCGCAGCGCCTCCAGCGGATCGTGGGTCACCAGCAGCACCGTGCGGCCCTGTAACAGTTTCGCCGCCGACTCCTGCAGTTGGTGGCGGGTGATGGCGTCCAGCGCCGAAAAGGGTTCGTCCATCAGGATGACCGGCCGGTCCTCCATCAGGGTGCGGGCCAGCGCCACGCGCTGGCGCATGCCGCCTGACAGGGATGCCGGCCGCGTCTCGCCATGATCCTGCATCCCGACCAGCGTCAGCAATTCGCCGGCTCGCGCCGGCTCGCCCGCTTCGCCGCGCAGGCGCCCCCCCAGCATGATGTTGTCGCGCACCGTCAACCAGGGCAGCAGCAAATCCTGTTGTGCCATCCAGGCATAACGCCCGGCCAACGGCTTGCCATCGGAACAGGTGACTTCGCCCTCCTGCCGGTCCGCCAGTCCCGCGACAAGGCGGATCAGGCTCGTCTTGCCGACCCCGCTTGGCCCCAGCAGGCAGGTGGTGCGGCCGGCGGCCAGGGTGAAATCCAGCGCGTCGAACAGCGCGGCGCCCGCATAGACCAGGCGCGCGGCCCGGATCTGGACGGAAATGGGTTCTGTGGTGCTGAAAAATGTCATGGCGCGCATCCCTACGCCGGTATCAGCCGGATCAGGTTCTAGGGGTCGCCCCGCTTCGTGGGACCTCTCAGCCGGTTGCCCGGCTCCCCCTGCTAAAGGTTCGCGGCGAATATGGCGGGTCGAAGGCCGATTGGCAAGCGCCGCCGCGCCGGTGTATTATCCGGGAATGAAGAAATTGTTCCCACTCGCCGCGCTGCTTTGTGTTCTGGCACCCCTAGTCGTTGCCGCTCAAGGTATGCTCAGTAAATTCGAAACCGGCAGCCTGGCGATCGTTACCGACGCCGGCCGTCACGAGTTTAAAATCGAACTGGCGCTGACTCCCGAACAGCGTGGCCAGGGCCTGATGTACCGGCGCGAGATGGCGGCGGACGCTGGCATGCTGTTCGATTTTGCCTCGCGTCCGGGGCGCGCCTCGATGTGGATGAAAAATACATTCATCCCGCTCGACATGCTGTTCATCAAATCCGGCGGCGAGATTGAAAGCATTGCCGAACGCACGGTGCCCCATTCGCTCGAGGCGGTATCTTCACGCGGTTCGGTGCGTTATGTACTGGAACTGAACGGCGGCACGGTGGCGCGGCTGGGCATCGGGCCCGGCGACCGCGTGGAACTGCCGACGAAGAGTGCGGAGTAGGTTAAGCCTTGATGCCGGCGAGCTGCTGTTTGACGGTTTCCCAGTTGCTACCGGCCGCCATCATGCAGGTCAGGCCGTCCGCGGTCGTATAGATGATGGTGAAGCTGTTGCCAGCGTTCGAGGCCAGAACCTCAACCACGGATCCATTGGTGGACAGCCCCATGGCAACCGGTTCTTCCTGGTATTTGCCGGACAGATGGCCCAGCATTTCGTCGCGCTTGCCGCAGGCCATCGATTCTTCGGCGGCCGCGGGCGCAACGGCGATGCTGGCCAGAAGGGGCAGGGCGAACAGGGCAGGCAACAAGCGGATCATTTGACTATCTCTTTCTGACAATTGGCGTCGATTGCGTAGCCGATTTTATCGTTACTTCGTTAATGTCGAATTAACCATGATGGGTTTCATGCGACAGACGTTGCAATTTTCTCAGGCAGTCCCTATTTTCCAGCCGTTCGGGGTGTAGCTCAGCCTGGTAGAGTGCCTGCTTTGGGAGCAGGATGTCGCTGGTTCGAATCCAGTCGCCCCGACCAGTCCGTTTTGGAATCCGCAAGGGAAGCATCGCCATGCGCGCACGTATCTACAGGCCCGCCAAGACCGCCATGCAGTCGGGCAGGGGGAAAACCGATGGCTGGGTTCTTGAGTTCGAGCCGGTGGACGCCGTGACGCCCGACCCGTTGATCGGGTGGAACGGCTCGGCCGATACCGGCCGCCAGGTGCGGCTGCGCTTTGCCACGGTCGAGGAAGCGGTTGCCTATGCGCAACGCAATGGGCATGACTACAGCGTTACTGCTCCCAAGGAGCGCAAGTTCCGGCCCAAGGTCTATGCCGAGAATTTTTCGAGCACGCGAAGACAGCCCTGGACTCACTGACGCGCCCTCTGCCTTTTCTCCGGCCCCGTAGCTCAACTGGATAGAGCAGCAGACTTCTAATCTGCAGGTTACAGGTTCGAGTCCTGTCGGGGTCGCCATAGATCCGCCGCCGAAGGGGGGTTCGCTTGTCACAGGACAACATCGTTATCGTCGGGGCCGGCATCTCCGGGCTGTCTGCGGCCTGGTTCCTGCACCGCAAGGGATTCTCGGTGCGCGTGCTGGAGGCAGGAGACCGTGTCGGCGGCGTCATCGACACCGAATCCGTCGATGGCTACCTGATTGAGCGCGGCCCCAACTCGACCATGCAGAAGCCCGGGACGCCCGATGACGCTTTGGGACGGATTGTCGCACAGACCGGCCTGGCGGAACGGTTGCTGGAGGCCGCGCCGGCGGCGCGCAAGCGGTTCGTCATGCGGGGACGGCGCCTGATGAGTCTGCCCGGCTCACCGATAGGGGGGGTCACTACCAAGCTGTTTTCGTGGCCCGCCAAGCTGCGCCTGCTGGCGGAACCGTTCATCGGCCCGGCCCGCGACGAGGAAACCATCGCGCAATTTGTCACCCGGCGTCTCGGTCGTGAATTTCTGGATTACGCGATCGCCCCTTTCATATCGGGCGTCTATGCGGGCGACCCGGCGGCGCTGTCGGTGCGCGCCGCGGTGGCGAAGATTTATGCGCTGGAGCGCGACCATGGCTCGTTGATCCGCGGTGCGATCGCACTGCGCAAGCTGGGCAAGGGTGCGGGAATGCCGGCCGGCCGGCTGGTGTCTTTCGACCGGGGAATGGCTGTGCTGCCGACAACGATTGCCGAGTCGCTGCCGACCGGCGCCGTGGAGACGGGGTGCCGGGTCGACGCGCTGACCCGCGATGGCGATGGATGGCGGGTCCGATATAGCGGACCCGACGGGGCAACGGAAATTGCCGCCCGGCACGTCCTGCTGGCGGTGCCGGCCGGCGCCGCGGCGGACCTGATCGAGCCGCTGACGCCTCAGGCCGCGGGTCTGCTGCGCGCCATTCCCTACGCGCCGATTATTTCGGCCGGGCTGGGCTATGCGCGCGGGCAGGTGGGACATCCGCTTGACGGGTTCGGTTTTCTGATACCGCGCGTCGAAGGGGTCCGAACACTGGGCGGGCTGTTCTCCAGCACCCTGTTCCCGGGCCGCGCGCCGGACGGGCGGGTGCTGATTACCGCCTTCATCGGGGGCACCCTGGATCCGGAGGCGGTGACCCTGGACGACAAGGCTTTGGCCGGGCAGATCGGGGCCGACCTGGCGGCGGCGCTGACGATCGACGGCGCGCCCTCGCTGGTCCGGCTGTCGCGGTACCGGGCGGCGATCCCGCAATACACGATCGGGCATCTCGACCGCATCGCCGGCATTGATGCAGAACTCGCGGCGCTGCCCGGACTGCATCTCCACGCCAGCTGGCGCGATGGCATCGCGGTTGGCGACTGTATCCGCAACGCCGAAAGACTGGCCGATAGCCTGGGCTGACTGTCGGCGAACTCCGCTATGCGGCCATCAAATTTATTTGGGTTACTCGCGTCAGGTTTGCGGGTTTGAAAGAATTGTGACGTTATTGGGTGGCGTCGGCGATGGTTTCAACGCAAGCGCGAATATTGCTCTCTTCGGTGCCTGAACAGCATGGTTTCCATGCTCGAGTTGACGTGGATCAACGATTTTAAAGTCGGCGCGTGAGCTAATCCACACTAATTTTATCGTAACTTTCCAACGGTCGGCAATCATGTCGCCGTTTAACGCAATTTGGTGTATCCAATGCGCCCCTTGAAAATTTTCGTATACGCTTTCTTTGCAGTTTTTCTCCTGTTGACAGGCATGCCGGGGGAGATGATTCCGGCAGTAAACGCTCAGACCGCGGCGACGGGTGACACCGTTGCCGACGAAGCGGAAGCGCCGGACAATGAAATCTGTCTGGATTGTCATGGGATCGAGGGGTTCGATACGGAATATCCCAACGGGGAACCGCGCCAGATTCATGTGTCGCCGGACCGATTCGGACAGAGTGTGCATGGGAAACGCTTCTGCGTGGAATGTCATAAGGACATCAATGAAATTCCCCACGCGGAATTCGTGGACCGCAAAGTCAGCTGCGTACAATGTCACCGAAGCCTGTGGGACACCGCCCAAAAAGAAGGCAAGACCGAGGAGTTCGCGAGGCTGGGCGAGGTGGTGCAGCAGATCGATAGCTACATGGGATCGGTCCACGCACAGCCGAACAATGAAGACCAGTCGAACACGAATGCAACCTGTTACGATTGCCATAATGCCCATTACATTACTCACATTGAGGGCGAGGTCGGCGCGCTGTCTCGACTGGAAATTCCGGATATTTGCGGAAAGTGCCACACCGAGCAGGCGTCCGACTATTTTACGTCGGTGCATGGGCAGGAAGTTGCACTCAATGCCAACGCGCATGCGGCCGTTTGCATAGACTGCCATACAACGCACAGCATCGACTCGCCGGCCGCCGATAAAAACAGGCTGGTGATCGCGGAAAATTGCGGCAACTGCCACGACCGGGAGTATGAGACCTACACGGGAACGTACCACGGCCAGGTTAACACCCTGGGATATGCCTACACGGCGAAGTGCTTCGACTGCCACGGATCTCACAAGATCCAGAGGGTCGACGACGAGGCGTCCACGGTGCACCCGAATAACCGCCTGACGACCTGTCGCCAATGCCACGCAGATGCGACCGCGGGGTTCGCCTCGTTCCAGCCGCACGGTAATACCGGCGATTTCGACCGCTACCCCTATATGTGGATAGCTTCGAAGTTTATGATTGCGCTGGTTCTGGGCGTGTTCGCCTTCTTCTGGACGCATGCGGCGCTGTGGTTCTATCGCGAGTACATGGACCGCAAGCAAGGCAAGAGCGCGCCGCATGTCCAGACAGATATGCTACCGCATCTGGAAGGCAAATTCGTGCGGCGCTGGAGCTTGGCTTGGCGTGTCGCCCACCTTCTGCTGGCGCTCGTCGTTATGATACTTGTCCTGACCGGAACCGCGGTGCTCTTTGCGGAGCGTGACTGGGCGCAGTTCACCATGTGGCTGCTCGGCGGGCCCGAAAACGCGGCGCTTGTGCATCGGATTGGAGCCCTTACGTTCATTGGTCTGTTCGGTGGGCACCTGATCTATTTTGCATTCAGTCTGGCCCGGAACTGGAAGGAATTCAAAATCTTCGGGCCGAACTCTCTGGTGCCGAATCTGCAGGACCTGTGGGACGTGATCGCCATGTTCAAATGGTTCTTCGGCAAAGGGCCGCGGCCCATCTTCGACCGCTGGGCCTATTGGGAGAAATTTGACTACTGGGCGCCATTCTGGGGCATGGGAATCATTGGCGTGAGCGGTCTAATGATGTGGTTCCCGTCTGCGACCGCCTCGGTTCTTCCCGGCTGGGTATTTAATGTCGCGACCATCGTGCATGGCGAGGAAGCCTTCCTGGCCGCGGTGTTCCTGTTCTCGGTGCATTTCTTCAATGTGCATTTCAGACCGGACAAGTTCCCGCAGGATATCGTGATGTTCACAGGCGCCATGCCGCTGGAGGAATTCAAGCATGAACACACCGTGGAATACCGGCGTCTGGTCGAGAATGGTGAATTGGAGAAATATCTGGTTGAGGCTCCGTCAGCCCCGATGACGGTTTTCTCTAAGATCCTGGGGGCAACCCTGATCTTCATCGGTCTGACGCTTCTGGTTTTGGTCCTCAACGGGTTCTCGGGTCATACAGGCGTGTAGAGGTGACGCCATTTACCTCAGGGTCGTTCGAGCTTTCTCATACGATTAGTTTTCGATTGGAGACTTGTAATGAAATATCTTGCTTTGAGTGTGGCGCTGACGCTGGCATTGGGCGGTTGTGAAGAAGAGGCCGCGGCACCGGCTGATATTGCCGCCGGCAAGGCCATCGCGGAAACGCAATGCGTCGGCTGTCATGGGCTGGATGGCGTGGGAAAGGCCGCCGGAATTCCAAATCTGGGGGCGCAGGTGGAAAAATACCTGCTCGACTCGTTGCACGCCTATGAAGAAGGTGTGCGGACGCATGCCGCACTCAAGAATTTGACTCATGAACTGGACGCGGCGGATTTGCGCAACGTCGCGGGCTACTATGCCAGCCTGCCGCCGGCTGAGGCCGCCAGTAGCACGGGGGAGATCCAGTCTCCGTACGATAGGGGTAAGGCCGCCGCAGCGGGTTGCGTCGATTGCCATGGCGATGATGGCAACAGCACGACTCCGGGCATTCCGAGTCTGGCGGGCCAGCAGCCGCTTTACTTCGTCTCGGCGGTGCGGGCCTATCGGGACGGACGGCGCGATAAGCCGACGATGGAGATGCTGCAGGCGCTCGACGCCGTCGATTTGGAAAGCCTTGCGTTGTTTTACGCCTCCCAGACACCGGCGACTCGCAAAGCGTCGGCATTCGGCGATCCGGCCGCCGGTGAGCCGCTGACGGCCCGCTGTGGCGGTTGCCACGGCGCGGACGGCGTGAGCATGGATACGGCGACGCCAACTCTCGCCGGGCAGGATCCCCAATACCTTGTCGCCGCAATAAAGGGGTATCGCGACCAGGCTCGCCATCACAATGTCATGCGCGACGACAACACCGACAAGGAGATAGAGAATATCGCCGCGTTCTATGCCGCGCAGGGCTCCAAGGCGGCCGGGGGCGGGCCGCTAACGGTGCAGGAACTGGCCGAAAAATGCGACCGTTGCCATGGACCCGAAGTCAATAATCCCGCGATGGTAATCCCGAAGATCAGTGGCCAGGACAGGGTCTATCTCATCATGTCGCTGCGCGCCTATCGCGACGGCCGGCGCGGTAGTTCCATGATGCACAACATGAGCCTGCCCTACAGCGAAACGATCATTGAGAGCGTCGCCTCGCTGTATGCCAGCCAGCCCTCGCGGTAAGCCGGTCCCCTGACGAGGGGCTCGTGAGCATGACGCCGCCATGCGACGTCAAGACAAGATAGCAAGGGGGCCTCTCCGCGAGGCCCCCTACTTATTCTGGCAGTAATGATGCAGGCCGCCGGGCCACCATCAAACGGGTCATTATCAGCGACCCTCGGTATAAATGGGAGTATCCCCGTTCAGCGATCTCCGGTCGTGGCGGGCTTGTCGAGCCATGGCGGCAGCACCCGGGTGAATATCCAGAGCAGGACAAACGGACCGATCAGGGCTGTCAACGCCACCAGCAGGCCTTCGCGTCCCAGCAGCGGTACGTGATAATCCAGCAGTCCCCTCATGGTTTTGGCAATTTCCTGGCCGCTGATGACGACGTTCCAGCGCATCAGGAACACCGACATCAGGACAAGAAGGCTGGAAATGAACGCCACGGTGATGAAGGTCTTCCCGCGGATGTCGCGGAACACCATGATGGTAATCATGATGATCGGCAGCATGGCGCCGATACCGAACTGGAACACGAAGAAACGGTAAAACAGATCGTCCGCAACATATTCCAGAATGATATCGATGCCTTCCTTCGCCTTATAGACGAGGGTCAGGAATTCGACGCCTTCCAGAAGAAGTGTGAACATCATGAACCCCCACAGCGCCAAGGCCAGGCCCCGCACGCAGTCCTCGTCGATCGGGGTTTTACGGACCTTCGAGACCACCACATAGAGGACGATCAGCAGCGAAACGCCCGAGATGATCGCCGAGAACAGGAAAATCGCCGGCATCAGGTCGGAACCCCACCATTCCCTCGATTTCACCGATGCGAAGACGAAACCGACATAGCCGTGCAGGCCATGGGCGGCGGGGATTCCTATGACGGCCAGTGTGAACATGAGCTTACGGTCGATCACGCGCGCCTTCTCCGAAACGTCGTCCGACCAAAGCGAAAGTGCCCGGTAGAATTGCTTGACCGGACCCGTCGCGGCGGCGGCATGCGCCACGATGTCTGCGCGGAAAACGAACCAGATCTCCAATATCAGCAGGCAGACGTAAAACAGAGCGAAATAGCCGAAGGCAACGAAGGCCGATGTCCAGTGCGGCGTTATCATCGCGTTGAAGGCCCGCTCCGGATGCCCCAAGTGCATCAGAAGCGGGAAAGGCACGAAGATCATGAACGCTAGCGCCGTCAGCAGTGCAAGCCGGGATACCGGCCTGAACCGTTCCATTCCGAACACGTGATAGAAGCTCGATACGGTGAAGGCCCCGGCAACCAGACCGGTCAGGTACGGATAGACGACGACCAGCACCGTCCAGGGGAAAACCGACTCGTTAGGATAGACGTATCCCGTATAAGGGGCAACGTGAAACAGGTGTTCCATCACGACACCTCCTTGTCGATGCCGATGTAGAAGCAGGTCGGCGCGTTGCCTTGCTCGGGTTTGAGGACCATTACCCGGTTATCGCGGAGGAACACGCTGATCGGGCTCTCCTTGTCGTTCATGTCACCGAAAATTCGTGTGCCGGTCGGGCACACCTCGACACAAGCCGGCTGGAGGCCCTTGGTGATACGATGGTAGCACCATGTGCATTTTTCCGTGACCTGATCCTCTACGTTGAAGAAACGGGCGCCGTAAGGGCAGGCCTGGACGCAATACTGGCAGCCGATGCAGTGCTCGTGGTCGATCAGCACCGCGCCGTCCTTGGTCTTGTAGGTGGCGCCGGTCGGGCAGACCTGGACACAGGTCGGACGGCTGCAGTGATTGCACATCTTGGGTACGAAGAACGCTTTTTCGACTTTCGCGTCCTTGTAACGATTGTCGAAGCGATATTCCGCTTCCGACCCCGAGGCGGCGATGTTGTCCGGGTCGCTGTGACTGTCGACGCGGGCCCTTTCTTCACCTTCGACGTATACGTAGCGCTCCACCCAGGTCCGGAAGTGATGCGCGTCCCCGGCCACGCCGTTCTCGGCCTTGCAGGCCTCGACGCATCGCAGGCAGCCGATGCAGCGGTAGGCGTCGATGCCGTAGCCCCAGTTGGGTTTGGTCCAATCGTAACCCTCGATCGGGCCCGTGGCATTCGTCTTGGCCGGTGTTTCCTGGGCGCCGATGCTTCTCGCGCTCACCACGGCGGCGGCGGCGACCGCGGCCTTCCCGGCATTGCGCAGGAAGTTGCGTCGCCCGGTTTCGGTTTTTTCTTCTTTCTTCGTCATTGTCTACCCCCGAGAACCACCATGAATTTTCTTGAAAAGGACTCATGATGGCGCGGTGTCCTGTGCGACGGCCCGTGCGGTCCCCGCTCTGTATTCGAATAATTCAATTGCCTGTTCCGGCCTTCAGCGAAGCGTAATGATTCGCAAGTTCGGCGATGTCCGCATCGTTCAAATCGCCCGCGATCGCGTTCATCATCGGATCCTCGCGGGCGCCGGACCGGTAATCCTGCAATTGCGTCGCAAGGTAGGCGGCGTTCTTTCCTGCCAGTGGCGGGAAGTCGTCGATCCCGAGGCCCTCGTCTCCGTGACATCCCGCGCATTGCGATGCCGGGCCGGAATCGGCGGTCGCCTGATCGCCGGCGCCGCCGCCGATCCTGGGAGAGTGCGGGTTATGGCAGGTGGCGCACTGCTCCGTTCCCGCGTGTTCGCTCACAATGATCTGGGGTTGGGTGGCCGGCCTTGTCGGCATGGCCTCGTGACAGAGTGTGCATAGCTTGACCGTGTCCGTCGGAACCACGGGCAATTCCCCATCGACCGGGTGTTCGCCGACAGCGCCGTGGCAGACCTCGCACGTGACCACCTTGTGGACGCCCGCCGTCCATTCCACATGCCGCTCCTCGTGGCAGTCCTGGCAGTAATCGGTTCCCTGGAATTTTGGCGTGTCGGCGGCGATCTCGCCCACCGAGTCGGCCCGGTAGTGGCCATAGACATAGAACGAGTCGGGTGTGAAATAGGATTTAGCCGTCAACGCCAGGACGATGAATCCGGCAATCAAAACGATTAGTCGCAGGATGTGTTTTGGCATATCAGCTGCACACCAGTAATTTCTCTAAAAAAGAAATATAGATAATTTATCCAATGTGTTTTGATCTAGATCAATCCATTAAAGTACCTGCTTATTCCAGCCGGTATTTTCAGCCAGAAAGATTGATATTTAACAGTACATAAACCGCTCATGTGAATTGTCGTTTATCTTGTCGACGATGCAACGACGATGAATATTGGATGGCGTTGCCGTGGTTGCGGAACGAGTCGCCTGCCCTGCCAGAACCGTGATGTGCATATGCTCGAATGCAAAAACTAAAGACAAATAAAGGGGACCTCGCCAGGAGGTCCCCTCGATATCCGGAAATCAACGCCGCGCGATGGCGGCCGGTTTATTCGGCTGGCTGTCGCGCGTAATAGGCCGCTAGTTTCTCGATGTCCGATTCCGCCATCAGGAACGACATGACCTGCATTGCCGAACTTGAGCGTTCGCCTCCGTGATATAGTTTCAGGACTTTTTTGAGATAGGTTTCGTCCTGCCCGGCAAGAATCGGGAACCGGGAATCCTTGCTGCGGCCGGCGGGACCATGGCACCGGTCGCACCTCGCGGCCCACTCCCCGATGGTCAGAGGCTTGCGTATCGGCAGGGCCTTGGGTTCCTTGCTTGCATAGTAGGCCGCCAGGTCCTTGATGTCCTTCTCGCGAAGTGTGGATACAGCCTCGCGCATCACGTCATGGGCCCGGTCGCCGCTTCTGTATGCTTCGACGGCGGCCACCAGATACTCGGCGTCGAGGCCCGCAAGCCGCGGCGTCTTTGGATCCATATTGTTCCCGTCGTCGGCGTGACAGCCGGCGCAGGGCGCGGTAACCGCCTGACCGGCGAAGGCGTCTCCCTCGGCTGAGGGCTCCGCCCGTTTCGGCACGATCACCGCGTAGTAATACGCAATATCCTCGATGTCGGAGCTTTTGAGCGACTCGACAAACATCTGCATTTCTTCGTTCTTCCGTAACCCTTCCTGGTAGGATTTCAGCGCATCAATCATATAGGTTACATGCTGTCCGGCCAGGCTGGGCATGCCGGGGATGTCGGAATTGCCGTCCTCACCGTGGCAGCCAGCGCATTCCTCCGTGGCTTCCCTGATGGCCGCGAACGGATCTTTGTCTACGGGTAACGGCGCACCCGTGTCATGCGGAATCTCGCTGAACGGCTTCAAACTCGCATAGTAGGCCGCGACGTTCGTCTTGTCCTCTTCACTCAACAGCTCGGCGGTATTATGCATTGTCCGGGCATTTCGTTCCCCTTTCGTGTAGATCTCCAATCCATTCAGGAGGTACGGGGCATGCTGGCCTGAGAGATGGGGTATGCCCGGCGCCTTGCTCATGCCCAGCAAACCGTGGCAGGCCTCGCAGATTTCGGCTACTTTCTTTCCGGCGTCGATGTCGCCGGCCGGTTGCGTGGTCTCTTGTGCCCATCCCGTGCCCGTAGCGCCTGCCAGGATGAAGCCGATTGCGGTAATTGCTAATGCAGTATGTCTCATGGCGTCCTCGGCAAATTTATTTAGAGGGTTGCGGCGGGCCAACTGGAATTTTCTCCGCGGCCCGTCCGTCTGCCCTTCATATTGATGTTGCTTCGCGCTCAGGTGTTTTGTGCAGGTATTTATAGAACCAGATCTGGTACATTGAGACGATCCACTGGAAGGCAAAGCTCATCCCCATCAGACCGCCGCTGCCGACAACGATAAGGGCGAATCCGGGGTGCAACTTGGTCAGGTACCAGGAGAAGATGTCGATGACGACCGCGATGAACGGCAGGGCAATAACCACGGACTTGAACCAGACCGGGCGGACATACGCATGGCTGAAGATCAGTCCCATGATGAAGAAGATGAAGGTGATCCCGAACATGTGGATATGGGAGACCCGCACCAGTGTGGAAATATTCATGCCAGTATCGATCTCGGCGGTCTCGGCCACATGCTCGAAGCCGTCGAGATTCGGGATATGCGGGTTGCTGCCGTCGTGGCAGGCGACGCATCGCTTTTCGATGATTGGCTTGATCGTCTCCTCGAATTCCTTTTCATCGACGCCGCGCCGCACCCATCCCGAGATGGCGCCGCGCTCGTCGGTCGGCAGCATCCCGGACATCGGGCCCATCATGGCGGCTTCAAGCTTGGTGGCTTCCTTGTTGCCGCTATAGGCGATGGCGACATCCTCTACCGATATCCCCGGCTTGCCGTCGCGCCCCGCATGAGAGTTATAAATATGAATCATCGCAAACAGGTAACCGATTCCGAGCACGAGCAGGGTGCCGGTAAATAGCGTCCGCATGCTGAGCGGGAATTCGCTGTAGTGAAAGAACATTCGGTGCACTTGGGCCATAGCCGCACTTCCCCGTTTAATGTCGCGCGAAAGGGCGGTTTCCCCCTCTACGCATTCCAGCCGATTTTGGCTCGCGACAGCGGCCAGGTCCGGCCCCTCGTTGCGGTTACGTTGGCGCAAATTGATTATGCCAAAACGCGATAACCTAGTAGCTTGACTTTAGGGTTCGATCAAGGTGCAATCCCTTGATCTGCATCAATTTCGCCGGACGAAAGTTTCTATATCTTGGAACTTCGGTTAATTACACGGTCGACCCTTGCGGTCGGCCCAAGAAAAGAAAGGACTTTGTGATGACAAGCAGGCGATACTCTGGAGCTTTTTTACGGGGGGCTACAAATATTGCCGTCTTCGCAGGCGGGTTATGGGCTTTCGGCGCGGTCGCGCAGGAGGCTACCAGCTACAAGGAAGACGTCTTTCCGATCATCGAACTCAGATGCCTGGAATGCCATGTGCCGGGCGGGGAAGGATACGAATCAAGCGGCCTGGATCTCAGGACTTTCGATAGTCTCATGAAGGGAACCAAGCACGGGCCGGTCGTCGTGCCGCGCAGTGCGTTCGAGAGCAACCTGATTGCGGTGATCGATCACCGTACCGCCGAAGAGATCCGGATGCCGCATAACGCCAAGAAAATGTCGAAATGCGAAAGATTTGCGATCCGCGCATGGATAAACCAGGGCGCACACGATAACTGACGCACGCTAACCGCGGGGTTGATTCTCGGGCGATGAATGGCGTTCGACCCTGCCGGTTATCGATACAAGGGGGGATAACCGAAGAAGTATTCTTTTCACAGCACTGGAAAACCAAGGAGAGTAAGAATGAAGATAAGCGCACTTATGGTATCGGCTATCGCCCTTGCATTCGTAGCGGCCGGTCCGGCCCAGGCAGACGGTGACGCGGCCGCGGGAATGACGCTGGCGAAAAAATGCGCCGGCTGTCACGGCGCCAACGGCGAGGGCAAGAAGAAAAACCCACCATTGGCCGGGATGGAGGAAGGTGCCTTTATCCAGGCGATGGCGGACTACAAGTCCGGCACGCGGGACAACAAGACGATGGTCAGGACGGCGAAGAAGCTGGACGACGAGGCTGTCGCCAACCTGGCGGCATATTACCATTCGCTGAAGTAGACGTCGGCCGACCTTGCCAGTGCGACCGCATCTGACGTGGAGGGGTTTTTTTACGCCGAATTATCACCTTTCTCGTGGGCCGGTTTGGAGATTTCGATGCGGCCGGGCATAAGGCCGAAAGCTTCAAGGAAGACGAGCTTCCGACGGCGCGCGCGGGATAATTGACGCATGCCTGGCCTGTGGAATCTGCGGGCGATAAATAATATTCAGCCCCTTCGGCTGGCGGCGTGAAGGGGAGGGCCGGAGAAAAATGTTTGTTTTGTTGGCACTCAATGTTCAAGGAGAGTTAAAATGAAGGCAAGCTTACTCATGGTAGCGATGGCGGCCCTTGTATTCGCAGCATCCGGGCCCGCCCAGGCGGCTGGAGACGCAGACGCGGGAAAGGCGTTGGCGAAAAAATGCGCCGGCTGTCACGGTGCCAACGGCGAGGGTAAGAAAAAGAACCCGCCGGTAGTCGGGATGGCGGAGGATGCATTCGTCCAGGCGATGCAGGACTACAAATCGGGCAAACGGGAACACAAGGCGATGGCCCGCGCCGCAAAGAAGCTGAGTGACGAGGATTTCGCCAACCTGGCGGCGTATTACGCCGGGCTGAAGTAGGCGTCGGCGACCACGACTGACCACGACAAGAGCCCCTCCATGCCGGTGCGATCGCATCTGGCGTGGAGGGGTTTTTCGTTGAGAGCGAGGCTTGCAGGACAGGGGCTGTGAGATGCCGCCGGGCGTTTTGAAGAGGCACGGCTTTGCGCGGTTTCCTCCGATTTCCGAAATGATTTGCATCAATGAAACCGGAACGGCGCACGCTCAAATTGCCATGGTATCCGGCGGACCCTGGAGGTTTGTCAGGGGCGCCGGGAGTTTGTTGAGCGACCCGGCGGGCTGGATAGCGCATGCTCGGCATGCCAATGGTTTAAGGAGCGATCAAGATGAAGGACATCGACAACGGAGACAACGGGTTGGCCGGCAGGCGGCGGATGCTGAAACTGATCGGCCCGGGAATGTTGCTGGGTGTTGCCGCCCTGGCCGGCCGCCCGGCATCGGCGGCGGTCCTGCCGAGCGTTACGTTATACAAGAACCCGAATTGTGGCTGTTGCAGCATCTGGGCGGAAAATATGCAGGCGCGCGGTTACAAGGTTAAGGTTCTTAAGCGCAATGATATGGAGCCGATCAAGCTGCGCGCCGGGGTGCCGGACGAACTCGTGACCTGTCATACGGCGTTCATCGAGGATTATGTCATCGAGGGCCACGTGCCCCTGCCGGCGATCGAGAAGATGCTGAGGGAGCGCCCGAAGATCCTCGGCCTTGCCGTTCCCGGCATGCCGGCCGGTTCGCCGGGCATGCCGAGTATCAATAAGGAACCCTTTACGGTGTTCACCTTCGACGCCGACGAAAACGTGATCGAATATATGTCGTTCTAGGGTATTCGGTCGATGAGGTGTCGCGGAGGCGAACCTACAGGCCGCGCCGGTTGACCGGGCAAGGGGGCACCGGTTAGGGTGCCCCCGGCTCGTTTCTGACAGTGTTTGTCGGGCGGACAAGACGCTATGAGAGAGTCCCCATATATATGTCGTTTAAGAGAAGGTTACCCAGCCATGAATCGTAGGAACAACGGATACGCGGCCGGCCTGGTGGCCGCCGCCCTCGCCGCTGCCCTGCTGACCGTCGCAGGCTGCACTGGCGGCGGCGAGCAGGAGAAGCCGGTGGAAGAAGCGACAGACTTCGTATGGCCGCAGCCCCCGGAACAACCGCGGATAAGGTTTGTACGAAGCATCAGTACGCCGGCGGACATCGGTGCGACGGCCTCTCGTTCAGCCTTATCCGCGCTTCTCGGGGCACAGGAAGAAGCCGTCGTGCGCATGCGAAAACCGTATTCCGTCACCGCCGACCGCAACGGGAGAATCTTTGTCGGTGATACGGATCTGGGCAGGGTTCTGGTGTTCGATGTGGAAAACAAGAAGTTCGACGTATGGGGTAATTCGGGTCCGGGTGAGTTGAAACTGCCGCTTGGTATCGCGGTGGATAGCCAGGACCGGATCTACGTTTCGGATGGCAAGCAGCAGAGAGTCGTTGTTTTCGATCGGGATGGCAAATTCCTGCGGGCCATGGGCGGGAAAGACGTGATGGAGCGTCCGGTGGGTATCGCCATCGATGAAAGCCGTGGCCGTATCTATGTGGTTGATTCGCACAAGCATGGGATCCTTGTCTTCGACATGGCCGGCAATCTGGCCTCCACGATCGGTGTACGGGGTGCCGCACCCGGCCAGTTCAATTTTCCGACCAACATAGCGATCGGCCGGGATGGGAAGCTCTATATCGTGGACGGGATGAATTTCCGGGTGCAGATTCTCGACCCTGACGCCACCCCTTTGGGGGCCTTTGGCCAGCATTCGGATTTGCCGGGCAGCCTTGCGCGTCCAAAGGGGATCGGCGTGGACCCGGACGGCCATATATATGTGGTGGATGCAGCCTTCAATAATTTCCAGGTATTCAACGTTGAAGGCGCCTTGCTGTTGTTTGTCGGAGGGGCAGGAAAGGACCCGGGTCAGTTCTATCTGCCGGCGGGCGCATTCCTGGACGCACAGGGCCGATTCTATATTGTCGATCAGTTCAATCGGCGCATCCAGATATTCCAGTATCTCGGCGAACCGCCGGCTCAGCCGGATTCGGAAGAACCCGCGGCTGAAACTTCGACACAATAACCGGTAGTACTATCGGGCTCTGTGTGACTGAAATAAGATAAAATCCTGGCCCTCGCGGAAAAAACGAAGGATTTCGTCAGGCGGGGATGACCCCGGGGGAACGTCAATTCGGGGCGCGGACAAAAGAACGCCATTTCTTGTATTTGATATTTCACAGCCGCAATATGTTTGGTTTCTAGCGACTCGCGATGGTAGATTAGAACTGCGACATATTAACGCATGGCGTTGAAATAAAACATAAATCTGAAGAACCATTGATCTGGATCAATGGCATGCATTGTAAGCGAGGTTATGATCGAAAACGTAAACGGTAGACCTCATGGAGAGGTCGGACAATGAGGGGTTAACGCTTCTGGTAATCCTCGAATGATCATGCTAGATACCGTTGGAGGCGGTTGGTGTCATGAAAAATATGAAGTATATCATTGGTGCGGCCCTCGGGCTGACCATGTTCGCGTCAGGCGCGGCGCTGGCCGTGGAAGACATTGCGAACACGCCGCATAATCTGAGTAATGGTACTGAAGGAATTTGCGTCTATTGTCATACTCCGCATAATGGCGATGTGACCAGCACAGCCCCCTTGTGGAACAGGGTGAATAATACGACTCCTGGCGCTTTCACGATGTATGGCAGCCCGACGATCGATATGACTGTCGCCGGCGACCCGGGCGATATTTCCCTTGCCTGCCTGTCCTGCCATGACGGCGCCACCGCCTATAACAATACCGTGGTCAACAACCTCAGTTTGTCAGCCGCGGGTGTCATGGTTGCTCCCCTTGCTGTTGGCCTGGACGGCCTCGGTAACGACCATCCGATCTCGGTCACCTACGACAATACCCTTGATACGGCATTCAATGCACAGCCAACCACATTGGCGTTCTATGGCGCAGGTAGCAACGTGCTCGAATGCGCCACCTGCCACAACCCGCATGAGGCCACGAACGCCTCGTTCCTGCGCGTTACCAATAACAACAGCAGCCTGTGCCTGACCTGCCACATCAAATAACGATCCCGCGGGAAGGACTCTGTTGAACCAGTCAAGCATTACAAAAAGGGGGAGAAGCTGGCGGTATGCCCTGCTTCTCCCCCTTTTCTTTGCTGTATCCTGTAGCGACGAAACACTTTCCCTGTTCTTCGATATCCCGCCGCCGACCGCCCAGGAAAAGGTCGCCGAGGCCGCCGCCGCCAAGCAGGCGGAGGCAGAAGCGAAAGCCGCCGCCGCCGTACAGGCCGGCAAACCGGCAGAGGCCGAGGAAGAGGGTGAACGCCCCGAGATCGAGGCCATCCTGGACTGGGAGCAGGCGTCGGAAATGCTGCCCAAGGACGATATGGACGAGGTTGACTGGGTGGCGGCGTTGCGCGAGGGAATAATCAAGCCACGGCGGAATATGCCGGGCCAGCCAGATCCCATGGCGCTGCTGTTTAAATGGGACTTTTATTTTGCGGGTCCCGACGAGGAATCGGATGCCTATTTCCCGCATTCGACCCATACGGAATGGCTTACCTGTGAAAGCTGTCATCCGGCGATCTTCCCCTATCGTGAACTGGGGATGGACCCCGCCGGGAAATATGGAATCGTCATGGACCAGGTATTCGAGGGGGAATATTGCGGTAAATGCCATGGCACCGTGGCATTCGTTCTCGATTCATGCAATCGTTGCCATACAAAGATGTAACGATAAAAAAAGGGTTATTGGCAATGAAAATCAGACTAGCCGCCATATTACTGCTGCTGGCCGGGCTAACGCTGTCCGGAGGCGGCGTTTATGCCGCGCAGGGCGATCTGGTTTTCGAGCGGAAGGACGGTGTCGAGGGCTCGGATGCCTTCCCGCCATCGATATTTTCGCACTGGGTGCATCGCGCGCGGTATCGCTGCTACGTTTGTCATCCGGCACCTTTTGCCATGGAGCAGGGCGCGAATGAGGTCAGCATGGAACGAATCAATAAGGGAGAATATTGCGGCGCATGCCACAACGGGCGTGCCGCGTTCAAGGTGGAGTTCACGAGCTGTGCCCGCTGTCACCGGGAGCCGGAGGAGTAAACCCCGCGACGGTCAGGCCGCAAATGTCGTGACGCTGCGTGCTGATAGATCTGAAAGCAAATGACAGATTAACAGCGGGTGGTAAATTCATTAGTTGTGGTGGGCACGTTGTTCGATATTGGTGAATTAATAGTCCTTGAGTGTATTCATGTTGGTTTGTCGATGGAAAGCGGTCCTTACGATATGCGTGACGCTGATGGGCGGCGTTCAGGGCGCTATGGCCGGAGAGTGGCTGAATTTCTATCCCATTTCGGGCGAGTTGTCCCTTGGCTTTGACGGCCACTGGAATGAAGCCGATTCCGGTACTTCCAGTTGGAAGACCAAATATGAGGAAAGGCTCCGCGTTCGGCTCGGCGGTTACAGCCTGGATCCGCGGATTTTTACCTTCAATGTTAGTCTGGAACCCGCGCTAAACCAGGAAAGATTCGATTCGGCGGCCGGGACGGCCAGCACGGACAGCACGTTCCTGAACTACAGCACCAGGTTCAGCCTGTTTCATGGTTTACAGGCCTCGCCGGTCAGCCTGAACGCAGATTTCTCAGCCAACACCGGCGAAACCGAAGGTACCCTGGGCAACCGGTCGGACACCACCACCGAAAGCCGCGGCGTCGGCCTGCTATGGAAATTCCGTCCATTTCGGTCGACTCTCAATTATCGCGAGAGATCGTTCGAGGACGTGTTCGTTTCTGGCTTCGGCCAACCCCCGACTGAGCGCGACGAGTTTCAACGCACATTGACTTACCGGGGCCGCAGCCGCGGGATGGAATTGCTTCTGGAAGGAAACGAGCTGGAAGACAGGCTGGTGCCGGACCAGAGTTACGAAACCAGCCTGGGGAGATTGACCAATAATTTCAATTGGGGAAAGAGAAGCAGGCTGGGTTCGCGGCTGGAGTATTCGAACCGCGAGGGTTTTCACGAAGAAGAGAAAGTATCGGTTACCGAATTATTGCACCTGCAGCATACGCAGAACCTCTATACGGCATATGGTTATACGTATAATTCATCTCATCGGATAATTGACACAGAGAGCCACAATGGACATATCGAAGTTAACCATCAGCTCTATAAAAATCTTGCAACGCATCTGAGAATCAGCGGAACCAACACTCAGTCGTCCGATCAGTTCCGGGAGCAGAGTCGTGACGCCAACCTGGATTTCAGATACGACAAGCAGTTCGGATCTGGCGTCCGGGTGAAGGCGGATCTGGGCGGTGGCTACCGCACCACCGACCGCACCGGCGGGCTTCTTGATTATTCGGAAATACCCATTGTGCCGGCCAGCGGCCTTATCGTCCTGGCTCAACGATACATTATCTGGGCAACGATCGTCGTTACGGCGCCTGGCTGCAGTCCCTGTCAGGAGGGCCTTCACTATGATGTGTCCGACGCGGGCGGCGATTATACGCAACTCAATATTCCCGTTGGCAGCCCGATCAATATTGGCGACGCGATCACCGTGGATTATACATACCAGCCGCCGACCGCGGAATATTACGGCATTCCTTACCGCGTCGGAATCCGTCTGGAATATGGCCCTTTCGCCGTCTACCACAACACCACCGGCGAGGATCAGACCTTCCTGTCGGGCCCGGACCCGACCGCCGTTGGCGACCGCCGCACCGACAGGACCGGGATCGAGTGGACCTGGACCCGGGGGCGCAGCAATGCCTCCGCCGGGGCCGAACGGGTCTATATCCAAACGATCGATCGAACCAGTACGGAATATTTGCTGCGCCAGTCCCTGACCTACGCCATCGCACCGAATGCGACGCTGAATGGGTCTCTCAGGGAATCCTTCGTCAGGGACGGGACTGCCGCAGACACTTATGACGGCGACCTTTCGGTGGTATGGTTCGCCGCGCCCGGTTTTTCCGTCACACCGAGACTTTCGGCATTCCGCCGCACCACGGATCCGGGCGGGACGGACAGTTTCGTGAAGGCCGGCGTCGATGTGAGCTGGAAATTGCGTCGCCTTGCGGTCGATATGCAATATGATCATGCCCAGCGCGACACCAACGGCTCCACCCGGATCGAGGATCGCGTGTTTGTGAAATTGACGAGGAAATTCTGATGCGACGCTGGCCGATTTTGATGCTTTCCCTTGCCCTGCCGGCCCTCGTTTTGCTGGCCACCTGTACGCCGGCCGGCGACGAACTTGAGAGACAGGCCGCGCTGTATGAATCCGTGGTCTGGCCGGAATCACCGCAGCCGGCCCGGATCAGGCTTGTCGGGATTTTCGGAGAGCCGGAAGAGCTCGGCATAAGGCAGTCCTTCCTGGGCCGGCTCTGGGGCTGGATCGCCGGGGCCGGGCCGCGCCACATGGTCCGCCCCTACGCCATCGCCGTGAACGGAAAGCGCCTTGCGGTCGCCGACCCGGGCGTCGGCGCCGTCCATCTGTACGACAGGGCGGGCGGGGACTATGAGCGCATCGAATGGGCGGACAAGCGCCTGCTCCGCTCGCCGGTCGGCGTGGCGTTCGTCGGCGAGTCGCTGTATGTCGCCGATTCGGCGTTGGGCGAAATCTTCGTCTTCGACGCCGAGGGCGAACTGACGCGGACCATCGAGGGGCTGGACCGGCCCACCGGCCTCGCCTGGGACTCACAGGCCGGCCGCCTCTACGTAACCGATACGCTGAACCACAACATTGTCGTGCTCGACGCCGAAGGGAAACGCCTGTTCGAATTTGGTGGCCGGGGAACCGGCGACGGCGAATTCAACTACCCGTCGCACCTGACACTGGCCGTCGGCCGTCTCTACGTCAATGATACGATGAATTTCCGGCTGCAGGCCTTCGACCTGGATGGCAATTTTATCTCCGCCTTCGGAAGCCAAGGCGACGGCACCGGCGACTTCGCCCAGTCAAAGGGGATCGGTGTCGACAGCGAAGGTCATATCTACGTCGTCGATGCCCTGTTCAACCGGGTGCAGATCTTCGACGAGGGCGGCATCCTCCTGCTGGCTTTTGGCGGGGACGGCGCCGCGCCCGGCGAATTCTGGCTGCCCTCGGGCATGTTTATTACTGGAGACCGTATTTATATCGCCGATTCGTATAACCAGCGCGTTCAGATATTCCAGTTTCTCGGAGGGGCATGATATGAGCCGATTTCTTATTGTTTTTGGCATGGCTTTCATGCTGCTCGCACCGGTGGCCCGGGCGGTGCAGGATGTGGTCAATACTCGGCATAATCTATCGGTTTCCGGGCCCGGCACGATCAAGAGCGCGACCATTACGCAGGTCTGTGTGTTCTGTCATACGCCGCACAATGCCCTGCCGGACGCCCAGCTCTGGAATCATCTGCCGACCGCAGTGGCAACCTACACGCCCTACAGCAGCACCACATTAACTTCAGTGCCGGGCCAGCCGACCGGAAAATCGCGGCTCTGCCTCGCCTGCCATGACGGGACCGTCGCCCTGGGCGCCCTGCAGAATCCGCCGACCGGGGTCACCAACGATCTGGCTTCCAGCATGTTGACCGGGCGCGCCGACCTGACGACGGATCTCAGCAACGATCACCCGATTTCCTTTGCCTACGACGCCGCCCTTTTCGGGGCTGCCGGCGCGGAATTGCATGACCCGTCGGGCCTGGCCGCCGCCGGCCTGCCGCTCGAGGGCGACCAACTGCAATGCACGACCTGCCACGATCCACACGAAAAAGACCTCGCGCCGTTCCTGCGCCTGACAACGGCCGACGGCACGCTTTGCACCACCTGCCATGACAAGACAGGCTGGGCGGGCTCGACGCACGCGACCTCAACGGCGGCCGTCGCCGCCACCGACCTCGACAACCGCCGGCCGGCATGGGTCCAGCCCACCGTGGCGGGGAATGCCTGCCTGAGCTGCCATACGCCGCATAATGCCGTAAATTCTGAACGGCTCATCGCCAAGGATGGCGAGAACACCTGCTATGGGTGCCACGACGGTACGCCCGCGAGCGACATGCAGGGGGAGTTCGCCAAGACGGGCGGCATCCATCCGGTGGCCGATTCGCTGTATGCCGGTCTTCACGACGCCACCAAGGTGGAAGACGCGGCCACCATGCCGCTGCATGTCGAATGCATGGACTGCCACAACCCGCATACAGTGACGCCGGGCGCCCTGCCCATGGTTTCGTTCAATCCGGCCGACCCCTTGAACAGCGCCATCCATACTGCGCCTCCCGCGGCCAATTCTCTGATCCAGGGTGTTACGGGCATCGACCTCAACGGAATTGCGACAACCAGCGTAACCAACCAGTACGAACTCTGCTTCAAATGCCACGGTCGACCAGGCCAGAACACCTGCGGCACCGGCCGATGCGGCGCGCCCAAGGTTCACGGCATGATTCGGCAAGACATGATAAGCGGACCGCCGGACCTTGGCGGAACCACGGTCAACCGCAGCATTCGGGACAGGGTCAACAGCGCGACGCCGGGGCTTCTCTCCTGGCACCCCATCGAAAGCAACAACCCGGCCAACAATGCGGAGGTACCCAGCCTGCGTACCGACATCCCGCTTAACACGACCAGCAGCCTCATCTACTGCACCGACTGCCACAACAGCGATGTATCGGCGGCGGCGGGCGGCCCCGGGCCCAACGGCCCGCACGGCTCAACCACTCCCACCACGCTAGAGGGCATGTTCCCGCTGGGTTACGTGCTGGATATCAATTCGGCCGCCAGCGATACGGCGAGTTACGCCCTGTGCTACAAATGCCATGACGAGTTGACGATTAAATCGACGGCATCCTTCAACAAGCACGACGCCCATCTCGGCAATCGCCAGGGATCCTGCGTGAAATGCCACGACCCTCATGGATCCTTTGCTTATCCGCGTCTGCTCAACTTCCTGTGGTGGTCCGATGGGCAAATCGTCATCGACTGCATTCGAGGCAAGGGCGGCGGCGCCCAGCCTTGCGACACGTCCGATGGCTTCAGCGAGCCGGGATGGGTGGACGGTCCGGGCATGACCGGCACGTGCTACCTCTCTTGTCACGGTACCGGGCATGCCGGGAAAACTTATTAGGCATTCAGTCGAGGAGATGACAACAATGCGTTCGTTACTTGTACTCATGGGTTTAGTTATATCCGGCGCCGGCATGTTCCCGGGAGCCCTGGCAGCCGGCGAGAATTTTTCCGTTGCCGAGGGCAGCGGGATGCAGAACCGGCCGACAATCGCCCATGATCCGAACGGGGACCGGTTCTTCATGGCCTGGTACGACTGGCGAAATCGGAAGACGACGGGCTTCGATATATACGGGCGCATTGTCGATGGCGGCGGAAAACCCTTGACTGGCGATATTCCGATCACCGTGGCCAAGCGGTCCCAAGGCAATCCCGCCATCGCGTTCGATACGGTGAATGATCGGATTCTGGTGCTCTGGAGCGACTGGCGCGATGCCGTCGATATCGACTCCGACATATATGGCCGCCTGTTCAACCAGGACGGCTCGCCATATGGCGAGGAATTCCGCGTGGCTGCCCAGCGCGGCGTGGCGCAAAAAACCGCAAACCTGGCTTTCGACCCCACCCGCCAGCGTTTCCTCGTCGTCTGGAAGGACAGCCGGCACCCTGAATACGACAAGATCTACGGCCGATTTGTCGGTGCTGACGGCGCGCCGCAGGGTGCGGAGTTCCCCTTGGCAATGGAAGGCAACGCGCAGGACAGCCCATCGGTGCTGTTCGACGCCCGCAAGGACCAGTTCCTCGTGGCTTGGCGGGATGTCAATTCCGTTGAAGTGGACAAATGGGAAAAAGCCGTGATGGGCAGTTTCGTCGACGCCGGGCGCGGGCCGAGCGGAAAGAGTTTCCAGATCGCCTACGAGAAAACCGGCTGCACGCCGCTTTCGCTCAAGGCGGCCAGCTTTTCGCCGAAAGAGAATTATTATTTTGTCACCTGGTCGAGTGGGCGGAACTACCACAACACGATGCCCCTGTCCGAAAGACGCGACAATCGCTTCGGATACGACGACCGCCCCACGGGGCTCGACGTATACGGCGCCTTTATCAGCGTCGACGACGGCAGCCTGCGCGAAGAGCCGTTTATGATCGCTTCCGAGATCGATTATCAGGAAATGCCCTCGGTGGCCTACGATCCGAACAAGGACCGCTTCCTTGTTGTCTGGTATGACCTCCGCCGCCCGCCGACGAACCTGAACAACGACATCTACGGCCGCTTCATCACGCCGAAGGGGATGATGTCCGAGGAATTCCTGGTTTCCGACGAACTGGCGACCGGACCGCGGCAACTGCCGACCGTCGCGTTCAGCCCGCGCAGCAACGCCTTCCTGGTCCTGTGGGAAGATGGCCGCGAGGGCAGGGGCAAGAACATCAGAATCTACGGCAGGGCGGTCCGGTAAGTCCGGCGTTCGTAAAGAGAACCAGCTGACGCAGCTGCTGCCTGGCAGTCTTCCGCGATCCAGGTAAAGAATCGATTCCACCGACCGGGACTGACCCGGGGTTGAGGCGACCGCTCGCCCGATTCCCGCGGGGCGCAACATCGGCGACCGCAGCACCGTGCCCTTGCCGCGGTTGCCTTGAACAGTGCAATCCAGTATCCGGGGCGGTATACCGCCGACATCGTATAGGGCGTATCAGTTGGGTGGACCGGCGTGGACCGGATGTAGCCTGGCCAGAAAACCCTTGTTTCCTCGCGGTTCCCGGTCCTGCCTTTAATCGGGTCGGTCCGGGCCACGGGCTCTGTCGGGTGCCTTACCCGAGTGGTCGGGCAAGCGTATCGGGCATGATCGCGGGTACGAGGAGTCGGTTTGTTGGCTTGCCCTGCTCACGCACCGACTCCAGTGAACGAAAACCTTGGCGGAATCGTTCACTGGAGCCCGATGTCATGAAACAAGCGGTGTCCCCACCGACGCCTGGCTTGACAGGCGCCGGTGGGGGCGGGGTCTTAGACGGCCGGGACTCCGTTACCCGACACGGGCACCGCGATGGATGGCTGGTCGCCATCGTCACTGTCGACGGTCAGCGTTCCGGCAACAATACCCTCGGCGGTCGGCGTGTAGATCACCTTGACCGTGACCTGACGGCCGGGCGCGATCACATACGTGGTCGGTGTGCCGGCCGCGAGCGTGAAGAACCCGCTTCCCGTCAGCGTCACGTTGGTAACGGTGAGGTCCCCGGTACCAGAGTTTTGGATCGGGATGTGGACGTATTTGCTGGTGCCGACGACGACGTCTCCGAAATCGTAGGTTGTCACCGGCATGGCGATGTTGGCCACGCCGGCCTCGCCAGTGCCGTCCAGGCTAACCGACGGGTTCGGATTGCCCGTATCGTCGGTGGTGAAGGCCAGGGCCCCGGTGACCGCTCCAACCGCGCTCGGCTGATAGTTCACCCTGATTGAGGCTTGTCGTCCGGGCGCTATCACATACGCGGTCGGCGTGCCTGTCGGAAGGGCGAAATCCGTGCTCCCCGTCAGTGCCAGGCCGGCGACGTTGAGATCGGCGGTGCCCTGGTTCTGGATGGCCACGTACACGCTCTTGGTTGTGCCGACCAGCACAGTTCCGTAGGCGACCGACGTGGTTGGCAGGAAGACCGTCGGCGAACCGATTACAGTGGTACCGTTGCCATCCAGGCTAACCGACGCGGGAGATCCCGGATCGTCACTGGTGATCGCCAGGGACCCGGTGTCCGCGCCGAGCTCGCCCGGCGTGTAGTTGACCTGGACCGTGACCTGCCGGCCAGGCTCGACCACATACGAGGTCGGGGCGCCAGAGGGAAGGGCAAAGTCCGTGCTGCCCGTCACAACCAGGTTGGTGACGTTCAGATCGCCGGTGCCCTGGTTCTGGATGGCCAGAAGGGCGGTCTGCGTATTGCCGACCTCGACGTCGCCATAAACGACCGCGAGGGTTGGCAGATTGATGGCCGGCGTTCCTCCAATGCCGTTGCCGCTCAGGCTTACCGCCGTGGGAATGTCGCCGTCGATGGCCAGGGTCCCGGCGGCTGCGCCGGTGGCACTCGGGGTGAAGTTCACCTTGATCGAGGCCTGTCGGCCCG
>CBFDDT010000032.1:0-28163 GCA_965603635.1 uncultured bacterium | reverse complement strand
GGCAACCACCGGCATCGTCGGCGCAACCGTCGTGGCGATGGGGCTGATTTCGCTGCCGGCCATGATGCGCAACAAATATTCCAATTCGCTGGCGACCGGCACCATTGCGGCATCCGGCACGTTGGGACAGATCATCCCGCCATCGATCGTGCTGATCATCCTGGCCGACCAGCTGGCCAGCGCCGTCGACCAGGCCAGCACCACCCGCAAGGCTCTCTACAAGGCGGGCACGGGCCAGGTTTCCATGCCGTCGGAGTTCGATATCGTGTCGACCAGCGCCGGCGATATGTTCATGGGCGCCTTCGTGCCGGGTCTGGTCCTGGTCGGGCTTTACATGGTCTTCATCCTGGTAATCTCCCTGCTGCGACCCCATCTGGCGCCGGCGGTGCATTTCGACGGCAAATACGATTCGCGCTTCCTTAGGCGCGTGCTGCTGATCCTGGTGCCGCCGCTGACGCTGATCTTCGTCGTGCTGGGCTCCATCATCATGGGTATCGCGACCGTGAACCAGGCCGGCGCCATCGGCGCGGTGGGCGCCACGATCATGGCCGGCTACCGCCTGCGCGAAGGCCATCGCGGCGCCTACCAGCCCGCCCTGCTTTCCATTGCTTCGGTCGTCGCGCTGGTGACGATCGCCAATGTCCACCCGATCAACGTCAAGAACATCAATACCGGAACCGACGTTTTCGTTCTGGTCCTGGCCATTTTCGCCGCATCCGCCTTCATTGTTTCGGTGGTCTGGAGTGGCTGGCGCGCTTTCAGGATCGAGGACACGCTGCGCGGCGTCATGGTGGAAACCGCCAAAACAACCGCGCTGGTCTTCATCATCCTGCTGGGCGCGGCGATGTTGACTGCGGCTTTTAGAGGGTTTGGCGGCGAGGACTTGGTAAAGGACTTTCTGACCGGCCTGCCCGGCGGATTCTGGGTCCAGTTCATTATTGTCATGGGGGTGATCTTCGTTCTGGGCTTTTTCCTGGATTTCATCGAAATCGCCGTGGTCGTGGTGCCGATCGTGGCGCCGATCCTTCTGGCGGAGCCGTCGGCCAATATCACCGCTGTCTGGCTGGGCGTCATGATCGGCCTGAACATCCAGACCTCGTTTCTGACCCCACCCTTTGGCTTCGCCCTGTTCTATCTGCGTGGCGTGGCGCCGAAGAGCGTGCGCACGATCGAGATTTACAAGGGTGTCGTCGCCTTTATCTGCCTGCAGCTTGTGGGACTGACGATCGTCGGCGCGTGGCCCTGGATGGTGAATTACCTGCCTAACCGGATTTCTCTGACCTCGGACACGGCGCCGCCACCGCAGAACCCGAAACTGCAATATTGCCTGGAAGCTTCCCTGTTTCAGCAATATGACGCGCGCGAGACCGAGCTTATGGCCGCCATCGACAAGACCGGGCAGATCGATCTTTCCTACCTGCCGAAAGACTTTCAGAAAAACGCCGCCAAGGCATTCGGACTGGCCGCAAAGACCTTCGAACTGGTCGAACAGGTTCGCGCGGCGGAGGCCGCCGTCGCCGCCAAGGCCGATGCTTACAGGCCGATGCTGAACCAGGTTCGCGGCCTGCAACGGGATATGAGGCGGATCGACGTCGAGGCCGAAGAAATCAAGAGTCGAATATCGCGCCTGTCCAGCGCGTCCGACGAGGAAAAGGCGGACCTGCCCAACCTTGAATCCCGTATCGGGGTAATTGAGGCCGGAAAGAAAGACCTGGAAGCCCAGATCCCGGAAAGCTGGGCCGAGTTGAGCAAGACAATGCAGGCGCTTCAGCAAGCCGAGGACAAGGCGCGTAAATCTTACCGCCGCAATGTCGATAATGCCTATGCGCCGATCGGCGAGATTGTCGCGGTCGTAGGCGCGACGGACCGGCTGGAGGCTATCCGCGGCGATATCGAGGCGCTGAAGGATATTGTGCGAAACGCCGAAATCCCCGAGGCCGTGAAAAAATTCAAGGAAATCGAGAAGGCGGTCGGCCAAATCGAGGGCGCCAAGGAAATCCGCACGCTGCTGTCCAAGGCGCGCCGCGCCCTCAAGGCGAAGGTGCCGGACCCGGACAAGTCGCTGGACTTCATCGACAAGGCGCTGGAAGCCCACGCGAACGAAATGGCATGGCGGAGCCAGGCGAAGAACGAACTGCTGCCTGGCCTGGAGGCCTACGAGGCCGCCATCCGCGACACCATCGGTCTGCGCCAGCAATCCAGACTGCCGGTGGAGCAGGTCAAGAAAATCGTCGGCTGCCTGTCCCAGCACAGGGATATATCGCTGTATTTCTAGGGTAATATCCGATCAGACTGAACCGGAGCGGTTCTTTCTGGTCTGATTAAACTGTCCGCTATTTCAAGGGGCGAGCAGCAATTTAATGTGACGACGCCGTCACGGGTGCCGGAAGGTACGATAGACAGGCTCCGCCGTCTCGTCGCCCGCGTCTGCTTCGGCCATTGCACGGATACCAGCGTTCAGGGGCGACTTCGAACAGACCGGATCCATGTTGGCCGCGTCGCCGGTCAGGGCCATCGCCTGGCAGCGGCAGCCGCCCCAGTCGACCTTCTGGCGGTCGCAGTCGCGGCAGCCCTCGGGCATCCATTCAGTCGCGCGGTATTTGCCGAAAGCCTGGCCGTTCTGCCAGATGTCGGCCAGCGGCCGGTCCTTCACATTATCGAATTCCAGACCGGGAATCGTTTCCGCCGCGTGGCAGGGCAGGACCTTGCCGGCCGGCGTCACATTCATGAAGCGCCGCGCCCAGCCGCCCATGCAGGATTTCGGATAGTTGGCATAGTAATCGGGGATGACATAGTCGATGACGATGACGCCCTTCAGGCGTTCCCGAGATTCCTCGACGAATGCCGTCATGTGGTCCAGTTGTTCGCGGGACGGCATCAGCGATGCCCGGTTATGCAGACCCCAGCCGTAATACTGGACATTGGCGATCTCTATGCGATGGGCGCCCAGCGCGATGGCCATGTCAAGCATTTCCGGCACGCGCGCGACATTGTGGCGATGGATCACCGCGTTGAAGGTCAGGGCCAGGCCGGCCCCGGTGATCATCGCCGCCGCGGCCAGCTTTTTCTCATGGCCGCCTTCATAGCCGCTGATCGCCTCGCCGCGCGCCGCGTCGCTGTCCTGGAAACCAAGCTGCACATGAGCCAGCCCGGCCTCGGCCAGCGCGGCGACGCGTTTTTCGGTCAGCATGACGCCCGACGTGATGAGATTGACGTAGAGCCCCCGCCCGTCGGCATGGGCGACCAGCGCCTCCAGATCCTTGCGTGAGGTCGGCTCGCCACCCGAGAAATGCACCTGCAGGACGCCCATATCCGCGGCCTGGTCCAGCACGCTCTTCCAGGCGGCCTCGTCCAGTTCGCTGCTTGACGGGTCCATCGCCAGGGGGTTCGAGCAATAGACGCAACGCAGCGGGCAGCGGTGGGTCAGTTCGGCCAGCAGGGCAAGGGGCGATTCGATAGTCATGCGGTCAGGAATCCCTTATCGGCGAGGTCTTGCAGAGTATCGATGACATCGCCCTGTATTTCTTCCACCGGCGCCGTGAATTCGCGGGCAAGCGTGGCGGCGATGCCGTTTACCGACGCTTCGCCGTCACAGCGGCGCAGAATTTCCACCGCGATCTCGTCGGGCATCAGCACGCGTTCCGGCGCCAGAAGCACCCAGGCGCCGCGGCTTTCGTCATGCTTCAGCCGGATATGGCGCGGCAGCGCGGGCACGGAGTCGCCGTCGATGATCACCCGTTCGCTCATGACATATCCTTCGGGTTAAAGGCGCCGGGCGGGATCAGCCCCGGTTCCACATAGGCGTAATGCAGGGCGTCGAGTTGCGACCACAGCACCTGGGTTTTGAAAATCAGCGCGTCCATCACGCCCTGTTGCTGTTCCGGCGTTTTCGCGTTGGCTTTGACGTATTCCAGCGCGAAATCCGCATCGCGCGGGGCCTGGGAGAGCCGCCGCGTGAAATAGGGCATCACGTCCTCGCTGATGAAATCGTAGTTTTCCAGCATGCCGGAAATGCGCTCCCTGTGTATGCCCGGCGCGAAAAGCTCGGTCAGCGACGACGCCACCGCTTCCAGCAGCGTCTTTTCGCGCACGAAACGAACATAGGCCTCGACGGCGAAACGTGTAGCCGGCAGCGCTCCTTTTTCAGAGATCACGTAATCGCGGTCCAGCCCCAGCCCGTCGGTCAGGATCAGCCAGCGTTCGATGCCGCCGGGATCGTCACCGTCGCCGTCATGGTCGGTGACCCGGTGGATCCATTCACGGCGAAGTTCACGGTTATCGCAGCGCCCCATCAGGGAGGCGTCCTTGCGCGGGATCGCCGTCTGGTAACAAAAACGGTTCAGCGCCCAGGCGCGGACCTGATCCTTGTTGCAGTCCCCGCCATGCAGCATTTTGTGGAAGGGATGCAGATTGTGATATCGCGTCGCGCCGATCTCGCGCAGCGCTTCCTCCAGTTGGTCAGGCGTCATTGGCCCGTTCATAACTCTACCTCCATGCCGTCATATGCGATTTCCCAACCGTCTTTTCCCGCCTCGGCCCTTTCCGGACTGTTCACCAGATGGACCGGGTTTGTATTATTGATATGGATGAAAATCTTGCGGCCGATGCCCAGCGGCGCCATCGCGGCGATCGAGCCGTCGGGGCCCGACATGCACATATGACCCATGCGCTGGCCGGTCTTGTGGCCGACTCCGGTGGCGCTCATCTCATCGTCGATCCAGGTTGTGCCGTCGAAGAACAACAGGTCCGCCCCTTCGATACGCTCGGCCAATTCCGGCGGGCAGGAAGCACAGCCCGGGATATAGAAGAAAGCCTGCTCGCCGTCGCTTACCCGCACGCCGACTGTATCCTCGGCCACGGTGCCGAAATTTTCGCCGGCGCTCTCATCCTCCAGCCACAGCGCCACCTTGCCCGGCACGGGGAACATCTCCACGGTAAGGCCGGACGGCCGCCCGTCGGTCAGCAGCAGGGGCGTGTTTTCGCCAAGCTCAATGATATTGCGTTGGACGAAGTCCGGATTCAGCACGTTAAAGACGCTGTTGGCGGCCAGCACGCCGAGCACGCGGCCCGTGCCATACAGCGACAGCGGCTGGCTTTCCCGCAGCGTCAGCAACCCGGCCACATGGTCGACATCGGCGTTGGTCAACAGCACCCCGCCGATCGGCGAATGCCGCCGCCCCTCACGCGGATGTAGTGCCGGCGTTTGGCCAATTTGCTGGCGAATGTCGGGCGAGGCATTCAGCAGAAACCAGGTCTCGCCATCGGCCGAGACGGCAAGAGACGACTGTGTTGCCGGACGTGCCAAACCGTTCCCGGCCCGCCCTGCCCGGCAAATATCGCAGTTACAGTTCCACTGAGGAAAACCACCACCAGCGGCGGCGCCCAGGACAACGACCTTAAGCATAAAAAGCCCCCGCGCCAGAGACGCGCGCCGCGGTAGTTAAATAAAGATTAGTCGGCGCAGGCGTAGCTGTTGATTTCCAGGCCCACGGCAATTTCGACGATCTGTGGTTTTTTCCAGGTGCGCATAATGTTTCCTCCCATTCCGCAATACTATGATTCGACCATTGCCCGGCGCCACACAACAACACCGCAACGTTGGCCTTGGTACTTTGGTAATATACAACTGGTTCGCCCGGAACCACAAGATAGAAAAAAATCTTTCGGTAGATTCCCACCTTCCGGCATGCACAAGAGCGGCCCCCGAAAAGAGCCCGGGAAATCGCTACGCTTAATCTGCGCAGCGCGGGCTCGAGCCGAGATTCAGAGCAGACACTTGCTTTCCGGTTCGTCGATGCCCAGGGTGTCCAGCACGTCGCGGCGATGCAGGAAGCCGTCCAGCGGGGCGCGGGCGGCGACCGCGTTGTGGGTGTGGAGCAGGACCGGCTGGCGCAACTGGTTGTTCCAGGGGCGGAAGCTGGCCGGGTTGCCCTTGTAGGCATCGAACCGCAATGCCTCGCCCTTGAGGTACGCCGTCACCGCATCGAAATCCGTGCCGCCGGCGCGCGCCACGGCCTCGACGATCACCTTGTATGCGGCCCAGGCAGCCCAGTCTGCATCCTTCATTTCGCGTTCAGCGCGTTTATCGAAACGCTGGTTGAGCTGCGGCGCGCCGTGGCGCTCCCAGGCCCAGTGCCAGGCGTTGGCCTCCAGCCCCTGGGCGCCAACCACGGGGCGCGGCAGATGAGTCTGGTAGGGCACATAGCGGCCGAACTCGCCGTAATTGTCGGCCAGAAAGATCACGTCATGGTCGGGTTCGGCGGTCATCAGGGCGATGTTGTTTTGCCCGCGATTGCGCGGGTCGTTGCTGAGCAGGAAGTCCTTCACCGCGACGATCTTCAGCCCGAATTTGCGCGCCGAGCGTTCGAAGGCCGCCGCGCTCACCGTGTCCTCGGGCTGCTCGCCGCGCAAGACCAGCACCCGGCGCCAGTTGCGCGCCACCAGATACTGCGCCAGCCCGTCCATCAACATGGCGCGGCTGGGGATCATGTGCATGACATTGGCGCGGCAGTCCTCGCCGCGCAGACGGTCGGCCGGTTCGGAGACGTTGAACAGCAGAACACCGTCATCCTTCGTCGCGTCGGCTATTTCCAGCAGCGCCTCGGCATCGGCATCGACCAGGAAAAACCGGATGCCGGTTTCGTCGCGCATGCGGTCGATTTCCGCGGCCAGCGCCGCCGCATCAACGGCTTCCACCCGCTCCAGCTCCAGCTTCAGGCCAAGCGCCCGTCCGGTCGCCCGGCTTTCGCGCGCCGCGACTTCCGCCCCGGGAAAGGGCCGGCGAACGGTCTTCAGCTTCAACCCGGTGTAGTTCCGAACCTCGGCATAGCGCGGGTCGTCGGCGATCTCCAGATAGCCGATGGTGAAGGGCTCACGCGCCACCGCGATTGCCGGCAGCAGCGTCAACGCCATGAATATGAGGACCAGCCGGCGCATCAGTCGTCGATCAGGATGCCGTAGGGAATCAGCCCGACCGGGACCGATTTCAGAACCTTATGACTCTTCGTATCGATGATCGAGATATCGTCGGACAGCCCGTTGGCGACGTAAAGCCTACTTTCATCGCCGGTCAGGGCCAGCCCCCAGGGCCTTTTACCGACCAGGATGTAGTCGATAATCTTGCGCGATTCCACATCGACCACGCCCACATGATTGGCCCGGCCCAGCGCCACATAGGCGGTCTTGCCGTCCTTCGTAATCACCAGGTCAACCGGCGTCACTTCCTCGCGCCGGAAGCCGGTGGGCAGGAACAGGACGTCCCAGACAACCTTGTTGGTGGCGGTGTCGATGATGTCGACTTCACCGGACAGTTCGCATGATACCCAGAGGAATTTCTCATCGCGGGTCAGCGCAAAGCGCCGCGGTCTGGTGCCGACAAAGATATCAGCCTTAACCTCCATGGTTTCGAAATCGATGACATGGACCAGATTATTGGCTTCCGAGGCGACATAGACGGTCTTGCCGTCGGCGGTGAACAGCACGCCTTCGGGTTCCTCGCCGATTTCGGCCTCACCCTCCACCTTGCCGGTGGCCACGTTCACTTTGGTCGCCGCCGAGTCCTCCTCGTTCGAAACGACCAGATACTCGCCGCTGGGGTGGAGGTCGAAGGTTTCCGGCTCTTCCATCTTGCGGATGCGGTGGACCAGTTTGGCGGTCGCCGTGTCGTATACCGCAATCACATTATCGTCCGCGCAGCCGACAAAGAATTGCGTGCGGTCGAAATTGAAATGCATGCCGCGCGGCCGTGCGCAGGTCTCGAACTCGTCAATGACCTCGTTGGTCTTGCCGTCGAGTACCGTGATCGTGCTGCTTTTTTCGTTGCTGATATAGATCTTGCCCGAAGGCTCCGCCCCGGCGGCGCCGGCGAACGCCGCACCCGCCATCATGGCCGCGAAAAGCGCGAATATAGCCGTTTCTGCCCTGCGTCTCACAAATTTCGCCCCGCCTGTTTTTTTCCGGTTTCGTTTCGTTGCGCGCCAAACAATACCCATGGCCGGACAAAATGCAAGGTGGCCCCGAGGGCTTGCGACGGGGTGCCCCACCCTTTTGTGCGGGAGTTTTCCTTTTAGGAAATTGACTATCAGTGTGCTGACGGGTAATAATCCCCTTAGGGGTTATGATGAAAATTACCGGCGGTGGGTCCATATAATAAGAGAAATGGACCGCTAGAACTGAAAACCATCGGTTCCAAAAGTAATACATACCCTTACAGGGGAACGGGGGGCTTGCTCATTTTTTGTCCTCGTTCCGTCATCAGTTACCAGGAGGCCCCGAACCGGGGCCAGGGAGGAATAATGAGTATGTCAGCATGGAAAAAGGCGCTAGGCGGTGCCTTTGCAGTCGCCGGATTTGTTGCGGCAGGGGCCTTCTCGGCCAGCGCGCAGGAAGTAGAGGGCGGCACGCTCTTCGGAAATATGAAAACCGTCACGCAGGACATGATGGACCGCGCCGAAAGCGACGGTAACAATTTCCTGCATACCAACGGTAATTACGACCAGACGCGCTATTACCCGGCGCGCCAGATCAATACCAGCAATGTAAAAAATCTGCGCCCGGCATGGATTTTCCAGACCGAAATTGTTGAATCGCAGGAAACCACGCCGATCGTCGTCGATGGCATCATGTACATCACGACATCGTTCAACCATGTCTATGCGCTCGACGCACGGACCGGCCAGCAGATCTGGCATTACAAACACAAGATGGGCCCGATCACGACCTATTGCTGCGGCCCGAACAACCGCGGCGTCGCCGCCTATGGCGACAAGGTTTTCATGGGCACATTGGATGCCAAACTGGTGGCGCTTGACGCCAAGACCGGCAAGCTGGTCTGGGAGACGCAAATCGCAGATCCCGAGCTGGGCTATTCCGAGACCATGGCGCCGACCGCTGTTAACGGCAAAATTGTGATCGGCACCAACGGCGGTGAATACGGCATCCGCGGCTTCGTGAAGGCCTTCAATGCCGACGATGGCAAGCTGCTGTGGACCTTCCATACGACCGCCGAGGATTCAACGGGCGTGTGGGCGGAAAAGGACGCCACCGGACGTAACATGCTGCGCGATATCGCGGCCGAGAAAGCTGCGCTGAAGAAGCTTGGCGATCCGTATAAAACCCTCGGCGGCGGCGTTTGGCAGAATCCGGCCTACGATGAGGACAGCAACCGGCTCTATTTTGTTGTCGGCAACCCCTCGCCCGATCTGGACGGCTCGCTCCGCCCGGGTGACAACCTGTACACTAACTCCCTGGTCGCGGTCGATCTGGATACCGGCAAATACGCCTGCCATTTCCAGTATATCGCCCATGATGTCTGGGATCTGGATGCGGTCAGCCCGCCGATTCTGATCGATGTTGCCGATGCGTCCGGCAAGATGGTTCCCGGCGTGCTGCATGGCGGCAAGACCGGCCATGTCTATGTCCATAACCGGGACGACTGCTCGCTGATCCGCTTCTCCGAGGCCATGGTGCCGCAGGAGAACATGTGGGTACTGCCGACCAAGGATGGCGCGCGCATGTTGCCGGGCGCCAATGGCGGCGTCGAATGGTCGCCGATGACCGTCGATACCGGTCTCGGCCTCGTCTACGCCATCAACCTGCATCAGCCGATGACCTACCATGTCGAAAGCTCGCCCTATCCCAACGGCAAGCTGTGGCTCGGCGGCGCCTTCAAGGTAATCGAGTCCGAGGAGCAGTGGGGCAATGTGACGGCTGTCGACTATAACACCGGCGATATTCGCTGGCAGGTCAAGACCCAGCATCCGATGATCGGTGGCATCTTGGCCACGGCCGGTGGCCTCGCCTTCACGGGCGAAGGCAACGGCATGTTCAAGGCCTACGATTCCGAAACCGGCAGCGTGCTCTGGAGCTTCCAGGCCGGCGCCGGCGTGAATGCCCCGCCCTCGTCCTACACCGTGGACGGCAAGCAGTACATCGTCGTCGGAGCCGGCGGCAACGTGCAGCTCAACTACAAACGCGGCAACAATATCATCGCGTTTGCGCTGCCTGACTGACCCAGGCGGCTGACGTAAACGACGGAGCCGGCCTCTCGCGAGGCCGGCTCTTTCGTTTTTTAACGGGACAGGTTATGATACAAGAAGATTACGGGGGGCCGAAAACGGCCCCCTTTTCGATATATATGAGGTAAGGAAATTCTTATGAAGACGGTTTATCTATTGCGGGTCCTGCTGATTGCCATTGCCTGCGCGGGTTGGGCGGTTTCGGCGCGGGCGAATGAACCTCCGCGTATCCCGGATGCCGGCGAACAGCCGATATTGCCTGAAGAATACGCCTCGGTTTCCACCGAGCTGTTCGGTTGCTTCGATTGCCACGGCGTTAGCGGCGTGTCCGCCGATCCGGAATTTCCCATCCTTTCCGGCCAGCATTTTTATTACCTCTATGTCCAGCTCAAGGATTTTAAGGCGGGCCTGCGGGCCTCCGAGATCATGCAGCCGATGGTCGAGGAAATGAGCAAGGACCAGATGAAGCTGATCGCCAAATACTTCTCGGAACAGGAATGGCCAAGCACCGGTTACAGTGGCGACCCCGGGATGACCGCCAAGGGTGAGGCCGCCACCGGCGCGGGACAATGCGTCCAGTGCCACCGCGGCGCCTACGACGGCGACAGCCGCGTGCCGCGCCTCGCCGGCCAGCAACGTGAGTATCTCTTTAAAACCCTGTCGGACTTCAAGAACAAGCTGCGGATGAATTCGCCGGCGAAATCCTCCCTGATGGGTTCATTCGACGACGCCGATATAGAGGCCATGGCCGAATTCCTGGCCGACCTTTGATCGGTTCCGCCCGGACGTTCAATGGGGGCGCTCGTTTCGGGCGCCCCCCCATTTAATCGGCTCTCACTGCCCGTTGGCGGCCAACACGGCCAGCACGCCCTCGCCACCCGCCAGATCCCGTGCGGTTTTGCCCTCGTTGTCCGCGATGTCGGCCCGCGCCCCGGCCTTCAGCAATGCTTCAACCGATTTTGCATGATCCAGCGACGACGCCACCATCAATGCCGTGCGGCCGCGATTGTCCTGTAAATCCAGTGTAGCGCCAGCCTCGACCAGCATCGCAATCACCGCCACGCCGTCGCCAACAGGCACGTCATTGGCGTGCCCTGCCGCCCACATCAGTACTGTCAGGTCGTTGCCATACCGGGTATCCGCGTTGACGCCGGCCGCCAGCAACAGGCGCACCGTATCGGTGAACCCCTTGGCGGCCGCGTAGACGATAGCCGACTTTCCAGTGCGGTCGATATAATTCGGGTCAACACCCTCCGCCAGTAGCAACTCGATCACATCGTCATCGCCGTTGTAGGCCGCCGCGGTCATCGCCGACACGCCCTTGTTATTGGCGTGGTCGACAAAGGCGTCGGCTTCGATCAGCATTTTCGCAATACGCGCATGGCCGCCCTCGGCGGCGAGAATTAATGCCGTGCTGCCCCCGATATTACGGTGATTGATGTCCGACTCGGCAACCAAGAGCATCTTGACGGCCTTGCGGTGCCCGCTGCCGGCGGCCAACAACAGTGGCGTGCTGCCGAAGCGATTGCGCGCCGCGACTTTCGCGCCCCCCGCCAGCAGCTTTTCGATCTCGTCTTCCCATCCTTTTTCGGCGGCCTGCAAGAGGGCGAAATTCGCCGTCATCTGGTTGACCGGTTTTCCCCGCGCTTCGTCTGGCGTGTTGTCGTGATATTCGTTCTGCGCCGCCGCGAACCCGGCAAAGAATATCAGCGTCGCCAAGGCGCCGGCGATCCGGCAAAAATACCTAACACCAATCATAATATCTCCGTTGTCATCGTGCGTAACATGGACCTGCCATTGCCGCCGGCGCGGCGTGGCGTCTGGCCGGACACGGGACCATAACAGATGGCCGCAACTTGGCAATATTCCCCGAAAGCCGTATCGGGCGGTTGTCACGAAACATCAGTTCGGTCAGACGCCGCCCCGGCTGCGGATCATGCTGCGTTTCGGATCGTAGGCGACGATGGCGATGACGAGGAAGATAGCCAGCGTGCCGACCGTCCACGCCAGCGCGGCGCCATTCCACTCCATGTAAAGGGTGAACCGGATCAGCTCCACTGCATGGGTGAACGGGTTATAGGAACATATCCTGTAAAGCAGAACGCTCGACTCCTGAATTTTCCATAGGGGATAGAGCGCGGAAGACAGGAAAAACATCGGAAATATCACGAAGTTCATGACCCCGGCGAAGTTTTCAAGCTGGTTGATCGTGGACGACAGCACCAACCCGAAGGCGCCCAGCATGGTACCCGTGATCAGCAATACCGGCAGCAGGGCGATACAGCCGGCCAATGGCAAATCGACACCGAACAACCAGGCGGACACCAGGAAGACATAAACCTGGAGTACCGAGACCGCGCAACCGCCAATCAACTTCGAAACCAGCAGAAACCAGCGCGGCAGCGGGCTGGTCAGCAAAACGCGCATGCTGCCCACTTCACGGTCGTATACCAGGGACAGAGAGGTCTGCATGCCGTTAAACAGCTGGACCATTCCGACCAGCCCGGGAACGATGTAGGTTTCATATGTGATATAGGTTTCGTAGGGTGGGATGATCGAGACGCCAAGCGCCGCCCGGAAGCCCGCCGCGAAGACCACCAGCCAGACCAGCGGTCGGACCAGCGCGGCGACGAACCGTTCGCGCTGATGGACGAAGCGCAGCCCTTCGCGCCAGAGAATTCCCCATAGGCACCTGGCATACACCGTCGGCGATATGCTCACGAGGACGCCTGCTCTTCCGCGGTTGTGAGGTCCGAGGCAAGCATCTCGAAAGCCTCGGCAACAGTATGGGCGCCGCAATCTTGCAGAACGTTTGGCACTGGGCCCGCGGCATGGATTTTTCCCCGGTGAAGCACGACCATGTCATCGCCGGGCTCTACCTCGTCCACGAGGTGGGTCGCCCACAGCACCGTCAATTTCTTTTCCCGGCAAAGCGCATGCACCCGGTTGACGATGGCCCGGCGCGTCGGCACATCGAGGCCAACCGTCGGTTCGTCCAGTAGCAGCACGACCGGATCGTGCAGCATGGCCCTGGCGATTTCGACCCTGCGGCGATGTCCCCCATTCAGTGCGCGGATTTTTTCATCGGCCCGCTCCAGCATATCCAATGCCTCTAGCCCCTGTGTGATACGGCTGCCGATCACCGCGCTGGACAGACCGTGCAGCGCGCCAAAATACAGGAGATTCTGTCGCACCGAGAGATCGAGGTCGAGGGTCGGTTGTTGGAATACGACCCCGATCCGGGAAAGCGCTGCGCCAGGGGACTGCCGGATATCGACCCCGGCGATCTCAATCTGCCCCTCGGGAACGACGAATAACCGGGTCAGAAGAGAAAAAAGCGTCGTTTTTCCAGCGCCATTGGGCCCGAGAAGCGCGCAGAAACGGCCTGTCTCGACGGAAAAGCTGACTGAATCCAGAGCCTTTTTCTGGCCATAACTGTACGACAGATTCTTGACCGTCAGCCCGGCCGGGGCGTCAAACCCGCTCTCCCCGTTCATATCGCCACCTGCTCTGGCTCCATCCTTTAGCCTAATTCGAGAAACTTCCGATGGATTGTTACTTACGGGCGGCAGCTTAGTAAACACCCGCGGCTACAATCGAACACCAACCTGCCGTGCGAGGGATCCTCGCTGAGCCATGGTTTTTGGGGACCAAGGATTAAGACGGTCTCCCGCCCGTCTCTATTATCTATCCCACATCCGCGACAGACAAGGATGAGAAGTGTGTTGAAAAATAAGTAAGAAACTTCATCCTGAGCCCGACGAAGGATGAAGCCGCGCGGCCGGTTTTACGCGAGCGACACCCTCACCCCGCGCGGGCGTCCAGCCATTCGCGGCGGTGGCGGTGGATTTCTTCTACCGTGTGGCGGGCGATCTTGCCGGTGGGGGCCAGTTCCTCGGTGCGGAAGAAGGCCGGCAGTTCGTCGTCCTCGGCCGTGAAGCCCGCTTCCTCGTTGAACTTCACCTCCAGCTCCAGCGTCTCGCGGCCCAGCGCTGAGAAAAACTCGGTCGGCAACTCGGTGCCCAGCGCGGTGTTGATGGCGTCCACCATGAATTCGTGATTGATGTTGGTCACGGCGCGCCCGAAAATGCAGATGCCCAGCGAATCCGCGGCCGCCGAGTTGGTCTGCATATCCATGGAAATATCCGTCAAATGCTCGGTGTCCTTGCCCTTGCAGTCATAGGCGGGCAGGTTGCCGACGGTATGGTCGGCACCCTGGGCGGTGACCATCATGGAAATCGCGGTGACCTCGACGACGCGCGGGTCATAGGCGCTGATCGCCTGCTTCTTGATCACCGGCACGCGCCGCACCTGGTAACGCTCGCCGACCCGGGCCGTGCCCTGGGCCAGCAGGCGGCCGCGCTCGTTGCCCTGGCGGATATCCTCCAGCGCCGCCTCCATGAAGGCGACATCGCCGAATTCGCCCTGGCCGGCCTCCATCAGCACGCCCAGCATGGCGCCGGCCTCGATGGTGTCGATGCCCAGATCGTTGGCGATGAAGTTCAGCCGCGCCAGATCGTCGGGATCGTCCAACCCGCAATTGGTACCCATCAGGCCGATGGTCTCGTATTCCAGCGGCGAGACGATTTCGTTGCCGTTTTCGTCGGCATAGATGTTACTGCATTTGATCATGCAGCCGGGCATGCAGGCATGTTCGGTATGGCCGCCGCGCGCCGTGTTGCGCTCGCGGATATGCTCGCCGCCCATCTTGTTGACGCCGGTCGCGGTGTCGATCAACTGGCCGGACGAGAAATTCCTCACCGGCAGGCCGCCGACAATGTTCATCACGTCGGCCATCATCGCCGTGCCCAGCTTGGTGTAATTCTCGATCGCCGGCTCGGCGGCCAGCTTGGCGTTGTATTCCTTGACCGAGACCATGACCTTCTTGCGGTCGTGGAAGGTCTGCATCTTGTGCTTGTCGAGGACGATGGCCTTGACCTTCTTGGCCCCCATCACCGCGCCGACGCCGCCACGCGCGGCCAGGCGCTGCGGCCGACCTTCGGGGTCGGTGAAGGCGATGCCGGCCATCAGGCCCCGGTACTCGCCCACCGGGCCGCAGATGCCCAGGCTGACCTTGTCGCCATATTTCTCGAACAGCATGGCGGCGGCTTCGATATTGCCCTTGCCCATATAGGGCTCGGCGTTCTCGAAGGTGATCTCGCCTTCCTTGGGCACGCGGATGACGACCCAGTCGTCGGAGGCGCCGTACAGCGTCAACCCGGCGAGTTCAAGCTGGCCCAGGGCGAAGGCGAAGGTGCCGCCGGAATTGGCCTCCTTGATGCCGCCGGTCAGCGGACTCTTGCAGCCGACCGACAGGCGGTTGGCGTTGGAGAAGTTGGTGCCGGCGAAGGGACCGGCCGAGAAAATCAGCGGATTCTCCGGCGACAGCGGATCGACCTTGGCGACGCCCGCCTCAAGCAAAGTCTTGACGATGTAGTGCCGCCCGGCGCGCGCCAGCGCCTCGCCTTCCATCTCTTGCGTCTCGATGGTCCGGTCGTCCAGATTGATATGAAGATATTTGCGCATGATTGTCTGTCCGTGAGGGATGGTGGGGGGGCCGTGAAAGACTAAACCATTTACATGATTATATGCACCGGCATCAAGCGCGAGCAATAGTTACTCAGCGAGCCTTGGTGTTAAACCTTGCTCCTTCAACGGGCGGTTCCTATATTACCCGCGGTCGGTGACGGGACTCGAACCGGTTGAGATTGGCTCGCCGGTATCGCTGATAAAGGATCAGCGTGATGAAAAAAATACCGACTTTGTTTGACCGCGACTGGGGCGGCAACCCTGGGTTCGTGGTTTCCGATGTGAATCCGTTATGCCAGTGGGTCATTAACGGCGAAGGTTCGGCGTACCGGAAAATTGACGGTACCTGCGCCAGGTTCGACGGTGTGCTCTGGTGGAAACGCCGCGAGATCAAGAAGGGAAAACCCGTGCCGGAGGGTTTCGTGCAAGAGCAGCACGACCCCGAGACAGGCAAGACCTTCGGCTGGCTTTGCATCGGTCACGATCCCGAAGACCGGTGGTTCAACGAGGCGATAGAAAACACGCCGGACCCCAAGACCGGGACCTATGAGTTGATCGGACCGAAAGTCCAGGGCAATACCGAGGGCGAGGCGGCGCACATATTCGTCCATCATGACGATGCCTCTCTGGTTTTCGAGGATGTCCCACGCTCCTTCGAGGAACTGCGCGCATGGTTTGCGGGCAAGAATATCGAGGGTCTGGTCTTCAAGCATCCCGACGGACGCATGGCGAAGATCAAGAAACGCGATTTCAGTCTTCGTCGTGACGACTAAACTCGCTTGAGCGGTGCGGGGGGCAATGTTGCCCCCCGCGCATTTTTTCCCGACGCCACCGGCAAACCGGCTGCAATACCCCCCGGATTCCGTAATTTTATACTGTGCATGGGATTGTTCCTCGAGTCAGCCATCGGTTATGATCCCGGTCATGGAAAACATCGACTCTCTCCCCACCCCCTGCCTGTTGCTCGACCGCGCGGTGCTGGAATCCAACTGCCGGCTTATGGCCGAACGCATGACGAAACTGGGCGTGCGGCTGCGGCCGCATATGAAGACCGCGAAATCGGCCGATGTGGCGCGGCTGGCGACCGCCGGGCATTTCGGCGGCATCACGGTCTCGACCCTGCGCGAGGCGCATTATTTTGCCGAACGGGGTTTCACTGACATTCTATACGCCGTCGGTTTCGTGCCCTCGAAGATCGAGGAGGCGGCGGCGCTTCAGGAAATGGGCGCCGAGATAATATTGCTGACCGACAGCATGAAGGCGGCGGCCGAGACCGCCATCCGGACGGCCTCGCTGGGACATAAATTCCCCATGATGATCGAGATCGACACCGGCGACGGGCGTTGCGGGCTGGACCCGGTCTCCGAAGCCGGTGATATCGTCAATCTGGGGCGTGTCATCCACAAGTCGGCGGCGCTGGAGCTGCGCGGTGTGCTAACCCATGCGGGCCAGTCCTATCACGGGGCTTCCGTCGAGGCGATCAAGGCGATCGCCGAGGTCGAGCGCGCGGGTATCGTGGCCGCGGCAGACCTGCTGCGCGGCGCCGGATTACCCTGCCCGGTGGTTTCCGCCGGCTCGACCCCGACGGCGCGTTACGCGGAAAATCTGGACGGTGTTACCGAGATGCGGCCCGGCGTTTACATGTTCGGCGATGTCGATCAGGCATTGATCGGCACTTGCACGTTCGACCATATTGCGGTCACCGTGCTGGCCAGCGTGATCGGCCATAACCGGCACACCAGGAGAATCGTCACCGATGCGGGCGGATTGGCGCTGTCCAAGGATATCGGCCCGACCGAGTTCGACCCGGATACCGGTTACGGCACGGTGTTGGGCGAGGGGGGCAAACCGCGCGCCGACCGCCTGTATGTCGCCGCGGTCAGCCAGGAGCACGGCCAGTTGGCCCTGCCCGGCGGCGCGGAACCACCCTGGGATGAATTTCCGGTCGGCGGGCGGCTGCGGATATTCCCCAACCATGTCTGCATGACGGCGGCCGCGCATAACAGCTACCGCGTGGTCGGCGAGGCCGGGGAAGTCACCGAAAAATGGGATCGCGTGAACGGCTGGTAGAGGTGAGAATGCTGCAATGCAGCAATTGGCCTAACACACCTTAATAAAAGATAAAAACGAGCTATTCGATTTTCCGATTACTGCCCTGCAAAAAAGTCACTTCTCCTTTGGCGCCGGTGGGCATATATACCGGCCAGACAACATTTCTTCATTAACCCGTGCCGAGGGAGATCAATCATGATTTTCGACCGCTTAAGCAATGATTACCGCCGTTGGCGCGAACAGCGCCGCACCGTCGCCGAACTGTCCAGGCTCAGCGCCCGCCAGCTTGAGGATATCGGCATCGCGCCGTACGAGATCGAGGACGCCGCACGCGGAATGTTCCGCCGCTGATGGTAAAATAAAGGCGGGGCCGTTCGATACAATTTACCGAACGCCGCCCCGCCCTATTTTCCTGCCACCACGGCCCGGCTGATCAGTTTCTCCGCCTTGGCCGCGGTTTGCAGCTTGCCAAAGCCCGACCATATTTCGATCGCGCTTGTTATGGTCCCGGTTAATGGTCCCGGCGTCACCGCCGTCCCGAAAAAAGCCTTGTTCATCGGCTCATCGTAATAGGCGATGCCCCGGCGCATTTCCTTGACCACGTCATCATCCCTGAGCCAGCGCCCGACGCCCGCCGCGATCAGCTTGGCGGAATCGTTGGGGTTCTTTTTTGCCCAGGCGATCGCGCGCAGCCAGGCGCGGTACAATCCCTGAAATTCCTCCCGCCGTTTATCAAGCACCTCGCCGCGTGCCACAACCATCTCAACCAGCAATCCGGGCTGTTTTGAGCTGTCGGTCAACACGCGGCCATGCTTCATCTTGGCAGTGCGAGCCAGCCAGGGGTGCCAGGTGACGGCGGCATCGACTTCCCCGCGTTCGAAAGCCAGGCCGGCCTCGCCGGGCGCCTTGGCGACCAACGTGATATCGGTCTGGGTCATGCCCGCGGCGTTCAGTAATATATCGAGGTAAAACTGGCGGCTGGAATCCGGCTCGGCCGCGACGGTTTTTCCCCTCAGGTCCGCTATATTCTTGATGTCGTTATGTGCGACAAGCCCGTCGCCACCATGGGATTCGGCAATAGCGAAGACAAACCGCAGTTCGCCATCCGCCGCCAATTGCAGGATCGCCTCGTCGATATTGACGGTAATCGCGTCTACCTCGCCGGTGGCCAGCGCCGAGGCACGGATTCTGGCATCCTCGATATTGACCAGTTCGACCTCCACGCCCTCCTCGGCGAACCAGCCTTTTTCCAGCGCAATGAAAAACGGCCCCGGCGCCACCCAGCTCTCATAGCCAAGCCGCAGGGGTTCCGCGCGGGCCGGCGGGGCGGCCAGCAACAGGCCAAGCGCCAGCAACGCCATCAACGCCGCCTTGCCGCGCCTGGTCCTCAATACCTTCATGCCGTTCCGTCCGGGTTTGATTTCCCGCTCATCCCTTTTTTTGTTTTTCCAGTTTGTCGGCCATGATGCAGAGAATCTCGTACATCATCGTGGCGCCGACCAGCGCGGTCATGCCGGTCTGATCGAAGGGCGGCGAGACTTCCACCACGTCGGCCCCGACGATGTTCAGCCCCTGCAGGCCACGGATCATCTGTTGCGCCTCGCGGGTCGTAAATCCGCCTATTTCCGGCGTGCCCGTGCCCGGCGCATAGACCGGGTCCAGCCCGTCCACGTCAAAGCTGACATAGGTCGGCCCGTCGCCGGCGATCTGCCGCGCCTCGGCGATGACCGCCTCGATGCCGAGGTCGTAGAGTTCCTCGATGGTGATCATGCGGATGCCCTGCTCGATGCCCCAATCGTAATCCTTCTCGCCGTACAGCGAGCCGCGGATGCCGATCTGGATGGTGCGTTTGGGATCCAGCACGCCGTCCTCGATAGCGCGGCGGAAGGGGGTGCCGTGGGTATAGTGATGTTCGCCGAAATAGCGGTCCCAGGTATCGTTATGGGCGTCGAAATGCACCATGCCCAACGGCGCGTCCTTGCCGATGGCGCGCATGATGGGCAGCGAGATCAGATGATCGCCGCCGGCGGTAAGCGGTACAATGTCGGCCGCATGCAGACGCGTGTAATAGTCCTCGACCTTTTTCAGCGTATCGAACAGGTCGATCGGGTTTACCGGCACATCGCCCAGGTCGGCGCAGTTGGCGGCCTCGAAGGGCCGGATCCGGCTGACATGGTGGATATTGCGCATCAGGGTCGATTGATCCCGGATTTGCCGGGGGCCATGCCGCGCGCCGGCGCGGTTGGTGGTGCCGCCATCCCAGGGCACCCCGACCAGCCCGATCTCGACATCGGTCCAGTCCTCGACATAGGGCAGCCGCATGAAAGTGGCAATGCCGGCAAAACGGGGCATGATGTTGCCGGATACCGGCCTGAAGGGACGTGTTTCTTCCGCCATGACGATCGACTCGCTTTCTTGTTTGTACAGGGGCGCACGGCCCGACAGGCCGCTGCCGTTGCGGGATTCTTCCCATGACCCGGCGCGCCGGTCAATGGAATAAGGAATTTTGCGCCCGAAGCAAGAATGGGCCCTTGAATCCCTTGATTCCGCACGCGATCTCCGCTAAACACTCAGCCGTCCACAACGACCGTCCCGCATGCGTCCCCTTCGTCTAGCGGTCAGGACATCGCCCTCTCACGGCGAAAACAGGGGTTCGATTCCCCTAGGGGATGCCATTCTTGTCAATAGGTTATGCAAAGCCGTTTTCTTCCGGCTTTTATTTCCGGGGCAAAACTGCGGGCCGAACCAATTCCACCAGAACCGCACCGTCTCGTGGCAAATGTCGATCCCGCGTTCGAACAGCAGATCTTCTACCTGCCTCAGCGAAAGCGGATACCGGACATCCATCATCACCGTGAGGCGGATGATCTCGGGTGAACTGTTGAAATAGCGGAAAGGATTTTGCATCCGCCGAGGCTACGGACCGACCGTCGCCACCTCAAATCATTTTGCTCTGACAACGCCATTGCGCCTGCTTCTGGAGCAAGCGAACACATCAGCGCCCGCTCGCCGCTATAGCCTCGTTTTTCCTGCTATCGGTGCTTGCCAGCGTCGCCTGAACACGCTCAGCCGTAATCATCGCCTGGCTGAGGCAGGCGCCGACCGACGGACCGTTGAAGTAGTTGCCGGTCAGGAACAGGCCGGGCATACGGGCTTCCGCGTCGCGCAGCGTCGCGATGCGGTCCGCGTGACCCAGCCGGTATTGCGGCAGGCCGCGCGGCCAGTGGCGGACGCGCACGACGACCGGTTCGCCCTTCGCGCCCAGCAGGTCCCCGAATTCATCACGGGCCAGCGCCACCAGCGCCTCGGCCGGCGCCCGCGCCAGTTCCGGCGCGGCGTCGCCGCCGAGATAACCGGCGAGCGACACGTGGCCTTCCGGCGCGCGACCTTCGAACATAGTCGAGCAAAACTGCACACCGTTCAGGCTACGGCCTTCGCTTCGCGGCGAGAAGAAACCCAACCCGTCCAGCGGGTGGCCGACCTGTTCGCGGCGATAGCCGAGATAGATAACCGCGGTGGGCGGCGCCTCGATCGCGCCGGCGGCCGCAGCGGCTTCATCTTCCAGACCTTCGAGCAGTTGCGCCGAAACATGAGGCTGGGTTGCGATCACCACGGCGCGGGCCGAAATACGCCCACCGGGACCGGCATCGATATGGAATCCATCCGCGACGCGGTGGATGCGCCGCACTGCGATGCCCGTATAAACGCGCGTCCCCAATTGCCGCGCCAGCAGCGAGGGCAACGATCCAATGCCATCACGCCAGGAATACAGTCGGCGGCCCGGCATCTTGCGCCTCGACAACCGGCTCATCATGACCCCGGCGGAGATCGAGCCGCACCGCTGTTCCATGCCTACCAGCGCCGGGAAAACCGCCTGGACGGAAAGGTTGTCCGCGTCGCCGCCATAGACGCCACGCACCAGCGGTTCCATCACGCGCTCGGTAAATTGCCGGCCGAAGCGGCGGCTACAGAAGGCGGCGATGCTTTCGTCCGCCTCGCCCCGGCCTCGCGGGACCGCCATCTCGGCCAGCATCCGCAAGCGCGCGACGGGCGAAAGGTAATCCGACATCAGGAAACCCATCGGGTGGGCAGCGATCGGCCGCAGATTGCCGTTTCCTACCAGGTAACGGTTTCGCACCTCCGGGCCCAACTCGCAGCGTTCATTATCCAGACCCAGAACGCCGGCCATATCGGTGGCGGCGGTCGCGCGGGCGTCGATTGTGCTGGGGCCATGTTCCATCAGGAAGCCGCCGATCCGCTCGGAAATAGCATTGCCGCCCGGATTGACCTGGCGCTCCAGAACAATGACATCCAGCCCCTGGCGCATCAGGTTCCAGGCCGTGGCGAGACCGGAAATTCCGCCGCCGATGACCGCGACGTCAACCATCGCGCATAAACCCCTTGGGCATCTGATTGCGCAGGAAGGCCGGCACGCCATCCTCGCCGAAGCGGCGGCGCATCAGTGCCGTCAGATCGTCGCCGGTGACCGTGTCGCGGCCCTCGCCGGTTACATATTCCTCGGCGCGCTTGCGGACCATGCGGCGCACGAAGGGCGGCACATGCTTCAGGCGGCCTTCCGCGTCGGCCGACCAATTCAGCGTTCCGGCGGAATCCAGCATTGGCTCGATCACCGCGCCACCGCCGGGTTCGTAGGCGCAGAGAAAATCCTCACCCATCAGTTCGCCGTCGCGCGCGAAGGGCCGGGCGCGGCAACCGCCGCAAAGCTTGCGGTATTCACAGGCGCCACAGCGTCCTTCCAGCTTCGGCGCGCGCAACGCCTGAAACATCGGCGCATCGCGCCAGATTTCAGCGAAGGACTGCTCACGGATCGACCCGACGGGCTCTTCCATATAGGGGCAGGCGGTCACGTCGCCCTCGGGCGTCACCCGGCAATAGCGGGTTCCGGCCAGGCAGCCCCCGGCATCGTAACCGTGCGCCAGCGTGATCGGCCATTCGGGGTCCAGCTCGATCGCCATGCGCTTGAAATGCGGGGCGCATTTGGCGCGTACCATCAAATCGTCGACATCGTGCGCGGCCTGGGTAACCTTGCGCAGCACAGCCTCGTATGTATCGCGCGAGATATTGGTCACCTTCTCGCCGCGGCCGGTGCAGACCAGGAAGAAGACATTCAGCACCATGGCCTCGATCGAGCGGGCAAAGCCGATCATGTCGTCCAGTTCATGCGCATTGTCGTCGGTGACCGAAAAATGAAGCTGGACGGCCAGCCCCGCACGGCGGCAATTGTCGATTCCCGCCATCGTCTTGCGCCAGGATCCGGGCGCGCCACGAAATGCGTCGTGATATTCGGGCCGGAGTGAATCAAGGCTGATGCCGACGCCTTTGACGCCGGCATCAACCAGACGGGCTACACGGTCTTCGTTAAGCAGGATGCCGTTGGTGCCCACGACGACCATCAGCCCGCATTCCGTCGCGTGTCTCGCCAGATCTTCAATATCGTGCCGCAGCAGGGGTTCACCGCCGGTCAGCACCACCATGGTCCCGTCGCTGAGCGCCGCGATCTCGTCGATCAGGCCTTTGGTTTCCTCTGTGTCCAGCTCGCCCACATCGCCGCAATCACGCGTGCCCGCATCCAGATAGCAATGCTCGCATTTCAGGTTACAGCGCCGGGTCAGGTTCAGCGCGACCAGATAAGGGCTTTCCACGGCGGCACCCATGGGGTCAGCCCTCAGCCTCCGGGAACTTCTTGTGGCCGCCCGATGCCATGTGGGTGCACATGGCGTCCTTGGCCTCCTTGATGCCTTCCTCGGCGACCTCCAGCGTGATCTCGGTGAGCTTGCGGTCCAGCGCCATGGCCTCGACCCTCGCCTTGGTGAGATGGCGGACTTCCTCGGGCGTGCGGCTCATGCGGGCCAGCGCCTCGGCCGTCCAGGTCAGCACCGGCTTGGCGATGGCGTCGTCCAAGAACTGGGTCACATGGGTTGGCAGGACCGTATCGGCACCGACGCGGCGCGCCCGCTTCTCGGCGCGCAGCTTGGCATGAAGGGCGGCATCGCCGTCCAGCGCGTCGATCAGGGCCTGGGCCTCGTCGCTCCACTGGATCGGGTTGTTCTCCGCCGCTTGGCGGCCGGCGCGGCAAGGCGGCATCAGTTTGGCCGCGATCTCCTCGACGAAATCGGCGGTGATGAAAGTATGGCCGCGTTCATGGGCATAGCGGATGACGGCTTTCTTCGCGATGCCGCGGGCGAATTCCGGGGCCCTGGCCAGTTTGTCCTCGGCTTCCTTGCTCCAGGAAATGGTATTTTCCGCGATCACGTCCAGTTCCGGCACATGCTCGCGCAGGCCCAGCCAGATATGGCAGGGCGACTGGCGCAACAGGTTTTCGGCATTGCCGCCGATGTCCAGCGCGTCGTCGGCATGCACGCCGGTGCGGCCCAACAGCAGCAGGCTGGCGTCGACCTTGGCCAGATAGTCGGTCACGGCGCGCCAGGGCTTGCCTTCCAGAAGCTCGCAATAAAGCGGAACCTCTTCCTCGCCGGCGATCTGTTTGGCGATGTCCAGATGCGACTGGTAAATCTTGGCGATACCTTCGTCGATCAGTTCTTCATGAAGCTGTTCCTGCTCCTTGAAGCGGAACACCTTGCCGGCCTCCTCGCTCAACACGCCGGCGATCTTGTTGAAGGCCACATAGTGATAGTAGGGGTCGTAGGCGGCGACCGCATGGACCTCGGCGCCGGTGCGCGCGGCAAGCTGGAAGGCGGTCTTCAGCGAACCGAAGGAGCGGGCCGAGCCGTCGATGGCCACCACGATCGGACCGTCGCCGATGGCCTTGTTGGCGTCACGGATCACCAGAACGTCGGTGGATGCGCGCCGCACGACGCGCTCGCATACGCTTCCGATGCTGCTACCGGCGACCAGACCCAGACCCAGCGCGCCCATCGCGACGAGGTCGTAATCGCCTTCGTCGATGGCCTTGACGACGCAGGCGTAGTTCTTGCCTTCGGGACTGAGCCGCTTATATTCGCGGTCCGCGTCCTTGCAAACCTTGTCGGCGACGTCGTGATAGCTGTCGCTGATGATGTCGAGGCCGTGGGTGATCAGATCGTCATGGACCTCGCGCTGATGATTCATCTCCTGCTCTTCGAGATATCGTTCCGGCAGGCCGCCTTCCATCTGGCGAAAGCGCCGGTCGTGCAGTTGCGCGGCGTAGGCATGGATGCCGGTGATCACGCCGTCGGCCGGGTCGATAATACGCAGCGCCTCGGCCAGCGCGCGGTCAGCATATTCCGACGCGTCCAGCGCGACCATGATGCGGGCCAGCGGGGCGGTTTCCTTGCGCGGGGTTTCCGCGAGTTTTGCCTCGGTCATCGATTATTCTCCCTCAATTGTTTTCCCCGGCCGCCGCGAACGGCGCCGATGGCATAGAGTGCGGCCCCCGCCGCGCAGATTACGATTGTCGAGGTCTCAAGCGCGAAACCACCGCGCCAGGACAGCATGGCATCCATCATTCCCGCGAAGATCAGGACGACGGCGATCAGCCGGGTTTTGACGCCCTTGGGTGCTGCCTGTTCCATGTTTCTATTCCTCTTCCTCGCGGCGGCGGGCGGCGGCGCTGCGCACCCACCAGATTTCGCCCAGAACAATCAGCAGCATAACGGCGATCGCCACGACGAAGGGTTTCGCCCCGGTCGGGGGTTCAAGTAGCAGCCAGTACCAGGTGGTCAGCGTGTGCTTCGTGCCAGTCTCGCTGTTGCTGCCGTCCCAGGCGGAGAAGGCGACGGGAATGAAACTGCCCTCGCCAAATTGCAGATCGGTTTCGGCGTCGCCGGCGGCTAGAGGGCGGGTCATCACGACGCGCCATGTCCCCTTGTCCCAGGCACCCTTGGCCGAAAGCTCGACGGCGGCCGCGTCGCGGTTTTCCATATTTTCCAGGCCGTGCGCATTGACCAGCGAGATCGTTTCCGGCTCGTCGGTCGCACCACTGCTCCACTGCCAGAGATTGACCGGCAGCGCCGCGTCGCCACGGATGAAATAGGGTTTCTTCGCGCCCTTGGGAATCGCGACCGGCAGCTGAACCGCCACCATGTCCTGCCCCATGTCGGGGCCGGCGATTTCCTGGGCCTTGGCGTCGCCGGGGATGCTCTTGGTCCGGTCGTCCCATTCCAGCAGCATCGCGACGGTCTCGGCGTTATAGAAGGCGCGAACCGAGATAGTGTCGTTCGAGGGTGTGAAGAAGCGGTCCTTGGCGATGATCTGCGGCACCAGATAGAAGGTCGCCGGTTCGGCCCCGGCCCAGCGCGGATCGTCGGGCGCTTCCGGCAGGGCGCCTTCCAGCCTAACCGCCTTGATCACCGTTTTCTCCGCGCGCACCGGAGCGCCGGTCCCGGTCAGAGAGACCACATAGTTGGCGACGTGCCAGCGTTCCTCGATGGTTATCTTCTTCTTGCTCTTCGGGTCGGCGAAATTCGGCATTTGCGTGCCGGGGATGCCGGTGGAAGTACGCGTAAAGATATCTTTCGGGTCGGCGCTGGCGCGGAAAGTCCAGGGTTTGGTCAGGTTGCGTGGCCAGGTGCGTTCGCCATTGTCGCCTTTCAGCCGCTTGATCGCGTCGCCGCGCCCCTCGGCCCCATGGCATTCCGAACAACGGTCATTGTCGTGGAACAGGCGCTTGCCCTCGGCGATGCTCTGTTCGGAGGATTCGATCCGCTTGCCGTAATCGATAACCGCGCCCGGTTCTTCTTCCTCGATACCGGCGAACATTTTCAAGTAGATGACCAGGTCCCACATGTCCTGGTCGGACAGCACGTCGCCCCATTCGGGCATCGAGGTGCCCGGCATGCCGTCGCGGATCATGCGGAAGATGTCGTCGTCGCTGGCGTAATCCCAGTCGAAGACGACGCTCTTGATCTTGTACTGGCCCAACGTGAAATCGCGTGGCGGCGGGTTCAGGCGTTCGGCCGCCGGGCCCAGCCCGTCGCCTTCGTCGCCATGGCACCAAACGCAGCGCTTGAGGTAAATTTCCTCGCCGCGGTCGGGATCGCCTTCCGCCGCCATCGCGGGCAGGGCGAAAATTGCAAGGGCCGCCAAGGCCGGGATTGTCGTTATCAGTCGCATGATCAATGCGCCTCCCACGAACGCGGCCGGTGGCCCGTATAGTCATAGAGGTAAAGAATGACCTTCCAGATTTCGTCTTCGGTCAGGAAATTCTGCCAGACCGGCATCGACGAATTCCACGGCGTGGCTTCCTCGGGGAGGCCCGGCCCACCGGTGGCGATGCGCCAGAACAGGTAAGATTCCTGAAGCTGGGCGATGGTGCCGATATCCTGGAAATTCAGCGGCAGGGGATTGAGACCCTGGGCATACGGTCCCTGTCCGTCCAGCTTGTCGCCATGGCAGTACTGGCAGTTTTTGATGTAAACCGCGCCGCCCGCGGCCACGAGTTCGGCGAACTGGTCGGGATCTTCTTTTTCCAGCTTGCGGTAGGGGTTTTCCAGCGTCAGTAGATCGACGCGGTTACCATAGATCTTGGCGGTGGAAGGCGGCGCCGGGTGGATCGAGCGCAATTCGACCGGCGCCTCCAAACCGGGCAAGGCCTGGCTGTAGGCGCCATAACCGGCGGCCAGCGGGACCAGCACGAAGACGATATTGCGGATCAGGCGTTTCGACGGGTCCTCGACCAGCGCCTTGATCGGCGCGACCAGTTCCGCCGCGCCTTCCTCGGTGAAGGTAAAGACCATGAAGACGCCGGCGACCACGAAAAACATGTACATGGTCAGCAGGCTGGCCGGGATCAGATGGTCCAGCAGGACATCGAAGATCAGCCTGAAGACCACATAAACGCCGACGACGACCAGGGTGGCCTGGAGGAGTTTGGGGATTCTCATCTCTCTTCTCTCCTCACTTCCGGTCCGCGAGATACTGGACGAGCATTTCCAGCTCTGCCGCGTAAAGCTGTTCGCCATAATCGGGCGGCATCATGTCGGCCTCGAAGCCTTCGCCGATGTCGGCGTTGGGGTCGAGGATCGACCGGCGTAGCCAGGCTTCGTCGCGGATCGCGCCGATCGCCGTCAGATCGGGGCCAACCTCGCCTTCCTCTTCCGCAATCTTGTGGCAGGCGCCGCAGGCCAACTCAGCGATCATGTCCTCGACGGATTCGTACATCGGCCGTGGTTCGCCCGGCTCGCCGCCCTCATCGGCGGGCGCTTCCCCGGCCGCGTCGGCGGCGATCTCCACGGTGATCTCCATGCCGGCCATGTCCTGCAAATAGGCGATGACGGCGCCCAGTTCGGCCCCGGAAAGCCGGATACCCCCAGACGAGACGTCTGGCATGGGACTGACCGTATCGTTGGTACCCGCCTTGCCAAACCCGACGACGACATAGGCTGACGGATCGACGAGCGATTCCATGAGATAGGATTCGGCATCCCCCGCCTCGCCTTTGTAACGCTCGTCCGCCAGGCGTTCGTCGGCGACCACCGCCACATTGTCCAGCAACGGCGCGCGGCCAAGTTCGTTGTGGCACAGCGTGCAGGTGCCCTTGCCCTCGACGATCCGGCCACCCAGCGCCACATACTGGTATATGCTCCAGGCCACCAACGAGGAGGGTAA
>CBFDDT010000031.1:0-28166 GCA_965603635.1 uncultured bacterium | reverse complement strand
GGTGACAAATCCCTTCTGATGTCGGGCCGCACCAAGATGCGGCTGGACGATTATGGTTGACGAATGCTGTATGAGGGTCGGCGTTCAGGCAGCGTGGTTGCGGCCGCGGCCACCCCGGCGCACGGTTCCGCCGCGCGAGGCCTGGCGCTGCTTGCAGGCCTCGCCGAAGGCGGCAAACATGGCGCGCGACAAGGGCCATTCCAGCGCCAGCGGATGTTCGGGATGCCATTGTACCGACAGGGCAAAACTTTCCGTGCCCCTGACGCTAACCGCCTCGACCACGCCATCGTCGCTGATTGCCTCGACTTCCAACCGGTCGGCAACCCGGTCGATTGCCTGTTCATGGAGCGAGTTGACCATTACCGACGTCTCCCCGCCGGACAGGGTTTGCAACACACCGCCAGGCGTCAGGGTCACCGAATGGCGCTCAAGGTAGCGCTCATCATGTGGCCGGGTCTTGTCGGACCGATGGTCTTGCTTGCCTTCCAGTTCCTGGACATATTGGTGCAGCGTGCCGCCGAGTGCGACATTCAGTTCCTGGTGGCCACGGCAGACCGCGAACAGCGGCAGGCCGGTCTCAAGGGCGGCGGTGATCAGCGGCAGGGTCGTTGCATCGCGCACCGGGTCGTGATGGGTGCCCGGCCGGCTTGCCTCGCCCTCGTAATGATGCGGCTCGACGTTTGAGGGGCTGCCGGTCAGCATCAACCCGTCCAGCTTGGCCGCGAGCTCCTTCGGATCGTACCAGCCGCCAAGCGCCGGGATCATCAGCGGCATGCAATGCGACGCGCGCGCCACCGCCATCAGGTATTTTTCGCCGACCTTGTGGAAGATGGCGCCTTCCTCCTGCGCCTCGACGCAGCAGGGAACGCCCACAATTGGCAATCCATGTTCAGTCATTATTTATAACCCTCTATCAGAATTTCACAAACTGCGCGCACAGCTTGATCCCTATTCTTTCCTATGATCGAACTTGTTGACGTAAACAAATAGCGACTTGTCCAGCTTTTTGCCATAAAGCGGATTGACCAGGGTTACCTGGATACGTTGCGCCTGCGGGTCGAGCACGGTCCAGCTTTTCAGCGACAGGGGGTCGCGGTTGAAGGTCAGCGTCACCCTGCCAAGGTCGGAATTTTCCGAATCGCCGACCTCTACCTTGACGACCGACCCTTCTTCCTTAAAGCCGGTGAGGATCAATCCTTCCGACAGGGAGAAGTTTTCGCGCAGCAGCAGGTGGGCCGGGGTTTTCGATAGCGGCAGATGGGTGACCTGTTCCAGTTCTTTGTCCACATAGATAAAGAATGTGCCATTGGAAACCAGCAAGTAGGGGACCGGCGGCTCGTACTCGAAGCGCATGCGCCCGGGCCGCTGCAGATAGAGGGTTCCCCGCGCAAAGCCGCCACTTCCGCTCATCTGCACGAAACCGGCCTCGACCGTCGTGATATTGTTCACGAACGTTTCGATTCTGGAGACCAGCGCTTTCTGTTCGGTGGTTAGCGTCACTGGCTTTGGCGCCGCGGCCCGCGCGTCTGGCGCCGCCAGCATCAGCAGCGCGGCGGCAACAACCAGTAATCCCAATGAATATTTAATGGCCGCCTCCACCCGACAGGACTTCGCGTTTGCCGACATGGTTTGCTTGGCTGACAACACCCTGTTTCTCCATCTGTTCTATAATCCGGGCGGCCCGGTTATATCCGATCTGCAGGTGGCGCTGGACGAAGCTCGTCGAAGCCCTGCCCTCACGGACCACCAGATCTACCGCCTGCTGGTACAACTCGTCACCGCCGTTGTTGCCCCCGCTGTCGAAGGCGGCTTCTTCGTCCTCTTCGGTAATGCTCTCGATATAGATAGGTTCTCCCTGGCCGCGAAGAAAGTCCGTAACGGCCTCCACCTCATAATCGTCAACAAATGGCCCATGTATGCGCGAAATTCGACCGCCGCCCGCCATATACAACATATCGCCCTGGCCCAGTAGCTGCTCGGCGCCCTGTTCGCCCAGGATCGTGCGGCTGTCGATCTTTGAAGTGACCTGGAAACTGATCCGGGTCGGGAAGTTCGCCTTGATCGTGCCGGTCACCACATCGACCGACGGGCGCTGCGTCGCCATGATCAGATGAATGCCCGCGGCGCGCGCCATTTGCGACAGGCGCTGAATTGCGGCCTCAATCTCCTTGCCGGCCACCATCATCAGGTCCGCCATCTCGTCGACCACGACCACAATATAGGGAAGCGGCGTCAACTCCAGCGGCTGGTCCTCATGGACCGGGCGGCCGGTTTCCGAATCGAAACCGGTCTGCACCTTGCGCATCAGCACCTCGCCCTTGCGGCGGGCCTCGGCCAGGCGCTTGTTGTATCCCTCGACATTGCGCACGCCCAGCTTGGACATGGCGCGGTAGCGCTCCTCCATTTCCCGCACGGTCCATTTCAGCGCGACGATGGCTTTTTTGGGCTCGGTCACCACGGGTGTCATGAGATGTGGAATGTCGTTGTAGATCGATAGCTCCAGCATTTTAGGGTCGATCATGATGAATTTGCAGGTTTCCGGGGGCAGCCGGTACAGCAGCGACAGTATCATGGCGTTGAGGCCGACCGATTTGCCGGCGCCCGTGGTGCCCGCGACCAGCAAATGCGGCATGCGTGCCAGATCGACGACAACCGGCGCGCCGCCGATATCCTTGCCCATCACCAGCGGCAGCGCCGCGCCGTTCTGTTCGTACGCGCGTGAGGCAAACAGTTCGCGCAGGAAAACGGTTTGCCTTTTGGCATTGGGAAGCTCAATACCGATGACGCTGCGGCCTGGGATTGTCGCGATGCGCGTCGAAAGCGCACTCATCGACCGCGCGATGTCGTCCGCCAGGCCAATAACCCGGCTGGTCTTGATTCCCGGCGCCGGTTCCAGTTCGTAAAGCGTGACCACCGGTCCTGGCCGCACTTTGATAATCTCACCACGGATTCCGAAATCCGCCAGCACCTGTTCCAGCAGGCGCGCGTTCTGTTCCAGCGCCTCGGGTCCCTGCGCCGAGTTGCGGCCGTCGCTTGCCGGCACCGCCTGAAGCAGGTCGAGCGGCGGAAACTGGAACTCGCCTACCGGCCCCGACAGCCGTAGCGCTGCTTGGCTTGCCCTGGCGGGCCGTTTTGGCTGCTTCGGGGTTTCGAGGCGACTTCGCCGCGGCGGCGAGTCGATTTGCGGGGCTGCCGCATCGGCTATCCCGGCGCTATCGAGATAGGGCTCGGCCCGTCCCGCGGGGTCTTCGGGCGATTTCGTGCGCCTGCTTGTGCGACGGTTCGGGGGTTTCTCCGGCGGGCGACGCATCGCGCCCGCCAGCCCAGCCAACCGAGCCCAACCGCCGCGCCATTCGGCCAGGCTGTATCCCATCAACCAGACCATCGCTGCCAGGGTGGCGCCGCCGGCCACAAGGCCAACAGCCATCGGGTCGGTCAGCACCCCGTGCCCGTCGCTCAACGCCGCCAGCCAGACTCTGATCTGCCCCCCGACCAAGCCACCCAACCCTGGAATCAAGGGCCAGGTTTCGGGAACGGGGATGGCCGCAAAGGCCAAGGCCGCGACCGTCAGCGACAGCAACAGGATAGCGATGCGCGTCAGGGCGCGCGGCACGGTCTGCCGCCGCAGCAGGCGCAAGCCCCAGGTAATGAAAATAACCACGACCAATCCAGTCGCCAGCCCTATTGTCTGCAGCGCAAGGTCGGATATGACCGCCCCGGGATAACCCAGAAGGTTATTTATATCGCCGCCGCCGGCCGTGTTGAGCGACGGGTCCGACGGATCAAAACTGGCCAGGGACAGAATCAGCGCTATCGCCAGCGCAAGAAGCGCCAGCCCGGACAGTTCGAACATCCGGCGGCGCAGAAAATTTCCGATGCCGGGGGGAAACAACGCGGTTTGCCGTCGTGAGGCCATGGGTTAGTTCTCCAACGCGCTGGCCAGCCTGGTCAGCCCAGCTTCGGCCGTGTCGGCGTCATGGACAAGGGCGACGCGAATATAGCGCTCGCCGGGGTTTTCGCCGGTTACGGGATCCTCGCGACTCATATAACTGCCCGGCATGACCTTGATGGCGCCATGGCGCCAGGCCTTTACCGTCGCCGCCTCGCCGTCACCGACGTCCAGCCACAGGAAAAACCCACCTGGCGAATCGTTATAGCCGGCTCGGTTGCCGAGGATTCGCTTGGCCATATCGAACAGTCGATCATAATGGGCGCGGTTTTCATCGACGTGGGTCTCGTCGCGCCACAGGGCGGCCGCGGCGGCCTGCACCGGGCCCGGCACCTGCGCCCCGCCATAGGAACGCACCCGCAGCAACCGGGCGATCGCCTCTTCGTCGCCGGCCACAAACCCGGCGCGCAGGCCCGGCGCGTTCGAACGCTTGGACAGTGAATGGAAGACCAGAAGGTTGGACATATCGCCGCCCATCGCCGCGCAGGCCTGCAGTCCGCCGGGCGGTGGCGCGCCGCGCCAGATTTCCGAATAGCATTCGTCCAGGGCCAACAGGAAATCATGCTTACGGGCCAGCCGGATCAAATCCTGCAATTGGTCGAGCGAGGCCACCGCGCCCTGCGGATTGCCCGGTGTGCAGAGATAGACCAGCGCCGTTCGGGCCAACAGGGCCGGGTCCAGCGCCGCGTAATCAGGCAGGAAGCCGGTCTCCGCGGTAGCGGCGACCGGTACAGGCTCGGCGCCGGCCAGGACCGCGGCGCCGTAATAGACGTGATACATCGGGTTGGGCATCAGGATCGCCGGCCGTTCGCCGCCATTCGCCGCGCCCTGAGACGGAACGGCCATCAGGGCCGTCTGGAACAGGATCTCGCGGGTGCCGCAGCCGGCGATAAGATGGCGCGCCGGGTCAATCATCCCCTCGGGCAAGCGATAGCGCCGGGACAGCCAGTCTGTAGCGGCCTGGCGATAATCGTCGGACCCCTGCACCGGCGGATAGCGGTTCCACAGATGGGCGTTGCGGGCGATCTCCCCGGCCACGAAATCCGGCTGTGGAAGCTGTGGTTCGCCGATCTGCATCATGATCGGCGTCACGCCCTCGGCCGAAGGCACGCCATCCAGCAGCGCCGCGAGACGCTGGAAAGGGTAGTCGCCAAGAAGATCGAGACCGGGATTATCACGCATACCTTCAACCAATAAATTCACACGCCGCACAAACGCGCGGCGATGCGTACAAAACGGAAACTCCTGCGCCGGGATAGTAATCGTCCACCGACGGCGGCGCAATGCCATGAACTCACTCTGCATTTCAATAAAGGCAGGAGTGGGACATTTTGCGAACGCTGACGCAAGATTCCGATTCCATTAGCTCAATCCGCTCCGGGCTGGCGGTCCGCATAAGGAAAAGCCCCGGCGCGGTGTGCGCCGGGGCCTTCCTTTCAGACCAATTGCCGGGGGACAATTAGCCGAAGGTCTGCGATCCGCGGCCGAACTCCGGATAGGCTTCTAAGCCTAGCTCCGTCTTGTCCAGGCCGAGATCTTCTTCCTCTTCGCTGACCCGAATGCCGAAGGTCAGTTTCATGGCATACCAGACGATACCGCTGGTAATCGACACGAAGGCGCCGATGGCCAGGATGCCGATGATCTGGGTGCCTAGGTTGCCGCCGCCGAAGATTCCCACGGCCAGGGTGCCCCAGATGCCCGCGAACAGATGCACCGGGATGGCGCCAACCACGTCGTCGATCTTCAGCTTGTCCAGCAGCGGGATCGCGAAGACCACGATCAGGCCGCCGACACCGCCGATTATCATCGACATAAAGTGGTTCTGCAGGTCCGGACCCGCCGTGATGGAAACCAAGCCCGCCAGCGCGCCGTTCAGCGCCATGGTGAGATCGACCTTGCCATAGACGAGTTGCGTCGTCGCCATCGCGACCACCACGCCCGCGGCTGCGGCCATGTTGGTGTTGACGAAGATAATCGACATCGCCGTCGCATCCATAGCCGAGCCCAGGGCCAGTTGAGAGCCGCCGTTGAAACCGAACCAGCCAAGCCACAGAATGAAGGTACCCAGCGTGGCCAGCGGCAGGTTTGCGCCCGGAATCGGGTTGACCCGGCCGCCGGGGCCGTATTTGCCCTTGCGGGCGCCGAGAATAAGGGCGCCGGTCAACGCTGCCCAGCCGCCCACCGAATGCACGATGGTCGAGCCCGCGAAATCCGAAAAGCCCATTTCGGAGAGCCAACCACCGCCCCAGGTCCAGGAGCCCTGGATCGGATAGATAATGCCGGCAATGACGGCGGTGAAGAGCATGAAGGGCCACAGCTTGATGCGCTCGGCCAGCGTGCCCGAGACGATCGAGGCGGTGGCTGCCACGAACACCATCTGGAAGAACCAGTCGGACATCACCGAATAGCCATTTCCGACCACTGCGGCGACCATTTCCTCGGTCGCCTCGTCGGCGTTGATCAGCGCGATTTCCGCTTCCGACGGGTTATAGAGGAAGCCGAAGGAGCCGATATAACCGCTGACGTCCACATACATCAGGTTATAGCCGATCATGTAGAACATGATGCCGGCGATCGCATAGAGGCCGATATTCTTCAAAAGAATGGTGGCGGTGTTCTTGGCCCGCACAAGACCCGATTCCAGCATGGCGAAGCCGGCGGCCATGAACATCACCAGGAAGCCGGTGACCAGGAACATGAAGGTGTTGAATATATAGGCCGTCTCTTCCGAAACCGCCGCCTGGGCAGGGCCGGCCAGCAGCGCCACCCCCGCGACGCCGGCCAGCGCCGACGGGAATGCCTTTTTCATAAGACTCATGACAGCCTCCTTAAAGCGCGTCCACGCCGGTCTCACCGGTGCGGATGCGAACTGTTTGGGAAATATCCAGGACGAAAATCTTGCCGTCGCCGATCTTGCCGGTGCTGGCGGAAGACTGGATCGATTCGACGACGCGGTCGGCCAGGCCGTCGTCGACCGCCACTTCGATCTTCACCTTGGGAAGGAAATTCACGGCGTATTCAGCACCGCGGTAAATTTCGGTCTGGCCTTTCTGACGGCCGAACCCCTTGACTTCACTGACGGTCAGGCCCTGCACGCCGAGTTCGGTCAGGGCCTCGCGCACGCCGTCGAGTTTGAATGGCTTTATGATCGCCATTACGAGTTTCATATCGGGACTCCCCCATATGCCGTTGTTACAATCGGTCCCTTGCGGTTCCGCCCGCGCCGCCGGGTGCGACGCTTGATGGTATTCCCTATTTCAACAAGCGTGCCAAGCTGGACAAAATTCAATTATACAATTAAATACAATAAGTTACCGGATTGCGATGGCGGGTATGCATGTTTGGGTTTTCGATTAATGCCTATTAAGCAGGCATAAAATGAACGTCGCCTAATTTTTAGGCGTTGATAAAGGTGGGACATTTTTCCACTGGACCTCGGCGCCTCGGGAGGCGATTGTCTCCGCATGGCAACGGCGCAAAAAACATCCCCGAATCTGAACGGCGACAGGATCGAGACGGAAGTCCTCGTGATCGGCGGCGGCATGGCTGGCATGACCCTGGGCAACGCGCTGGCCGGCGCCGGCGTCGCCACGGTGGTGGTCGACAGCAGCCCGTCGGAAGAGTTGCTGGATGCCGGGTACGACGGCCGCGCCTCGGCCATAGCCTGGGGTTCGGCACAGGTTTTCAAGGGGATAGGCCTGTGGCCTTACCTGGAATCCGAGGCCGGGCCGATTGTGGATATCCGCGTCGCCGATGGCACGGTGGAGCGTGGGCCCTCCATGCTGTTCCTGCATTACGACCACGAGGATATCGGCGACGATCCCTTCGGCTACATGATCGAGAACCGCGCCACGCGCCGCGGCCTTTTCGCGCAAGCGAAGGGTCTGGACGCGCTGGAACTGCGGTCGCCGGCCCGCGTGGCGACGCTGGAACGTTCGGCGGGTGGCGTCGAGGCCGAGCTGGAGGATGGCACCTGCATTCGCGCGCGCCTGGTGGTGGGCGCCGAAGGCCGGCTATCGCCAACCCGCGAATCCGCCGGCATTCCGGTGTCGCATCTGGCATACAACCAGACCGCCATTGTCTGCACCGTCGCCCATGAATGCGAGCATAACGGCGTGGCTGTCGAATATTTTCTGCCCTCGGGCCCTTTTGCGATGCTGCCGATGACCAACCGGCGAATGAATATCGTGTGGACCGAGCGCAGCGATCTGACGCCCGGTTTCATGGCGTTGGACGACGCGGCGTTCCTTGCCGAATTGCGGCGCCGGTTCGGTGACTGGCTGGGCGAGATCGAATTGACCGGCCCGCGTTTCGCCTATCCGCTGAGTCTGCAACATGCCGCGCGCTATACCGACCAACGGTTGGCGTTGATCGGCGATGCGGCGCACGGCATCCACCCGATTGCCGGGCAAGGATTGAATCTCGGCCTGCGGGACGTCGCCGCGTTGGCCGAGGCAGTCATGGATGCGCGGCGGCTGGGGCTGGATATTGGCGGCGCTGACGTGCTGGGCCGCTACGAACGCTGGCGGCGTTTCGACACGGTGTTGTTGGCGGGTGTCACCGACGCGCTTAACCGCCTGTTTTCCAATGATATCCCGCCTGTCCGGCTGGCCCGCGACCTGGGGCGGCGGTCGACCACCTGCCGCCCCTCAAGAAGTTCCTGATGCGCCACGCCATGGGCGCGGTCGGGGACCTTCCCCGGCTGGTCAGGGGCGAGGCGCTTTAGCAGATGTCAGGAATCACGGATCCCGGCTAAGACCCTTTTCCTCGAGCGCCTTCAGATAGCCGGCCCAGGCCTCGTCCTTGTTCTTGCCCATCTGGTACAGGTAGTCCCAGGTAAAGATGCCGGTGTCGTGCAAATCGTCGAATTTGATGCGGATCGCGTAATTGCCGACGGGCTCCAGCTCCATGATGCCTACATGGCGGCGGCCGGAAAGGGTTTGCTTCTGGCTGGGATTATGGCCCTGCACCTCGGCCGAGGGGCTTTCCACGCGCAGCAGTTCCGCCGGCAGGCTGAACGAGCTGCCGTCGTCGAAATCCACTTCCAGAACTTTTTCCTCTTTCTTCAGCCGTATTTCGGTCGGCCAATGGGCCACGCTGAAACCGTTTTCCGCCGTATTCATCGCTTGTCTTTTTCCTCGTCCAGTTCGCGGGCCTCATCGACCAGCATGATCGGTACGCCATCCCGTATGGGATAAGCAAGATGTGCCTGGTCGCTGATCAATTCGCCGCGCTTGGCGTCGTAGCGCAGGGTTCCCTTGGTCAGCGGGCAGACCAGCAGTTCCAGTAGTTTCGGGTCTACACCCGGTTTCGCGTCGCCCATGGCCTGCTCCTTTACTGGCGCACCGGGCTGCAATCATGCTCGCCCGTGTCCATTTCAATCAGGGTTGTCAGTATTTCCGCCCGCCCATGGGCATCCGGCGCCTCCAGCAGCGCCTGTTTTTCGGACGCGCCGAAGGGGCAGATCATCGAAAGGCATGTCACCAGCCGTTCGTCCGGCGCCTCGCCCAGGGTTTCCCAGTCGGCCTCGATCCCATGCTGCTTGAAATATTCGCGCAGGGCCGGGAACAGGCGCCCGCGGTCCAGGCAGATGTCCGAACCGGGCTTGAGGTCGGCTTCATAGGGTGACCAGTCAGTCTCTACGCAACGATAGCCGTCCCGCGGCGCCATCTCCTCGGCAATGTCGAAGCGGCAGATTCCCTTGAGCGAAATCAGGATGCGTCCGTCCGGCGTTTCCTCGAATCGGCTGATGCGCCCGGCGCAACCGGTATCGTATAGCGCCGGGTTACCCGTTAAATCTTCCGTCGACAGCGGCTGCACCATGCCGATCATGCGGTCGGTCTGAATCGCCGCCTGCACCATGGCAAGGTAGCGCGGCTCGAATATGTTCAACGGCAGCATTCCACCCGGCAACAGAAGGACCTCGGGCAGCGGAAACACCGGAATGGCCGCCGGGAGGTCCTGGAATTGCGGGTTGAACGGGCTCATGAGAACAATATGGACGACAATTTGCGGCGCGATTCCATAACCAGCGGGTCGGCCGGCCCCAGCGCCTCGAATATCTTGATCAGTTGCTTGCGGGCTTCCTCGTCGTTCCATTCCCGGTCGCGCCGGATGATCTCCAGAAGCTCGCCGATCGCGCCGGCGGCATCGTTTGCGGCATATAGCGCCAGCGCCAGATCAAGCCGCGCCTGATGGTCCGCCGGGGCGGCCTCCACTTTTGCCCTCAGTTCCGCCGTGTCGCCGCTAAGCCCGGCCGTGCTGGCGGCGAGATCGACGGCGGAACGCACCGCCGCGATTTCCGGGTCGTTCGCCTTGGCCGCGGGAATGGAATCCAGCGCCGCCTTGGCATCGTCTATCCGGCCTTCCTTCAGCAAGCAGCTGGCCAGGCCCGCCATGGCACGGACCTCCTCGGGATCGTGTTGCAGGATCTGCCCGTAGATGGCGCCGGCCGTTGCCGCGTCACCGGCCGCCAGCGCAGCGCCCGCCTGTTCCAGCGCCTGATCAACCGGGGACGGCCCGGCTTGACCGCCGCCGGCCTGAATCATCTTTTCGATGAATTCCTTGACCTTCGATTCCGGCTGCGCGCCCATGAATCCGTCCACACCCTTGCCGTCGACGAAACCGTAAACCGTCGGCAGGGACTGAACCTGTAGCTGCTGTGCCACCGCCTGGTTTTCGTCGGTATTGACCTTGACCAGCTTGACCTTGCCAGCCGCGGCCTTGACCGCTTTTTCCAGCATCGGCGTCAATTGCTTGCAGGGCCCGCACCAGGCGGCCCAGAAATCCACGATCACCGGCACGGTCTTGCTGGCCTCGATCACCTCTTCAACGAAGGTGGCGTCGGTGGCGTCGATAATAACGGATTCGCCGCCTTCCGGCAGGCCGATCAGTTGTTCCATAATATCCTTCAAGACTTTCTTTTTTCGTTACCCTTGGAGCGCACAAAGCTGTCAGCGAGTTAGATGGCGGCTGAGCCTGCTTATGGCAAGGCCCTGGCCATTTCTATTCTTCGTCGAAATCCAGAACCAGCGGCGCATGGTTTTCGGCCTGCAGGAACGCCACCAGGTCGCTCGGCGAAATCGCGGTGGTGCGGTCGTTGCGCAGGGGATGGGCGTTGACCGGGTCGATTTCGGTCAGCGCCTTGTCCAGCACCATGGTAACGGCGCCGTTCCGGTCGTTGATGACGGAAAAGGGCGTGACCGCGCCGGGAATGACGCCCAGGTTTTCCATTAAAAGCTCGGCGTTGCCGAAGGAAAGATTGCCCTGCGCGCCAATCCGGTGGCGCAGCGCCTTCAAATCCATCTCGCGGTTTTCCAGCACGGTGACCAGCCACATGCGGCGTTTCTTGTCGCGCAGGAACAGGTTCTTGATATGGGCGCCGTCCAGGTCGCCGCGCAGCGCGCGCGATTGCTCCACCGTATAGAGCGCTTCATGCTCAACCGTCTTATGCGTCAGGCCAAGTTCGTCCAGCCGCGCGAACAGGCCTGCGTCGTCGAAGGGTGGTGTATTATCCATGGGGCGAAATTCTTAGCTTTCATGGGGTCTTTCCGCAAGCCCCGTCCTTATTGTGGACGCGCGGCAAAAAAGGCCCAATCATCCCCTTGCATTGCGCGCTTCTTTGCGTATTATGCGCGCCGCTATGGACGCCGGGACGCGGCGGCCTTATATAGTGCATCGGAATGCGGGCGTAGCTCAGGGGTAGAGCGAAACGTTGCCAACGTTTAGGTCGTGAGTTCGAATCTCATCGCCCGCTCCAATGCCTCGCCGAACAAACCGCCGCCAGGGCGGTTTTTTTGTGCCGGCTTTCATGCTTCGTAAATTTATCGTCCTATACTCGATTCCCGAATGGTGAAGGAAGGAGCGGGAATGGTGCGATGCGCGATCGTGACGGCGCCGCCGCGGCCGGTGGGACTGTTTGTCCTGGGGCTGGGGGCGCTTGCGATGGGGGTTCTGGTTTATGCGCTGGACCGGCCCGCGGGGTCCGTCGCCTTCCTGCCGGCGGGGATGGCATATGACAGCGGATTTCTCGGGCCGCTGGCGGGGCCGTTGCCGACGTTTCTTCACGCCCTGGCATTTTCGCTGATGACAGCCGCGCTTCTGGACCCGACCCGACGCGCGCGGTTGGCCGTCTGCGGCGCCTGGGCCGGGATCAATTGGCTGTTCGAGGCCGCCCAGCATCCGGCCTTCATGGAAATTACCGGCATCGGCATGCCCGGCGCCTTCGATCCGCTGGACATATTGGCCGCGATGTTGGGCGCGGCGGCGGCGTTTCTATTTATGCAAGGCGTTGTAACGCCGGGAGGGATTCGGATATGACCGAATTGTTTTTTCGCCGGGTGGCGCTGGCTGTCGTTTTTGCCGCCGGCGTGGTCTCGATCATGGCGACCAGCTATCCGCCCGACCATTATTTTGAAGAAACCAACATCCAACCGGCATTACGTTGTCCTGGCGCCAACGTGGTATTGGGCTGGCGCCTGAATGAGCCGGCGCCTGTATCGGTAACTGTGGATGATCAAGAATTTCGGATGGCCGGGCATGATACAAAACTGACTTTGTCCGCCAGTATTTTCGACCGGACCGACTCATCCACAGGGATTGTGCTACGAGTCGACAGGCCGGACTTCGACTATCCCGAAAAATACGATATTCGGACACTTCGCCACGAATCATGGGTTTCCACTTCGGCCTTTCAAACCGGGGATACCGGCTTCACGCTGAACCAGGGCTCTGGCGTCTGGGACCACCGCATCGAGGTGCGTGGTTTAGAAATTATGGATGTGCAGCATTTAAATTGCACTGACGGGGAGAGATTTCCGCGATCCTGGCAAGTTACAGCGCCTTCCGGCAAAATGTTCGTATTGCGTGCCGGCGAAAATTTCGAGCGAAGGCTTGATCCGGGCGTGCCGGCCGGCGGCAAATGGAAACTCAGGCCCGAAAATGCTGACTGTCGCGCCGTTCCGTCGGGCCTACAGCCCGAAATCAATATCCGACTTACGGCGGTGTGCCGCCAACCGGATAAATCTTACTGACTACGCTGAATTGACCGCATCCCCCTTGCCCTCGCGACTCAGGAGCGTATTAATTGATTTCGTACAGGGAAGGTCATCTTCCGGCATTTCCGGAATTTTCATAACAGGAAAAATACGCTACTCTGGGGAAATCGATCACGTCGCGCCCGTTACGGGTGGAAAGGGACGAGATGGCACCGCGAACTACAATGCTGAAACAGGAGGCGATTGATTCGATCGTCGCCAAATTGCATGGCCGCTTTTCGGGCGGGCGGGCCGAGGGCGCGGAGCAGTTCGTCCGGCATTATTACGAGGACATCGCGGCCGAGGACATCGTCGGCGCCGATCCCGAGGATCTCTATGGCGCGGCGTTGTCGCTGTGGCAGTTCGCGGCACAGCGCAAGCCAGGCAAGGCCAAGATCAGGGCTCTGAACCCGCGGGTCGAGAAGCATGGCTGGCACTCGCCACACACGGTGGTCGAGATCGTCCATGACGACATGCCGTTCCTGGTGGATTCGGTGACCATGGCGCTGAACCGGCGCGATCTTACCGTTCATCTGGTGGTCCATCCGCAAATCCTGGCCGAACGCGGCGAGGACGGCAAGGCGCTGTCGCTGAAACCCCGTGGTGATGGCGGCAATGGCGCGACCCCTGAATCCTGCATGCATATCGAGATCGACGAGCAGAGCGCCCCGGAACTGCTGCGCCAGATCGAGAGCGAACTGTCGGACACCCTGGCCGATGTGCGCGCGGCGGTCAGCGGCTGGCGCCCGATGCTGGATCATGTGGAAGGCCTGACCGGGGAATTCACGAAAACCCCGCCGAAGACAGTGGCCGCGGAAGAAACGCAAGAGACCATCGCCTTCCTGCAATGGCTGCTGGCCGATAATTTTACCTTCCTCGGCTATCGCGAAATGGACCTGGAGGGCGAGGGCCGCAAGGCGCGGGTGCGCATGCGCGAGGCAAGCGGCCTCGGACTTCTGGAGGACCCGTCTGTGCTGGTCTTCCAGGGGTTGCGCGATCTCGGACATCTGCCGGGCGAGGTTCAGGACTACCTTCGCGAGCCGCATATCCTGGTGTTGTCCAAGACCAGCTGGCGCTCGACCGTGCACCGGCCGGTGCAGCTGGACACCATCGTCGTCAAACGCTTCGACAAGGCAGGCAACATAACAGGCGCGCGGCTGTTCATCGGGCTGTTTACGTCCGCCGCTTATAACCAGGGCCCCGGCGATATACCGATCCTGCGCCAGAAGGCGCGGTCGCTGCTGGAACGGCTGGGTTACGATCCGCGCAGCCATGCCGGAAAGTCCCTGCTGCATGTCCTGCACGGCTATCCGCGAGACGAGCTGTTCCAGATCGGCGATGACGATCTTTATGAGATTGCCCGCGGCATCGTGCAGCTTCAGGAACGCCAGCGCATTGCCCTGTTCCTGCGCCGCGATCCTTTTGAGCGTTTCATATCGGCTTTCGTCTATGTCCCACGCGACCGTTACAACACCAAGCTCCGCATGGATTTCGAGCGCATCCTGACAGACGCCTTCGGCGGCGAGATCGCCGGCCGCTACACCAGGATGAGCGACGATGTGCTGAGCCGGCTGCATTTCATAATCGAGACGGAACCGGGCGCGATCCCCGAATACGACCCCCGGGAAATAGAGATGCGCCTGGTCGAGGCCGGGCGATCCTGGGGTGACAGGTTGAAGCAGGCCCTGATCGAAGCCGGCGGCGAAGAGGCCGGGCTGCAGAGCTTTGCGCGCCACGAGGACGCCTTCCCCGTCGCCTACACCGAAGTATTTTCCGCCCATGCGGCGGTCTACGATATCGGCCGTGTCGACCGGGTGCTGGCAACCGGCGAGCTGGGGATGAACCTGTATCACCCGATCGAGGCCGGCGAGGACGAGTTCCGATTCAAAATCTACCATTCGGGCGACCCGGTGGCGCTGTCGGATGTGCTGCCGATGCTGGAAAATATGGGACTGAAGGTGCTGGGCGAGGATTCCTATGGGGTCGCGCCCGCGCGCGAGGACCAGACAGTCTGGATCCATGATTTCGAACTCCGCGCCCGCGATGGCCGCGCCATCGATTTCGACGCGGTGCGCGACCCGTTCCACGAAAGCTTCGCCCGCATCTGGCGGGGCGAGCTGGAAAACGACGGTTTCAACAGACTGGTGGTGAGCGCTCGGATGGGCTGGCGCCAGGTGGCGGTGTTGCGCGCCTACTGCAAATATCTGCGCCAAGTGGCGATCCCCTTCAGCCAGGATTACATGGAAGACACGCTGGCCAATAATCCGGTGATCGCCCGCCTGCTGGCGGAGTTGTTCGAGACCCGCTTCGATCCCGACTTCAAGGGAGAATCGGATGTTCTTGAGGCCGGGCTTGCAAAAGAAATCAAAGAATTACTCGAAAATGTCGAGAGCCTGGACGAGGACCGCATAATCCGGCGCTTTCTGAACGCCATCCATTCGACCGTGAAAACGAATTTCTACCAGCGTGGCGAGGATGGCGAGCCGAAGCCCTATATCTCGGTGAAATTCGACGCAAGCCGGCTGGACGAACTGCCCGAGCCGCGGCCCTTCCGCGAAATTTTCGTCTACAGCCCGCGGCTGGAAGGCGTGCATCTGCGTTTCGGGCCGGTGGCGCGCGGTGGCCTGCGCTGGTCGGACCGGCGCGAGGATTTCCGCACCGAGATTCTGGGGCTGGCCAAGGCGCAGCAGGTCAAGAATGCGGTGATTGTACCGGTTGGCTCCAAGGGCGGTTTTGTGTTGAAACAGCCCCCGCCCCCGGGTGACCGCGAGGCGCTGCAGGCCGAGGGCATCGCCTGCTACAAGACCTTTATTGCCGCCATGCTGGACATTACCGAAAACCGCGTCGGCGACGACATCGTGACCCCGGACCGGGTGGTCCAGAAGGACGTTCCCGATCCCTATCTGGTGGTGGCGGCCGACAAGGGCACCGCTACATTTTCCGACATTGCCAACGGCATCGCGCAAGAGCGCGATTTTTGGCTGGACGACGCCTTCGCCTCGGGCGGGTCGGCGGGCTACGACCACAAAAAGATGGGCATCACCGCGCGCGGCGCCTGGGAATCGGTCAAGCGCCATTTCCGCGAGATGGGGCACGACACCCAGTCACAGGATTTTACCGTAATGGGCGTTGGCGACATGTCGGGCGACGTGTTCGGCAACGGCATGCTGCTCAGCGAGCATATTCGCCTGGTCGGCGCCTTCAACCATCTGCATATTTTCATCGATCCCGACCCGGACACGAAGAAAAGTTTCGCCGAACGCGCGCGGCTGTTCGACCTGCCGCGCAGTAGCTGGGTTGATTACGACGCCAAGCTGATCTCGAAGGGTGGCGGAGTGATCGAGCGGCGGGCCAAGTCGGTCGATATCACGCCCGAGATGAAAAAGCTGTTCGACATCAAGGCGGACAAACTGACTCCGGCGGAACTGCTCAAGGCGATGCTTGCGGCGCAGGTGGATCTGCTGTGGTTCGGCGGCATCGGCACCTATGTGAAGTCGTCCGGCGAAACCCATATGGACGCCGGCGACCGCGCCAACGATGCGCTGCGCATCGATGCACCGGCCCTGCGTTGCACGGTGGTCGGCGAGGGCGCCAATCTTGGCATGACCCAGCGCGCGCGCATCGAATACGGCCTGAAGGGCGGCCGGCTGAATACCGACGCCATCGATAATTCGGCCGGTGTCGATACCTCCGACCACGAGGTGAACATCAAGATCCTGATGGGCGACCTGATGGCGCGCAAGAAGATCTCGCGCAAGCAACGCGACAAGCTGCTGGAGGAAATGACGGGGGAGCTTTCAGCGCTGGTGCTGCGCGACAATTATCAGCAGACCCAGTCATTGACCGTCACTCACTACCAGGGCGTCGACCGCATGGACGAACAGCAGCGGCTGATGCGCTCGCTGGAACGCGCCGGCCGGCTGGACCGGGAGCTGGAATTCCTGCCCGACGACGAGGCGCTGGCTGAACGCCAAGGCCACGGCTTGCCGCTAACCCGACCCGAACTATCGGTGCTGCTGGCCTACGCCAAGATCGTGACTTACGACGCGCTGCTGGAATCCAATCTGCCCGACGACCCGATCCTGAGCGGGGACCTGGCGCGCTATTTCCCCAAACCGATTCGCGACAAATACCCGGATGCCATCAAGCGCCACCGGCTACGCCGCGAAATCATCGCCACGGGCCTCACCAACTCCATCATCAACCGCACCGGGCCGGGCTTCATCAACGAGATGCAGCTCGGGACCGGAATGGACGCGCCGGCCATCGTGCGCGCCTATACGATCTCGCGCGAGGTCTTCGAACTGCGCGGCCTGTGGGACGAGATAGAAGCGCTGGACAATGTGGCGCCGGCCAGTTCGCAGACGCGCATGCTGCTGCAGACCGTGCGCACACTGTGGCGTATCACGCCCTGGTTCCTGGATAATTGCGTCTACCCGCTGGATATCACCGCCCTGATCGGGGAATTCCATGACGGCGTTCAGCGCATTTCGACGGTACTCGACGACATCCTGGCGCCCGACCAGCGGCGCGATACGGCGGCGCGCGCCAAGCGCTACGCGCAGCCCGGCGTGCCGGCCGAACTGGCGGCGCGCATCGGACGGCTGAAGGCATTGTCGTCGGCGCCCGACATCGTGCGTATTGCCAGCGCTGCCGGGCAAAAAGTGGAGGCCACCGGCGCCGCCTATTTCCTGATCGGCGACCGGTTCAAACTGGATTGGCTGCGCCGCGCCGCCGGGGCCATGTCCGCGGACACCCACTGGCACCGCCTGGCGCTGGGCGCCATCATCGACGATATGTGGGGCCACCAGAACGACCTGACCGCCGCCGCGCTGGGCAACGGCGAGACCGGTGTGGACGCGGTCAAGGCATGGGCTGGCGCGCGCGCCGAGGCGGTGGAACGCGTCGAACAGCTACTGGCCGAAATAATAGCCGCCCCCGCCCCCGACCTCGCCATGCTGGCCGTCGCCAACCGCGAACTGAGGGCGCTGGCGGGGCGGTGAACGGAACGGCTCAGACCAACTTCACCGCCGTGCCGGTGACCGAGACCATCAGCATGGAGTTTTCCTTGCCCATGGTTTCATAGTCGATGCTGACGCCGATGATGGCGTTGGCGCCCAGTTCCTCGGCGTAGCCTTCCATGTCCTTGATCGCGGCCGACGCGCCGTCCATCAGCACGGTCTCGTAACCGCCGGACCGGCCGCCGATAACGTCTGTAATCCCGGCGAAAAAATCGCGCAATATGTTCGCGCCGTAAACCGCCTGGCCGGCGACCAGGCCCAGATAGTCGGCAACCTGCCTGCCCTGGATGGTATCGGTTGTAACGATCAGCATTTTGGGCCACTCCTGTTCAACGTCAATGGTTCTATCCGATTGCCCGACATGGTATGGACTGCGGAGCAAATTGCCAATGGCGGAAAGACGGGGAAGCATGGCGGGGAAGCGGGCGATCTTTTCGTGGTGCCTTTACGACTGGGCCAATTCGGCCTATCCCACCGTGGTGACCACCTTCGTGTTTGGCGCCTATTTCACCACCGCCGTCGCCGAAACACCCGAATCGGGGACCGCGGCATGGGGTTACGCGGTGGGCATCGCCGGCCTGGCGGTGGCGCTGTTCAGCCCGGTTCTGGGCGCTATCGCGGATAGTGGCGGTCGGCGCAAGCCCTGGCTCGCGGTGCTGACCTTGGCCGGCGTGGCGACCACCGCGCTGCTATGGTTCACGCGGCCCGACTCCGCCGACATTATGTGGGCGCTGGTCTTCGTGATGCTGTCCAGCATTGCCTTCGAATTCGCAATGGTGTTCTACAACGCTATGCTGCCCGATCTCGCGGGCTCTGATCGGGTGGGCCGTGTCTCCGGCTGGGGCTGGAGCCTGGGTTATGCGGGTGGGCTGGCCTGTCTGGTGATCGCGCTGTTCGGGTTCGTCAAGACCGATACGCCGCTGTTTGGCATTTCGACCGAGGACGCGGCCCATGTGCGCGCCGTGGTGTTGCTGGCGGCCGCATGGTTCGCGCTGTTTTCGCTGCCGTTGTTTTTGTTCACCCCCGATCGGCCCTCGACCGGGGCTGGTGTGCCACGCGCGGTGCGCGAGGGGTTGGCGACGCTTCGGGCGACGATCCGCGACATCCGCAATTACGACGCAATTCTACGCTTTCTTGTGGCCCGTATGTTTTACGCGGATGGGCTGGTGACTTTGTTCGCGGTCGGCGGGATTTATGCGGCGGGAACTTTCGGGATGGATTTCGGCGAAGTCATACAGTTCGGAATCGCGCTCAATGTGACGGCGGGGCTCGGTTCGCTGGCCTTCGCCCGGGCCGCCGACAGGATCGGCGCCAAACCGGTGATCGTGATTTCGCTGGTTGCCTTGATCGGGCTGGGCGCGGGGGCGCTTGTCGTCGAGTCGAAGACCGCCTTCTGGGTCATTGGCATGGCGTTGGGTGTGTTTGTCGGGCCGGCGCAATCCGCCAGCCGGTCGATGATGGCGCGCCTGGCGCCGGAAAACCTGCGCACGGAAATGTTTGGTCTTTATGCCCTGTCAGGCAAGGCCACCGCATTCATGGGCCCGATCGCGTTCGGGTTCGCGACGGCCCTGTTCGATAGCCAGCGGGCCGGCATGGCGACCATTCTGGTGTTTCTCGTGGCCGGGTTGCTGCTGTTGATCCCCGTGCGGGAGCCCCGGCATTGAGCGACGGTTACGATATCGTAATCATCGGGGCGGGATTCGCCGGGTTGGTCTGCGCGCGCGTCGCCGCCGAGCGCGGCCTGAAGGTCGTGGTGATCGAAAAAAAGCCCGAAGTTGGCGTCCAATTGCACACCACCGGGATTATCGTCAAGGAAGCGGCCGACGAACTCCATATTCCGACACAATTCACCCGAAAGGTGCGCGGGGTGCGGCTCTATGCGCCGGGCATGAAGCAGATCGATCTGGAGTCCCCGGGTTATTATTTCCTGGCCACCGATACAAGGGGCGTCCTGCGCTGGCAGGCGGAGGAAGCGGCGCGTGCGGGGGCCGAGTTGATTTTCGGCCAGGCCTTCGAGGGCGCGCGGCGCGAAGGCGACGAAATCATTCTCGATAAACCGGCCATTCGGGCGCGCTATCTTGTCGGCGCCGACGGCGCCCGGTCGCAGGTGGCGCGCTGTTTCGGGCTGGGAACCAACCGCCAGATGCTGGTCGGTGTTGAGGCCGAATTCGAGGGTATCGAGGGCGTCGATCCGGAACGGCTCCACTGTTTTCTCGATAGCAGTCTGTCGCCCGGTTATATCGGCTGGGCGGTGCCTGGTGTCGGCGTCACCCAGATCGGGCTGGCCGGCCGGCTGGGGGAAAAACCCAGCACGGACGCCCTGATCGACAAGTTGCATGACGTATTCGGTTTTGAAAATGCCCGGATCGTCGAGCGGCGCAGCGGCCCGATTCCGGTTGGCGGCGCTGTCCGCCCTTTTGCCACCGAACGAGTGCTGCTGGTCGGCGACGCCGCAGGGCTGGTCTCGCCGCTGACCGCCGGCGGTATCCACCCGGCCTTTCGCTATGGGCGGCGCGCCGCGCAGGTGATTTCCGACTACTTGCTGGACGATGGTCCCGATCCTGGCCGGGTGCTGGCCCGTGAATATCCCCGTTACCGCTGGAAGGCGCTGCTGCGCCGCGGCCTTGACCGCGACCCGCCGAACTGGCTCTACGACTGGACCCTCGCCCTGCCCCCGATGCGCGCCTTCGCCCAGCTTGTCTATTTCCACCGCAAGGGCCTGAAGACCAGGGCCGGTTGGCGCGACCTGCTGCGGTGGAGGCGTTAAAACCCCCGCCTCAGTGCCGGAAATGCCTCATGCCGGTATAGACCATGGCGATGCCGGCTTCGTCGGCGGCCTTGATTACCTCTTCGTCGCGTACCGAGCCGCCGGGATGGATCGCGGCGGTGGCGCCGGCTTCTATTGCCGCCAGAAGGCCGTCGGCGAAGGGGAAGAACGCGTCGGAAGCGACCACCGAGCCCTGTGTGCCGGCATGCTCGCTGGATTTATGGGCGGCGATGCGCACTGAATCGACGCGGCTCATCTGGCCGGCGCCGATACCCACCGTCGCGCTATCGCGGGTATAGACGATGGCGTTCGACTTCACATGCTTGCAGACCTTCCAGCCGAACAGCATGTCGCGCATCTCCGCGGCGGTGGGGGCGCGCTTGGTGACGGTCTTCAGGTCTTTCTGGAGCACGCGCCCGGCATCGCGGGTCTGCACAAGATAGCCGCCGGCCAGCGAGCGCGCGGTCAGGCCGGCCGCTGTCGGGTCGGGCATGCTATCGGTCAGCAACAGGCGCAACGCCTTCTTGCCGGCCAGAATCGCCTTGGCTTCGTCGCTGGCGCCCGGCGCGATGACGACCTCGGCGAACAGCTCGGCGATCTGGCGCGCGGTATCGGCATCCAGCTCGCGGTTGGCGGCGATGATGCCGCCAAAGGCGCTGACCGGGTCGCAAGCCAGGGCGCTGGCATAGGCGGCGGCCAGGCTGTCGGCCTCGGCGACGCCGGCGGGATTGGCGTGTTTGATGATGGCGATGGCTGGTTCGTCGAACTCGGCAACCAGCTCGAACGCGGCATCCGTATCGTTGAGGTTATTAAAACTCAGCTCCTTGCCCTGGAGCTGCTCGGCGCTGGCGATGCCCGGCCGCGCCGCGCCGCCGGTATAGAAGGCAGCCTTCTGATGCGGATTTTCGCCATAGCGCAGCGTCTGTTTCAGCTTGCCGCCCATGGCCAGCGGGTCCGGCAATTCCTGGCCCAGCTCGCGCTCGAACCAGCCGGCAATGGCGGCGTCGTAGGCGCCGGTATGGGCATAGGCCTTGGCTGCCAGCCGCCGGCGCAGCGCCAGCGTGGTGGCGCCCTTATTTTTTGTCATCTCGTCCATGACCGCCTGGTAGTCCCCGGTACCGGTGACGACGGTGACGAATTCATGGTTCTTCGAGGCGCCGCGAATCAGCGCCGGGCCACCGACATCGATATTCTCGATGCAGGCGTCGAAATCGCCGCCGCGCGCAACGGTTTCCTCGAAGGGATAGAGATTGACGACCAGCAGGTCGATCGGCGTGATGTCGTGGACCGACATGGCCAGATTGTGCTGTTTGTTGTCGCGCCGGCCCAGCAGCCCGCCATGGATTGCCGGATGCAGCGTCTTGACGCGGCCGTCCATGATTTCCGGGAAGCCGGTATGGTCGGAGACTTCGGTGACCGCTATGTCCGATTCACGCAGCATTTTCGCCGAGCCGCCGGTGGACAGGATCGCAACCCCGTGATCGGCGAGGAACCGCGCAAACTCTATGAGCCCCGACTTGTCGGAGACGGAGATCAGGGCGCAAGCGATTTTCTGGTCGGACATTATTGAGTTCCTGGTTGTTTCGTCTGGAAACATGCTCGATGGCCGGTTTCATAGAGCGCTGCCGCTGGCGTGGCAAGGGGACGCGTCGCGTCCATCGGTCGCGCGTCCGCTAACTCTGCAGCGCCCATTTGATCGTGGTCGGACCGTCCCCGGTTACGCCTGTTACCACGACCTGACTGGTTCGCCTGGGTTCCGGTGCGTCCTCGAAATATATACTTTCCGCCAGCGCCAGCGGTTCACTGCAGCGCAATCGCCAGCCGCCGCCACGCGGCAATCGCAACAGCGCGTCCTTGCCGCTCTGCAGCAAGCTGGCATTGACGGCGGGATGTAGATGGAACCGCACAGCAAACGGGACGCCGGTGGGCCCGGAAAGCGTATCCTCGCCACGCAGATCGGTCCCGTCATCGGACAGGAATAACCTGCGTCGGTGGGTAACTCCGTCGGAGCGCAGGTAACCGTCATGACTCATATCCACCAGAGTCGCGCCATCGGCGCTGTCCCCCTCCACCGTCACCTTTGCCACCCGGCCGCCGATATGGCCATTGCTCAGCAGTTCGCTCGAATTCCGGTCGTTGACCGTGATGGTGGAATGGGCGGCGGTTGCGCGTTCGGCCATTCGCCATCGCTCGCCGTCGCAGGGTGCCACGCCGCAATTCACAATCAGGCGCTCGCGCCCGACCGTCACCTCCAGGCTCAGCGTGCCGGCATGGGCGCATGTGTCCCAAGGCGGCTCGGCGGGCGCGCCTGAATCGGCCAGGACGGTCAATTTACCGGCGGTCATTCGCTCAAAGCCGGTGGCCGGCGCGCGCGCGGCGGGTTTGCCACGCGGGCTGGCCTGCTCCAGCACGGCGCTGAGGATCAGCGGATCTTCACCACCCGCCCCGTTGAACCGTCCCAGCATGCCGTCGCCACTGCGCAAATAGCGCAGCATTGGCGCCATGCGGTCGATGGCTTGCTGTATGGACCCGGGCGCCTCGAACTGGGCGGCGCCAAGCGCTGCCCTTATTTCCAGCAAATCTTGCAGCACATCCAGCAGCTTGCCCGGGCTCCGCTCCACATGGCCACCGTCGGCCAGCACCTGACTCTCCAGTTCCTGCTCAAGCATTGCGAGTCGCTGTTCCGTTTGATCCCGGCTCCCCAGGCAGAGTGTCCCACATATCAGCCCCTTCAACGCGGCGATCCGATCGGCGCCCGCGGTCTCCAACCGCCATGCCCGGTCAAGATGGCGAAGTTGGACCGCAATCGAACCGAGGACCGCCTTGCGGAAACTATCCTCGCCACTGGCAAAAAAAGTATCGTAATGGGACAGCCAGGTGACAATCCGGGCCGCCGTGACATCGCTGCGCCATGCGGGCAGCGACCAGCGGCCGTTGCGTTCAATCCAGTCCGCGGTCAGGCGGCGGGCCTGCTGGCGGGTTTCGTCCCCACCCAGCATTGCCAGATCTCTGAGCCAGACAAAGCTGTGCAATTCCCCCAACCATTCGGAAGGCGCACCTGGCGGGTTCCAGATGTTGCCGCCGGCGGTCGGCTCCCACGCGGCGAAGCGGAAACGCCTAGCCAGGATCGCCGCGCCCTGGTCGGCGCGCCCTGGCCAGGGGTCGGGCGGAGATATTTGCAGAGTCGAGGGGGTTCGCCCGATCAGAGACAGGTGATAGCCGGGAAGGGAAAACAGATTCTGCACCGACCGCCGCAGCAGGTCCGACAGGTCCCCGCGGACACGTGCCGGAAGCCCGGTCATGTTTCTAACTTTCGCCGCGCAGCCGGCGGATATTGGCCTCGTAAGCGTCGGGGCCGCCGGTGAAGGTCGCCGTGCCCGCCACCAGCACGTCGGCGCCAGCGGCGATGGCTTGCGGTGCGGTCTCGAAATTAATCCCGCCATCGATCTCCAAGTCGATGGTTCGACCCGAATCATCGATGCGGCGGCGTAGCTCGGCTACCTTGCCGAGCTGGGATTCGATAAAGGATTGCCCGCCGAAACCGGGATTGACGCTCATCACCAGCACCATGTCGAGATCGTCCAGCAAATAATCAACGGCCGAAACCGGGGTCGAGGGGTTGAGCGATATCCCCGCCTTCTTGCCCAGGCTCTTGATCAACTGGATTGTGCGGTGCACATGCGGCGTTGCCTCGACATGGACCGTGATGATATCCGCGCCGGCCTTGGCGAAATCCTCGATGAAAGAATCGACGGGCGAAATCATCAGATGCACGTCGAAGATTTTTTCGCTATGCGGGCGCAGGGCCTTGGTGACGCCGGCGCCGATGGTGATGTTCGGCACGAAATGCCCGTCCATCACGTCGATATGGACGTAATCCGCGCCGGCGCGGTCGATGGCGCGGACCTCCTCGCCCAGATTGGCGAAGTCGGCGGAGAGGATCGAGGGGGCGATTCGGATCGACTGTTGCATGACCTTTTTCCTAGAGGCTTTCCACACGTCGCGCAAGCGGGGAACCCTGAATTGGGCGGCGCTACGGCAGGCGGCGTAGCCGCGCGGCGAAGAAACCGTCCATGCCACCGCGCGCCGCCCAGTGGCAAGGCAATGTCCGTAGGTCCCCATCGGGCGTGATTGCCTCGGCCAGGCCGGGCAAATCGTCGGCGGAAACGGGGGCGCGCTCCACGGTGGCGCCCGAGGCGAGCAGGGCCTCAATGCGCTCCACCCCTTCGTCTGGCTGCAGCGAGCAGGTAGCGTAAACGACCAACCCGCCTGGCTTGACCAGCGTCAGGGCAGCGGCTAGCAGCCGGTCCTGAACAATTTTCAATTTGGCTACATCCGCCGGTGTTTTGTTCCAGGCGATGTCTGGATGACGGCGCAGCGTTCCGGTCGATGAACAGGGGGCGTCCAGCAGCACCGCGTCGAAGGGCTCGTCCGGCGTCCATTTGGCCGCATCCATGGCAATGGTATCGGCGGCGAGGCCCAAACGCTCCATGTTTTCCGACAGTCGCTGCAAGCGCTTCTTCGAGATATCGACGGCGGTAACCTGCGCGCCGGCCGCCGCCAGTTGCGCGGTCTTGCCGCCCGGCGCGGCGCAGAGGTCGACGATACGCTGGCCGGAAACATCGCCCAGCAGGCGAGTCGGTAGCGCGGCGGCGGCGTCCTGCACCCACCAGGCGCCGTCGGCAAAGCCCGGCAGGGCGGTCACATCCCCGCCTGCGGCGCGGCGCAATGTGCCGGTCGGCAGAATTTCCGCCTCCAGCCGCTCGGCCCAGGTTTCGGTTTCGGCGGGCGATTTCAGGGTGATATCGAGCGGCGCCTCGGTGAGATGGGCCAGGGCGATGGCGGCGGCGGTCTCCGCCCCATAGGCAGTCTCCCAAGCCTGCCACAACCACATGGGGACGTTCAGATGTTCGGGGTCGTTTGGCGGGATTGGGCCGCCCTCGGCGATGCGGCGCAGCACTGCGTTGACCAGCCCCTTCATGCCGGCCTGCCCGCCATGGCCGACCAGCTCGACCGAGGTATGCACGGCGGCGTGGGGGGCGAGGCCCAGCAGTGTGATCTGCGCCACGCCCAGTCGCAAAATATCGCGCACGATGTTGCGGTTGGCCGGCAACGGTCGCTCCAGCCGTGCGTCGATCGTCGCGTCGATCTGGCCCAGCCGGCGCAGAACGGTCGCGGTTAACAGCCGCGCGAAGGCGCGGTCGCGCGCCTCCAGCCCGGACAGGTCCGCGTTCGCGGCCAGGGCCTCGTCAAGCGGCCGGCCGCGCTGCAGCACATCCTGCAGCAGTTCAAGGGCAATGGCGCGGGCATCTTTCATGCGGTGGGTTTAGGGCAAAGCGCGCCGCGCGCCAAGTGTTGAGACGGGGGATGCGGCAATCAACTCCACGGGCCGCCGCGCCCGGTCGGCGCCTGGCCGGCCATTTCGCGCAGGCGCTGGATGCGTTCGCCGATCGGTGGGTGGGTGGAGAACAGCCCGTCGACGGCATGGGCGTGCAGCGGGTTGACGATGAACATATGGGCGGTGGCCGGGTGATCCTCGGCCTGGGGGTTGTCGATGGCCTGGGTGCTGGTGGCCATTTTGTACAGGGCGTCGGCCAGCCAATCGGGGTGGCCGCAGATTTCGGCGCCGATCCGGTCGGCCTCGTACTCGCGCGAGCGGCTGATCGCCATCTGGACGAACATGGCGGCCATCGGCGCCAGGAACATTACAAGCAGCGAGCCGACTATGTTGCGCCGGCCGCGGAAAAACAGCGCGAAGTTGGCCAGCATGCCGATGGCGCCGGCGAGAGTCGCGGTAATGGTCATGGTCAGGGTGTCGCGGTTTTTCACGTGGGCCAGTTCATGCGCCATCACGCCGCTGACCTCGGTGGCGGTCAAGCCGCGCAGCAGGCCGGTGCTCGCTGCAACCGATGCGTTTTCCGGGTTGCGGCCGGTGGCGAAGGCATTGGGCTGGTCGTTTTCGATGATATGGACCTTCGGCATTGGCAGGCCGGCGTTGCGGGCCAGTTGCGCGACGACGGCATGCAGCGAGTGGTCCGCCCCGACTTCGCGCGCGCCATACATGCGCAGCACCACCTTGTCGGAATTCCACCAGGCGAAGAGGTTCATGGCGGCGGCGATGGCCAGCGCGATGAACATGCCCTCCGTACCGCCCAGCAACCAGCCGCAGCCCATGAACAGCGCGGTCATGGCGGCCAGCAATATTCCGGTTCTGAAAAAATTCATGGTTCTTTGTACCCGATCAGCCGTGCGACAAGCGATAAATAAGGTTCCGTCACGTGCCTTTGAAGGCTAGTCTTTCGGGCATGGCGAAGAAAAAAAATCAGACCGGGCCCGAGGTCAAGGGCATCGATTCGCGCCGCAAGGCCGACATGGTCGCCGAAGAGGCCGGCCGCAAGGCGCGCGCCAAAACCGACGCCCGCGGCGAAAAGCCCAAGGAAACAGGCGGCCCCGAAGGTCTGGAGCCGACTCGCTACGGAGATTGGGAAAAAGCCGGGCGCTGCAGCGATTTCTAAGGTTTAGCTCTATGCAACCGTTCTTGTTTTGTTCGTTGCTCTCGGATAATCTGGCGGGCCGTTACGAGTCTCCGGATCGCCATGCGCCGCCTGCCCGAAATCCCATCGCTTCGAGCCATCATAACCGTGCTGCTGGCGCTGGCGTCCAGCCTCGCCGTGGCAAGGGGCGCGGAGCCTTTGCCCGGCCCATATGGCGCGCAACTGCTGGAGGTCGTCGATGGCGACACGATCCGGGTGCGAATCCGGATCTGGGTCGATATCGACACGGAAACGCTGGTGCGAATCGACGGCATTGATACGCCTGAATTGAGGGGGCGCTGCGAGGAGGAGGCCACGCTGGCGCGCCGCGCGCGGGGCCGTGTCGAGTCGCTGACCGCCGATGCCGAGTTGGCGCTATACGATATCCGCTACGGCAAGTTCGCCGGGCGCGTGGTCGCGCGGGTGGAGGCCAGTGGCAAGGATATCGGGCGGGTGTTACTGGCCGAAGGGCTGGCGCAACCCTACTCGGGCAGGCGAAGAACAGGCTGGTGCGATTAGTCGTTGTGGAACTCGGGCCGGAACGGGCGGGCCAGGACCTCGGCGATGGCGGCGCCGACATCGGCTCCCTCGTTTACGATACGGTTCACGGCCTGCGAGATCGGCATGTCCACCCCGTGGCGCGCCGCCAGCTCCACGACCGAGGCGGCGGTCGCCACGCCCTCGGTAACGGCCCGCCGTTCGTCGAGAATCTCCTGTAATGACCGTCCCTCGCCTAGCGCCAGGCCCAGGGTCATGTTGCGTGACAGCATGCCATTGCAGGTCAGCGACAGATCGCCAATCCCCGCCAGCCCCATCAGCGTCTCGCCCCGCCCGCCCAGCTTGTGGCCGAGTCGCAGGATT
>CBFDDT010000030.1:0-28443 GCA_965603635.1 uncultured bacterium | reverse complement strand
CCTCGCCATCGGGGCGCCAGTCGGCGCGGCGGCGGTGGGGTGCGGCGTCCAGTGGTTTGCCATTGACCAGCCAGCGCAGGGGCTTGCGGCCGCCGTCCGCGATCAGAGGCAAGGGCGCATAGCCCCCCTCCCCTTCGCGCAGCTCTACGACCGCGCCGTCCGGCGGGAAGGACACCAGCAGCGGCTGGACCAGCGAGCGGCTGATGGAGGCCGGCGCCTGCTCGCCGGCGGAAATCCGTTGCAAACCAGGCGGCAGATCGCGCGTGGCCGCCACGATGGCGTCATCGGGGCGAAATGGATTGGCCGGGCGGCCGCTGCCCGGCAACTGGCGAAATACCCTGAACAGCACCGGCGCCGCCGTGGCCCGGCCATAACGGCCCGGGCTTGGCGTGCCGTCCGGGCGGCCGATCCACACGCCGACCGTATAACGCGCGTCGTAACCGATCGCCCAGGCGTCGCGATAACCGTATGAGGTGCCGGTCTTGAAGGCGATATGGCGTTTGTCGCGGGTCATCCACGATTCCACAAAATCGGTCGGCGGCGGCGCATCCTCCAGAATGCGTGTCAGATACCAGGCCGCCGCCTCGCCGATCAGCGGGATCGCCAGTGTCTCCCCGGCATCCTCCTGCGTAAATGACAGCGGCTTTACGACACCGCCCTCGGCCAGCCCCGCATAAAGGGTCACCAGATCCCCCAGCGTCGTCCCGACGCCACCCAGCGCCAGTGGCAGGCCGGGCTCCAGGCCGCCGCCGCCATATTCCAGATTGACGCCAGCGCCGCGCAGGCGCGCATCCAGCCGGCGCGGGTCCACATGCATGAGCACCGTCACCGCGGGAATGTTCAGGGATTGCTGCAGGGCTTCGCGGATCGTCACCTCGCCACGATAGACCTTCAGGAAATTTTCCGGCTGGTAGTTGCCATAGCGCGTCGGCATATCGGCGGCGACCGTATCGGGGTGGATCATCAGATCGTCGAAACCCATGCCGTAGATAAAGGGTTTCAGGGTCGAGCCGGGCGAGCGCACGGCCTGGATCATGTCGATCTGGCCGTAACGGCTGTCGTCGAAGAAGTCGGACGATCCCAGATAGGCCAGAACCCGGCGGCTCTCGTTCGCGACCACCATGACCGCGATGCCGGCGCCTTCGTCCAGCCCATCCTGTTCGCCCAGCACCAGGCGCTCCAGCGCGCGCTGTAATTCAGCGTCGATCGTGCTGGTTATAATACCGGCCTCCGGATGGGCCGCGGTCACCCGCCAGGCGAAAAGCGGCGCGTCGAAGGGCATGGGGCGGCGCTGCGAGGGGATCGGGTCCAGGCGTGCCTCGGCAACAATATCGGCGGTCAGCACGCCGCGCTCTTCCATGACGCCCAACACCTTGTCGCGCGCGGCGCGGGCGCGGCCGGGATAACGGTCGGGACGCAGGGTTTCCGGCGATTGAGGCAGGGCCACAAGCAGGGCTGCTTCCGACGGGGCCAGATGCCGCGGTTCCTTGCCGAACCAGGCCAGCGAGGCGGCGCGAATGCCTTCCAGATTGCCGCCATAGGGCGCCAGCGTCAGATACTGGGTGAGGATTTCATCCTTGGTGAAGCGCCGCTCAAGCTGTAGTGCACGCCACATCTGGTGGAACTTGGCCACCACCGTGCGTTCCCTGGGCTCCAGCAGGCGGGCGGTCTGCATGGTGATGGTGGAGGCGCCGGAAACGATGCGGCCATGGCGGACCAACTGGCTGAAGGCGCGCGCCGCCGCCAGCGGATCGATCCCCGGATGGCTGGTAAATCGCCGGTCTTCCCAGGCCAGCAGCATCTTCATATAGACCGGGGATACCGCGTCCGGATCGGCCGGCAGACGCCACGCCCCGGACCCGGTCGTAAAGCCCCGCAGCAGGCTGCCGTCGGCGGCCACTACCAGTTGGGATGAATCCTCCAGCCGCGACAGGTCGGGCGGAAACGTCAGATCGATGGCGACCGCCAGTGCGGCGACCAACAACGCCCCGACGCCCGCCAGGCGCAACCGCCGGCTGACCCATGGGCAGACACATGCCGCCCGGAACATGTTATTCCAACGGCAGGATATTCACCTGCCCCATGCGGGTCCGGGCGAAATAGGTCGGCTGGTACATATCCTCTACATAGACCGCCGGCAGTTTGAAGATGCCCGGCGAAACGGCGCGGACCAGATAGGCGAACTTGAAAGTTTGATCGCCGTACCGGTTGAGCTCGAAGGCCGCGACGTAACGGTCATCGCGCAGTTCTTCATGCCGGGCCGCGGTCAGTTCCGGCAGCCAGCGCAGTTCCTCGCGATTGCGTCCACCCTCCAGCCGCTCGTTCTCCAGCTCGAAACCGGCCGGCAACAAATCGACCACCATCGCCTGCTGATCGCGCTTCGACGTGGACTCGCCATGGATCACGGCAACCAGCGTGTCGCCCTGGTGGACCTTGTCCAATTTGGCGCGCTTGCCGTCCAGGGTATAGAAAGCCCGGAAGATGGCGAACCCGGCGTCCTCGGCTTTCATCTCGTCACGGGGCACGCCGCTGTAGCTGATGCTCTGCCAGATCGGCTTGTCGCCGAGATTGGCAACCGAGACGCCGTCATACATCTCGGCGGCTTCAAACCCGGCATAAACCGGCTTCTTACTCGTCGGCAGCGTCTTTCCCTGTACGGCCACCTGGACAGGGTCGGACGAGCCAAGCTCGCTTGCGGCCAGGATCAGCCAGGCTTTCTCCTGGGTGCTGAGATAGCGTTCTTTTTCAATGCGTTCCGCCAATTTCTTCGTATATTGCGGCCAGTCACCTTCCTTGACATTCGACATTGTGGCCAGATAGACCGTGGCGGCCATGTCGCGGGTGGTGGTCCCGTAATCCCAGAACCACCAGTCGTCCCAGAAACGTTTTTTACGGTCCCAGCTGTTGGTCGCGGAGACGAACGCGCTCGCCGCCCGCTTTTTGTCGCCCGACAGGGCCAGCGCCGCGCCAAGCTGGGCCCGGCCAAGGGCGGTTGGAACCTGGGTCAGATATACGTCATGCAGATAGCGCAAATCCGACGGGCGAACCTGCCCGGCCCGCGCCAGAACGTACAGCGCGTAGGTTCGCGCCGGCAATGTGGCGCCACGGTAATCGGCCGCGTCGACGCTGTTCTTCAGCCATTTCAAACCGCGCTGATAGGGATATTCAGGCACCGGATATTTCAATTCCTTGGCCTGGGTCAGGAAGTCCATCACATAGGCCGACAGCCATTCCTCGCGGTTGCTGTGGGCGTTCCACATGCCGAACGATCCGTCCGACCGCTGCATGGTGAAGATCCGCCTGATGGCGTCCTGCACCCTGCCCCGCAGCACCGTGCTGTTTTCGGCAATCCCCAGCGATTCGGCGACTTCCGCCACGTAAAGCAGTGGCAGCGCCCGGCTGGTGGTCTGCTCGGCGCAGCCATAGGGATAGCGGTCCAGCGATTTCAGCAATTTGGCGAGCCCCAGTTCGGGCCGCGCGCTGAGCGTGACCATGGCCTCGCCGGAGCCGGGAATGAACTCATCCAGGAGGTTGGCGGCAAGTGTATGTTTTTGGCCGGCCTGGATCCGCGAGCTGACCTGTTTCGTGATGCGCGTCTGGGCGGGACGAACCGCTATTTCCCAATCACGCACCAGCTTGAGCCCGTCCGGACCCGCGATTGTCAGGGTCAGGGCGCCGACGCCCAGCCCCACGCCGTTCAGCGACCATTTGAGATCGCGCCGCGCATCGTTGGCCAACTGGAAATTCATGATCCCGCCATCCATGCCGGCGGCGCCTTCGGCCTCGAAGGTGACGATGTATTTGCCGGCGGGCCCGTCCACGTTATGGACCGAGACACTGACCTGGGCCTCATCGCCGGGCGCCAGGAAGCGCGGCAGTGTCACCTGGCTGACCACGGGATCGCGCACCGTCATGTCGGTCTCGGCCGAGCCAACGGCGGATTTGCTCCAGGCCACCGCCATCAGCCGCAGGCGACCGTTGAAGTCGGGCACCTCCAGCGGCACGGTCACGCGCCCGTCGTCGCCGACCGCGACGATGCCGGAAAACAGCGAGACCGTTTTGACGCTGCTGGCGTCCAGACCGCCCAGATGGCGATCCGCCGCGGCCTCGTCACCACCCTCGCGAATGGTCACCGGGCCACCCTCGGCCGCGGCGATCAGATGGCCGTAACCATCGCGCAAACCAACGCCCAAAAGGCGTTTTCCGTAATACCAGTCGGCGGGCATCGGGGTTTTGAAATTGGTGAGTTGCAAGATGCCCACATCGACCGCGGCCAGCGTCAGATACGCCTTTTCGTCCGCCGCGATGCCGGTCAGGGACAGTTCCACGTCGATCGTCTGGCGCGGCAGGATTTGCTCCGGCGCCTCGATCCCGACGTCAATCGTTCGGTCGGAATAATCGCGGCCCAGCCAGGCCAGGCCAATGGCGCGGGCCGGCTGATGCGGCTTGTCGGTTTCCGCCGTTCTGAACAGGGTCGCGGTCACATAGGCGCCCGCGTCCCATTCCTCGCGAACCGGCAGTTCGACGACCAGACCCTCGCGCGGCACGGAAATATTCCGGGTCTCGTAGACCTTGTTGCCGGCAACAGTCATCAGAAGTTCGCCCTCGAAGGGCGGCTTGATATGAATTTTCGCGATCTCGCCGACGCGGTAAGACGCCTTGTCGAGGGAGAGTTGCAGCTTGTCGGGCACGTCCGCGGACGCGCTGGAGGAAAACCAGCCGAAGCGGAAACGCACGCTGGTAGCCGCGCCCGTCGCGGGGTCGTTGATCTCCAGCCGGTATCGGCCCCAATCGCGCCTGAACGAAATTTTTGCGATGTCGCCGGACGCCACATCGAGCTCGCCGGAATCCACCGAATTATCCTCGATCGTAACCCGGTAGTTCCAGGAGCCGTCCTCGGTGTACCAATGATAATAGTAGTTCTCGTAAAACAGCTCGTAGCGCAATCCGCTGGCGCCGGACTGTTTGCCCTCGCGATCCATGACGACGACATCGAAGGCCGCATCCTGGCCTTCCTCCAGCCAGGCGCCGCTGGAGCGTGGCTTGATGCCGATCATCCTTTCCTTTGTGCGCACCGGCAGGCTGATCGTGCGCGAAACCGCGCGCCCGCCGTTTTCCGCGACCGACACCCGCACGCGCGCCTTCAGCGGCCTTGAGGTATCGGGCTCTTCGTCGAATCCAAAACGCATGGAAGTCAGGCCGTTCTCGTCGGTCTTGGCGGGTTCCAGTTCCTCGCGGCGCGGACGCCACTCTTCCTGAACGAGGCCGAACTTGTAGCCCTTCATTTCGGGCCAGGGGTTGTTGTCCTGCATCAGGACCATTTCGCCCTCGACCGCCAGACCGGCGCCCGGCGCGCCGTAGAGAAACTGCGCATCGACAGCGACATCATACGCCTCGCCCGGCGCCACGAACGGCGCCTCGGCGGAGAGTTTTACCTCCATGCGTTCCGGCACGAAGTCCTCGACCTGGAAGCTGACGCTAGCGACCGAGGGGCCCTTGGGGTCGATCAGCGCCTGAACGGTCCAACTGCCGGTATTGGCCGATTTCGACAGCGGCAGGGCGAACTCATACCCGCCGCCCTCATTGTTGCCGGCAAGATCGACGACGTTATGTTTGGTTCCGTCAGGCTTCAAAATTCGAAGCTTGAGCGGCAAGTCCCCCAGCGCCACGGCCTGTTCGTCACGCAACAGGGTGACGAGGTTGACGGTCTCGCCCGGGCGATAGACGCCGCGGTCGCTATAGATGAACCCGTCGACCGGCCCGGGCCCCACGCGCCCGTCGACGCCACGGTCCGTCAGGTCAAAGGCGGGCTTCGTCATATCCAGGAAATTAAACTCGCCGGACTTCCCGAAAGCCATCACCGCGCCCGGCCGTGCGCCGCCCTCGCCGCGCAGCAGGCCGGGGGCAAAACTGGCCTTGCCCTGGTTGTCGGTGGTCGCGGTGCCCAGCACCTCGTTGTTGCGGGCGATCAGCTTAACCGTCGTTCCGGCAAGCGTTTTGGCGTCCTGCAGCGAGCGCAGGAACACATGCAGCCCGTCGCGGCCCCAGATGCTGGACATGCCGATATCCGTGACGATCATCCACTGGGTCGCCTCGTAATAAACATAGTTGCTGCGCTCGGCGCGCGGGACGGCCATGACGATATAAATGCCGGGTTCCGGTTGGCCCAGGATGTCGCCCACGGGGACGGAACTCGCGACGCCGCGGTTCTTTTCCATCTCCATCTCGACGATGCCTTGCCACACCGTCTCACCGCTCAGATCGGCAATCCGCTGTGAATCCCAGCGCGACAGAAGGCTGCTGACGCGACCGCCATTGATCTCGTTGATCAGGTTGCGGTCGTTGATCCGCATGATCTTGACGTCCGCTTCCTTGACGTTGACCGACGTCAGCGGCAGCGAACGTTCGCCCCGGCTCGGCAGGATGTAGGAAGCGCCCGAGAAACTGAGCGACGGCACGCGATCGGGCACGGAAACATTGAACTGCTCGGTCTTTTCCGTCGTTTTGCCAGTGGAATCGGGCAAGCCCATCAGCAACGTGGCGGCATAGATTTCGCCATGGTTCATGCCGGCAACGCAGAGCCGGCGGCCGCGGGCCGTGAACTCGGCCGCAAACTCCGGCTCGAAACGCACATAATCCTCGTAATGCACGGCGCCACTGGTGTTCAGGCTACGGGTGAATTCGAAACAGGTGCGGGGTGAATCGGTCTCCGCCTCGACATAGACATCGGTAAAGCGCATTTCCTCGCGCGCGGCCTGGGCTGCGGCGGGCAGCAACAGCAGCGCGGCGGCGGCGAACATGGCGATTCTGAATTTTAAAGACATGGCAAACCCCTGTTTCCTGTTTCCGCCGGCGCGGGTGGAGCGGTTCGGCGACGAAGCGTTGCATCGAATACTGGCGTAATCGTGGCGGCGATCCGGCAAACTCGAGAATCTTCCGCCCTCGGACGTAGCCGGTCCCACGCGAATGATAGGGTTCAGGTTGCTAAGGGCAGGTTAAGGGATTGTGGCCTATTCTTTTCTTCACGATCATTGACCGGCGGGGCGCGGGGCGGCAATATCGCGGCGCGGTGGGTGGCCGAGTCGATGGCAGGTGTTTTTTGGAGGAACTGCAATGAAGTTCAAGGCAAACGGATTTACGAAGCTCGCGGCCACAACGGGCGCGCTGTCCCTCGCGTTGTTCCTGGCCGCCTGCGGTGGCGATCAGCCGATCAGCAAGGTCAAGTCCTGCGAAAACCTGATTTCCCAGGCCTACAGCGCAATCGAACAGGCGAAGGCCGATGGATTTGGCGATGCCGTGGATTTGACCAAGGCCGGCAGCCTTCTTAGCGCCGCCAAGGTCCAGCAGCAGTTCGAGCGTTACGACGGCTGCATCGATAAGGCGACGCGCGCGAAATATTACGCCGACCAGGCGCGCGCCGGAAGCTGACCGCCACGGCGGCCAGACTTATAGATGGCGATATCCCTGCCCGGTTCGGTCGATGAAACCCTGTCCCTTCTGCGCGATAGCGACTATATCGCCGACCGCAGCCTGGCCACCGCGCTCTATCTGTCGCTAAGCCTCGGCCGGCCGCTGTTCCTCGAGGGCGAGGCCGGCGTCGGCAAGACCGAAATCGCCAAGGTTCTGTCCGCTGGCCTTGGCCGCAAGCTGCTGCGGCTGCAATGCTATGAGGGGCTGGATGTTTCCTCGGCGGTCTACGAATGGGACTATCCCCGCCAGATGATCGAAATTCGCCTGGCCGAGGCCTCGGGCGACCGTGATCGCGGCAGCCTGACCGAGGATATCTTTTCCGAACGCTTCCTGATCAAGCGCCCCCTGTTGCAGGCGCTGGAGCCGGACTTGGATGGCCCGCCGGTCTTGTTGATCGACGAGTTGGACCGTACCGACGAGCCCTTCGAGGCCTATCTGCTGGAGCTGCTGTCGGACTTCCAGATCACCGTGCCCGAGATCGGCGCCATCAAGGCGGCCGAGCGCCCCCTCGTGGTCATCACATCCAACCGCACCCGCGAAATCCATGACGCGCTGAAACGGCGCTGTTTCTATTACTGGGTCGATTACCCGAACGCGGAACGCGAGCTTGAAATTCTGCGCGTCCGGGCGCCGGGGGCCGGCGAGCGCCTGTCGGCCGAGATTGTCGGCTTTGTTCAGGCATTGCGCGCCATGGACCTGTTCAAACTACCCGGCGTGGCCGAGACCATCGACTGGGCCGAGGCCCTGGTGCAACTGGACCAGACCGATCTGGCGCCCGGCGCCATCGACGATACCCTGGGCGTGCTGTTGAAATACCAGGACGACATCGCCCGCATCCAGGGCAGCGAGGCCAACCGCATCCTGAGCGAGGTCAAGGCCGAGCTGGCCGGGGCCGCCTGATGACCGGCGACAGCGACCAGGGCCGGATTGCCGTCAATCTCATGGCTTTCGCGCGGGTGTTGCGCCGGGCGGGGTTGCCCGTCGGTCCGGGCCGGATGCTGCAGGCCGTGGCCGCGGCCGAGACCGTCGGTCTGAGCAACCGCGAGGATTTCTACTGGGCGCTGCATGCGGTCTTCGTGAATCGCCAGGACCAGCGGGAATTGTTCGACCAGGCATTCCACATATTCTGGCGCAATCCGAAACTGCTGGAGCGCATGGCGGGACTGACGATCCCCGCGCCGGCGGACGAGCAACCGGCCGATGGGCACGAAATCTCCCGCCGCGTGGCCGAGGCCATGGCGGAAACGGCGACGGCCACGCAAGATAGCGGCGAAGCCGAAACCGAATTCGACGCCAGCCTGACCTGGAGCCAGGGCGAAACCCTGCGCGACAAGGATTTCGAACAAATGTCGAGCGCCGAGATATACGAGGCCCGCGCGGCCATCGCCCGCATGCGCCTGCCCATCATGGACGTGCCCACCCGTCGATGGCGGCCCGATCCGGCCGGAGCGCGCGCCGACATGCGGGCCAGCCTGCGCGCCGCCATGCGCAGTGGCGGCGACATCATCCCCTTGCGCAAGCGCAAACAACAGCGCCGCCATCCGCCACTGGTCATCCTGTGCGATATTTCCGGATCCATGGAGGTCTATTCGCGCCTGTTCCTGCATTTCATGCATGCCATCACAAACGACCGCGACCGCGTCCATACCTTCCTGTTCGGCACGCGGCTGACCAACATCACGCGCTATCTGCGCCACCGCGACGTCGATCTTGCGCTGGACCGGGTATCCGGCGCCGTCCAGGACTGGGCCGGCGGTACCCGCATCGGCCAATGCCTGCATGATTTCAACCGCGACTGGTCGCGCCGGGTGCTGGGCCAGGGCGCGGTGGTGCTGTTGATTTCGGACGGGCTGGACCGGGATGCGGGCGCCGGGCTGGGCGTTGAGATGCAGCGGCTTCATAAATCCTGCCGCCGGCTGATCTGGCTCAATCCCCTGTTGCGATATGACGCCTTCGAACCCAGATCACTGGGTGTGCGCGCGATCATGCCCCATGTGGACGAGTTCCGCCCGGTCCATAATCTGGACAGCCTGCAAAACCTGACCGATGCGCTGGGCCGGCAAGGCGGACGCCACATGGCGAAATGGCTGGAGAAGGTGGCATGAATAGTTCACGCCTCGACGATATTCTCGAACAGGCCGCCGCCTGGCGCGGCGAGGACCGCAAGGTGGCTCTGGCCACCGTCGTGCGGACCTGGGGCTCGTCGCCCCGGCCGGTTGGCAGCCAACTGGCCGTGGAGGCTGGCGGCGACATGGTGGGGTCGGTCTCGGGCGGCTGCATCGAGGGCGCGGTGGTCGGCGAGGCCATGGAGGTCATGGAGGACGGCAAACCCCGCCTGCTGGAATACAGCGTCAGCAACGAACAGGCGTGGGAAGTCGGGCTGGCCTGCGGCGGCACGGTACAAGTATTCGTGGAGCGAATGGAATGAAGGCCGCCACGCTGCAAGCCCTGCTGAAGGCCCGCGCGGACAAGGCCGCCACGGCCCTGGTTACCGACCTGGAAAGCGGCGCGCAGACCCTGGTGGTCGACGGCCAGGCCTCCGGCGATGTGGAAATGGGCCCGGCCCTGACGCGTATCGTCGAGGATGCGCTGGCGGCCGACAAGGGCATGACCGCGGATCTCGATGGGCAACGCTGTTTCATCCAGATATTCAACCCGCCGCCCCGCCTGATCATCGTCGGCGCGGTCCATATCGGGCAGGTCTTCGCGCCGATGGCCGCCCTTGCCGGCTATGAGGTCACCGTCGTCGATCCGCGCGGAGCCTTTGCCACCGAGGCGCGCTTTCCCGGAGTCACGCTGAACAGCGAATGGCCCGACGACGCCCTGGAGGCGCTGGATATCGACAAGCGCACCGCCGTCGTCACCCTGACCCACGACCCCAAGCTGGACGACCCGGCGCTGAAGGTGGCGCTCGCCCGCGAGCCCTTCTATATCGGCGCCCTGGGCAGCCGCAAGACCCACGCCGGCCGCGTCGAACGGCTGACCGCCGCCGGAATTCCCCAAAAGGCCATCGAGCGTATCCACGCCCCGGTCGGGCTGAATATCGGCGCGATATCGCCGGCCGAAATCGCGGTCTCCATCCTCGGCCAGATGACCGAAACCCTGCACCGGAAACCCGGATCATGATGTTCGGCGAAACCCCGATTGGCGATGCCGAGGGCGCGATCCTGGCCCATGGCATCGCGGTGGACGGCGCCAGCTTCAAGAAGGGCCGCGTTCTGTCGCCCGAAGATCTGGCGATCCTGAAAGCGGCCGGAATCGCCAGCGTCATCGCCGCCCGGCTGGAGCCGGGAGACATCGACGAAGACCAAGCGGCGGCGCAAATTGCCCACGCGTTAACCGGAGAAAACCTTTCCTCTTCAACGGCCTATACCGGACGCGTAAACCTGTTTGCGAGCAGCCGCGGGCTGGCCGTCTACGACCGCGCCGCGCTGGACCGGTTGAACAATGTCGATGAAGCGATCACCGTGGCCACCCTGCCGCCCCATGCCCCGGTGGAAGCCCGGCAGATGGTGGCGACCGTCAAGATCATCCCGTTCGCGGTTCCCGGCGACATTGTGGCCGCCTGCGTCGCCCGGATCGAAACCGCGATCAGGGTCGCCCCCTATGCGGCCGGCAAGGTCGGGCTGATTCAGACCCTGCTGCCGGGCACGCGCGAGAAGGTACTCGTCAAAACCGTGGACGTTCTGCGCCATCGCATCGAGGGCGTGGCGGGGACGCTGGCCGGCGAACGCCGCTGCGCCCACGATATGGACGAGGTCGCCGACGCCATCCGCCATTGGCGTGACCAGGGCTGCGACATGATTCTGCTGTCCGGCGCCTCGGCCATCACCGACCGGCGCGACGTAATTCCCGCGGGAATCGAGGCGGCGGGCGGTGTCATCGACCATTTCGGCATGCCGGTGGATCCGGGCAATTTGATGCTGATCGGACATTGCGGCGAGACCCCGGTGCTGGGCCTGCCGGGCTGTGCCCGCTCGCCCAAGGTCAACGGGTTCGACTGGGTGCTGCAAAGATTTGCCGCCGGTCTTTCCGTCTCCAGCCAGGACGTCATGGATATGGGCGCGGGCGGCCTGCTGACCGAGATTTCCAGCCGCCCACTGCCCCGCGTCGAGGCCTGTGCGCCGGCGCCGGTGCAGGCCCCTTCCCGGCCCCGCGTGGCCGCCGTCATTCTGGCCGCCGGACAGTCGCGCCGCATGGGGCCGTCCAACAAGCTACTGGCCGATGTCGCGGGCAAGCCCATGGTGGTTCATGTCGCCGACGCGGTGCAATCGTCCCAGGCGCGCCCGGTGTTGGCCGTGGTCGGCCATCAGGCCGACGCCGTGCGCGCGGCGCTGGCCGGTCACGATATCATGTTCATCGATAATCCTGACTATGACGAGGGCATCAGCGGGTCGCTGAAACATGGCCTGCGCGCCCTGCCTCGCGGCATCGACGGCGCGATCATCTGCCTGGGCGACATGCCGCGCGTGACGGCGGCGCAAATCGACCGGCTGGTCGCCGCCTTTAACCCGGTCGAGGGCCGCGCGATCTGCGTGCCCACCTTCAACGGCAAGCGCGGCAATCCGGTGCTGTTCGCGCGGCGTTTCTTCGAGGAGATGGAATCGGTCTCCGGCGATGTCGGCGCGCGCCACCTGATCGGCGAGACGCCGGAACTGGTCTGCGAGGTCGCCATGGAGGACCGGGGCGTGCTGCTGGATATCGACACGCCCGAGGCCCTGGCGGGAATAAAGGATTAATTGTGACAGACGAACTGTACCAGAAGGCGATCCTCGGCAAGGCGCGCGAGGCCACCGGCGCCGGAACCCTGGCCGAACCGGACGCCAGCGCCACCGTGAACAACCCGGTCTGCGGCGACCGCGTGACCATGGAAGTCCGGCTGTCCGGCGGCCGCGTGGCGGCGGTCGCCCACAAGGTGCGCGGATGCCTGCTGTGCGAGGCCTCGGCCTCGGTCGTCGGCGCCAACGCGCCGGGCGCCACGCGCGCCGAAATCGACGCCGCGCGGGCCGCCGTCACCGCCCTGCTGCGCGACGGCGAGCCGGTCCTGGCGGAAAGCTGGAGCGAACTCTCCATCTTCGCCCCCGTAACAACCCACAAAAGCCGCCACCACTGCGTCCTGCTGCCCTTCGAAGCGCTAATCCGGGCGCTGGACGAGGCGGGTTCGGGGTAGCGGATCGTCGGCGTTCGAGGGGCTAACTCTGCTGTCCGGTAAACCCGGACTGGCTCAGACTACCCCCTGAAAACCGCGGAAATCCCCTTTGCATGGGGCCGTTCCCCGCATCGCCACCCGAACTCGCCGATTTCGACAATGACGACGCCACGAGGCATTGACTCGGGCCGTCATGGATTCCCGAACACAAATACGTTATGATTTCCGCAAAATGAGCCTCAACGGCTACCGCGGGAGAACGGTGTTGAAGGGCAAGCAGGAAAACAAGTGGCCTCTGTGGGGTCGCCGCTCGGTATTGGCCGCCGGTGGGGCGGCCTTGCTGGCGTCCGGCGTATCGCGGGCGGAGGAATTCCCCGTGCGGTTCGGACTGACGCCGGTGTTCCTGGACTCCGATACCCAACTGCTAGCCAATCTGGAGCAATATCTCAGCGACCGGATCGGGCGGCCTGTCGCGCTGATCAAGAAACGCACCTATCAGGAAATCACTCTGATGCTGCTGTCCGGCCAACTGGACGCGGCATGGATTTGCGGCTTTCCCTATGTGCAGTACCGCGACCGCCTCTCGCTGCTCGCCATACCGCTCTATAACGGCCGGCCGGAATATCAAGCCTATCTTATCGCCGGCGCAAACAGCCGGGCCAGATCGCTCCGCGATCTCAAAGGGCTGGTTCATGCCTTTTCGGACCCGGACAGCAATTCCGGCTTTCTGGTGACCCGGGCGTTGCTCGCGAAACTGGACGAAACGCCGGAGACGTTCTTTACCGACTCATTTTTTACCTACGGGCACCGGAATGTCATCCGGGCGGTCTCATCCGGCCTCGCCAACAGCGGTAGCGTCGACGGCTACGTCTGGGACGTTATGAACAGCCTTGAGCATAACCTGGTGTCGCGAACCCGTGTTGTCAGAAAATCGGAATGGTTCGGCTTTCCGCCAATCGCATGCACCAAGGCATTGCGAACCTCCGAAACAGTCCAGAATATTGCCTGGGCGCTGTTCAACATGCCGGACGACGCCAGGGGCCGGGAAATCCTGTCGACATTGCATCTCGACGGATTCACGGAAGGCGACGACCGGCTCTTCGACGGCATCGCGCGAAATGTCAAACTGGTCAGGGATCAGGCATGAAGACATGGCGCATCAACCCGGGAAACTGGCCGCTCAGCGTGAAGATTCCGCTACTGGTTGCGCTCATGATGGTCGCGGTTGCGACGGTTATTTCACAGGTCGTGCTGGCACGCATCTCTGAAAGCCAGGAGAAGAACCTGAACCGGCTTGCGGGCGCCTATCTGGACGGTATCTCCACCGCCGTCGCCCCCCATCTGCCGCGGCAGGATATCTGGGAGACCTACGATGCGCTGGATCGCGCCCGAAGCAGTTATGAGGGGCTCAAGGCCCGATACACCATCGTAACCCTGCCCAACGGCCGCATCCTGGCAGCCTCCGAGCCCGAGCAGTTTCCCGTCAACAGCCTGGTTCCCGCCGCGCTGCGCGATCGGTTCGCTCCCGGTCGCAATCTGACCATTCATGAAAGCGCCAAGGTCGCATGGATTCGCCGCGACCTTACCAGCAACAACGTTACGCTCGGGCGCATTTACGCCGAGATTGACCTTGGCGAACTGATCCGGGAACGCCGCGAGGTCCTGTTCGCCCTGATTGCCGCGAATTCCTTCCTTACGCTGTTGCTGGCCGCGGTTGGCTATATGGTCGTGCGGCATATGCTCCAGCCGGTTTCCGTTCTCACAAGGCATGTGGAGCAAATCAGGTCCGGCGAGGCGAAACGTATTCCCGGCAGCGAAATCGAACGCCAGAGCCGCGAATTCGCCGGCCTGTTCCGGCGGTTCAACGCCATGGCCGATGCCCTGGACGAGCGGCGGATCCTAACCCGCCGGCTGGCCGACGAGGAAAAGCTCGCACTTCTGGGCAAGCTGGCATCCGGCATGGCTCATGAAGTCAATAACCCGCTGGGCGGCATGATGAATGCGGTCGATACGCTGCGTCGGCACGGCGACAAGCCCGAAGTTCGGGAAACCTCGCTGGGCCTGCTGGAACGTGGCCTGATTGGCATTCGCAACGTCGTGCGCGCCACGTTGGTTACCTACAAGGGCGCCGACGCGCCGGGCATGCTGTCGCGCAAGGATCTGGAGGATCTGCAGTTTCTGGTGCATCACGAAACGGTTCGCCGCCATCTTCGCCTGGATTGGGTAAACGAGTTGCCAGGCGAAGTCTCCGTCGATGGCGCGTCCGTCAGACAGGCCACCCTCAATCTGCTTTTGAACGCCTGCGCCGCCTCGCCGGTCAACGGAACGGTTTCCCTGGACGCCCGAATCGCGGATGGCAAGCTTGTCGTCACCATCGCCGACAGCGGCCCTGGACTGCCGGAACCGGTGGCGGCCCTGATGCGCGACGCAACGCGGGAAACCCTGCCCCCTTCGGGCAGCACGGGCCTTGGCACCTGGACCGCCGCGCGCCTCGTTCTACGCCTGAATGGGCATTTCGATATCGCAACATCACCGACGGAGGGAACGACCATCCGTTTGTTCATTCCCGTCGACGAACGGGAGGAGAAACTCGATGCAGTCGCATGACCGGGTTCAGGTGGGAATCGTCGAGGACGACGTGATCATGGGAGGGTCGCTGGTACAGCGCCTCAATCTTGAAGGCTACGATCCGATATGGTGGCGCACCGGCCGCGAGGCGATCGCTGGCATCGGAGATCAACGGCCGGACGTGCTGATCTGCGATATTCGCCTGCCCGACATGACCGGCGAGGAAGTGTTTACCGAGTCCCTGCCGAAACTCCACTCGACCCCGGTGCTGTTCATCACGGCCTTTGGCGATATCGAGCAGGCCGTCAGGCTGATCCGCCAGGGCGCCGACGAATATGTGACCAAACCCTTCGAGATGGACGAGTTCCTGGGCCGCATCGCCCATCTGACGAACTGGAGTCCGCGGGAAGAGGAAATCGGCCAACGCTCGCTGGGCGTATCGAAGGTCATGCGCGACATAGAGGACATGCTGCGCCGCATCGCCGACGTGGAAAGCAGTGTCCTGTTTACCGGCGAAAGCGGCAGCGGCAAGGAAGTCGCATCCCGATTCCTGCATCAGGTCTCACCCCGAAAGAAGGACCCCTTCATGGCCGTCAACTGCGCCGCGATCCCCTCGGAACTGATGGAGAGCGAGTTGTTCGGCCACGAACGCGGCGCCTTCACCGGCGCCCACGAGCGGCATCTGGGCTATGCGGAAAGAGCCGACGAGGGGATACTGTTCCTCGACGAGGTCGGCGACCTGTCGCCGGCGCTGCAGGCGAAATTGTTGCGGCTGGTGGAGGAACGCGATTTCACGCGTGTTGGCGGAGAAAAGCATATTGCCTTCAAGGCGCGGATCGTCTGCGCCACCAATGTCGACCTTGAATCCGAAGTGGCGGCGGGACGATTCCGCGAGGATCTCTATTACCGGATCAATGTAATCCCGATCCCGATCCCGGCGCTTCGCGAACATCCCGAAGACATCCTGGCGCTGGTTCGCGGCTATCTTACCTATTTCGCCACACGCTTCCGACGCGATGTAAGATCCATGACGGTGACCGCCGAAGAGGCCGTCCTGGCCCACGACTGGCCCGGCAATATCCGCGAGCTGCGCAACCGGGTGGAACGCGCGATCGCGATCGCCCGCAATCCCCGCATCAGCGTGCACGACCTGTTTCCCGATATTCTGGGCGCCGACGGCGAGTCCGAGATCCCGACCCTGAAGGAAATTCGCGATCAGGCGGAAAAGCGTCATATCGAACGGGTTCTGTTTATCACCGACGGCCAATTGAAAGCAGCGGCCGACATGCTGGGGGTCTCGCGAACCACGCTGTGGGAGAAAATGCACAAGCTTGGTTTTTCCAGGGTCGAGGAAAGCTGAGGCGTTCGCTTATCCATATTATTTTTATGGTTATGTTCGGTTTTCCGAACATGCGTTCGCAGGCGCAATATATAAAATCCTATTCTTTTTAAGACGTTACCCTTTGGCACGGCTATTGCGGAGACCTTCGCAATCACCGATGGACATGCATTGTTCCAGGTGACGAGGGCGAAGGTGGTTCAGCAAGGTGCTTGAAACAGCAACCACCACGTCCAAACGGGCAAGAGGGACTTTTAACCGTCAATATTGCGAGACCTGTTCTCGCAATTAATTCGATAGGTGATCGTCCTTTGCTATCCGGGGCTTACACAGTTCGCAAGGCAACCATTGCACTTGCCGCCATCGCACTCGGTGCCGTTATGCTGGTCGGCGCGGGTGTCCTGTATTACGCTGGAAACGCCTACACCTCGACATCGGAATTCTGTGGCGGCAGTTGCCACACGATGGACGAGCAGTACGCGGCCTGGAAATCATCCAGTCATTTTGATCCCAAAACCGCCGGCGCCAAACGGGCCGAATGTATCGAGTGCCATTTCCTACCCGGCGAGAAGAAATCGTTCAAGGCACAGATGGAGGGCGCAAGACACCTTGCCGCCTACCTTTACGATCCCGAAGCCCCCTTGCCGATCCGGCCCGTGGTGAAGGACGGCGCCTGCCTGCGGTCGGGTTGTCACGTGGTGGAAAGATTCCAGGATAAGGAAATAAAGTACGGTGAAAAAAGCACTTTCAGGCACAAGGCGCATTTCGAGAAGGAGACCCTGAAGGGCCAGAAGCTTTTCTGTGACACCTGCCATTTCAAACACTCGGCGGCGAAACATTTTGAAGTCCCGGTAGACATTTGTTTCACGTGTCATTTCCGGCCCGGAAGACCCGAAGGTTCCGAGCAGATCGCCGATCAGTCGAAGCCGGTTGAAGCCGGTTTCGATGGGCCGGCGACTGCCGCGTTCAGGAATGGATCGGCCGTAAGCTTCAATACGGAGGCCAACAAATGCTCCCTGTGCCACACCGTTCCGACCAAATCGCTGCAGCAGCAATTATCGGTCGATGACCCCAGTAAGAAACCCATCACCCACCAGACCCTCGAAAAAGCCGGCGTGCCATGCGAGAGCTGCCATCTGCACCAGGTCGCGGGCAGCGACGAGATCAAGACGGATGAATGTCTGGACTGTCACAGCGCGTCGGCGGCCCTGTCTTCGAAGGGCCGTGACGGGAAACTGATGCACGACGAGCATGTGGCCAGCCGGCGTGCCGACTGCCTCGACTGCCATCGACCCTCCCGGCACGGCGGCAAGAAGGATTATCTCGACGAGGTGCGGTCCGTCTGCGCGCAGTGCCATCGTGATTCGCATCGCTTCCAGAAGATCCTCCTGGCGGGCGAGAGCGTCAGCGAGAACGTCTCGCCGGTCGCCGGCCTCATGAATGCCGTCAAGACCAATTGCACCGGCTGCCATATCGAGACCAAACACAGCAAGGGTCAACAGGTGAAGACCGGTTCCGCCGAGACCTGTGCGAAATGCCATACGCCGGAACATCGCAAGATGCTCGACGACTGGAAGAAGACGCTCGAACGGGAGGTCGGGTTTGCTACGGAAATGGAGACCGAGGCCCTCGAGGCGCTGGCTGCGGCGGAAGGCAGGCTCGGCGCCGAGACGCTCGACGAGGCCAGGCGGACGATCGGCACGGGCCGCGAACTCCTCGACGTCGTTCGGGTCGGCAACGGCGTCCACAACAAGAAATACTCGATCATGATCCTGGACGAAGCGATCGCGAACTTCGAAGACACCATCGATTTATTGGATAGCGGAAACTGAACAAAGAATAAAAGCACGATTTCAGAGCAATGCAGGATGGCGTACCACGGACTGAAAAGGAGAACTGAGTATGACTGAAACGACAGAGTTGCGGATCGGACGGCGTGATGTGCTCAAAGGCGCCAGTGTGGTGGCCGCTGGGAGCGCCGCCCTCGCGACGCCGGTCAAGAAAGCCGAGGCGGCCGGGAAGCCACTGCGAAGGAGAAAACCCATGCAAAGGAGGCAGACGAGATGAACAGCATAAGAAAAACAAAAGTCGGCCGGAGGGCCGTGCTTAAGGGTAGCGGCGCTGCCGCGCTCGGGGCGGCGGCCCTTGCCGCTGAATCCCGGACCGCCGACGCCGCGGGCAACCCGCCGCGCTGGGGCATGGTCATGGATATGCGCAAATGTATCGGCTGCAGGGCCTGTACCGTGGCCTGCAAGTCCGAGAACGGCGTAGCCCTTGGCCGATTCCGCACCGTGATCCAGGAAAAGACATCGGGCAAGTTCCCCGACACGCGCAAGGACTTCCTGCCGATCATGTGCAACCACTGCGAAGGCAACGAGAAGGACGGTGTTCCGCCCTGCGTCAAGGTCTGCCCGCAGTTCCCCGGCGAGCGCGCCAGCTATACGGCGCCCGACGGAACGAAGATCCGCTACCGGTCCGGCGGCACCTACAAGCGCCCGGACGGGTTGATCCTTGTGGATAACGACCAGTGCATCGGCTGCGGCAAATGCATCGACGGCTGCCCCTATGGCGTCCGTTCCTTCAACCCGTTCGTCAAGTCCGGCCTGAAACCGGAGAACAACGGCATCGAGAAGTGCGATATGTGCGCGCACAGGGTCGACAATGGCGTCGAACCGTCCTGCGTCAATACCTGCCAGGGAAAGGCGCGCATCTTCGGCGATCTCAACGATCCCGAAAGCCATGTCTCGAAGCTGGTCAAGGAATACGGCCTGAAGAACCCGGACAACGTTCTGTTACCGGAAGAAGGCACCAGGCCCAACGTATTCTACATCGACCCGGACAACGTCATGAAGGCGACCTACACGCAACGGACAAAGGGCAAACTGGACCATTTCATGGACCAGATCCCATAGGCCACGCAGCCAGACAAGGAATATGAAAATGCAAAAATTGAACCGACGTAACTTCATGACTCTGGCTGGGGCCAGCGGCGCCGTTCTCGCGGCGGACCTGGGCGACAGCAAGAGTGCACTAGCCGGAACTGTTAAACTGCAAGCGGGCGGACGCGACTTCTCGCCCGCCACCGGCAAGGAAAGACAAGCCATTCCGACCGCCTGCTGGGGCTGTGTGACCCGCGACTCCATGATGGGCTTTGTCGAGGACGGCCGATTGATGAAACTGGAGGGACACCCCGAGTCCATCCGTACCGAAGGCGTGCTGTGCGCCAAGGGACAGGCTGGCATCAACCAGGTCTACTTCCCGGACCGCATCCTTCACCCGATGCAGCGCGTCGGCAAACGCGGCGAACATAAATGGAAAAGGATTTCCTGGGACGAAGCCCTGGACATCATTGCATCCAAGTTGAAGCCGTTGCGCGACGCCGGCACACCCGAGCAGTTCATGTATGCCTACGGCCGCCACAAAGCCTCCCAATGGGCGGTCACCGGCGACTTCCTGGCCGCATACGGAACCTCTACCATCGGCAACCACACCTCTGTTTGCGAGGGCTCGAAATGGGTCGGACAGGAGAGCCTGTGGGGTGGAATGTATGACAACTGGGACTATGACAAGACCGATTTCATCGTGAATTTCGGCAGCAACAACCTGGAAACCCATACCAACCACATCCCGACTTCGCATCGTCTGATCCGCGCGGTCGTCGATCGTGGCGTTCCGTTCTATACGTTCGATGTGCGGCTATCCAACACCGCCGCCAAATCGACAAAATGGATCCCGATCAATGTCGGCATGGACGGGCTGGTGATGCTGTCCATGATTAACGTCATCATGAACGAGGGGCTGTTCAAGAAGGACCACTTCAAGTTCATGAGGGTCACGGCCGATCATAACGCCTCGGTGGACGAGAGGATCGCCGCCGTCAAGGAACAGGTGTCCAAATTCACGCCGGAATTCGCGGCGAAGGAAAGCGGTGTTTCCGCCGACACGATCCGCGATATCGCCCGCGGTTTCGCCAAGGCGAAATCGGCCTGTCTGGTCACCTACCGCGGCACCGTCATGCATTATCACGGCGCCGACCAGGAACGCGCCGCGATGCTGCTGTCGGCGATCACCAACAACCTCGACCGGGCCGGGGGCCGGGTCATGGGCGTTGGCGCCAGCTGGAAGCATCCCTCGTCGCCCAAGGCGAAGTTGAACAAGGGGCTGCATATCAAGGACGGCTTCCCCGGCGAGGCGGCCTGGCCGACCCATCATGTCAGCCAGTCGATCATCCCGATGATCAAGGACGGCAGCCATGGACGGCCCAGCGTCTACTGGTGGAGCTGCTACAACCCGACCTTCATCAACGGCAACAACGACGAGGCTCGCGCGGTTTTCCAGGACGAGAGCATCATGCCGTTCCTGATCACCTCGACCATCGTCTATGACGAGTCCTCGCAATATGCCGACATCATCCTGCCCGACGTCACCTATCTGGAGCGCTGGGACTGGGAGGACATGGTTTCGGCAAACCAGATTGCGGAATTCTATATTCGCCAACCTCTCGTCAAGCCCCTGGGCGAGGCGAGATGCCAGGGCGATGTCTGGCCGGAACTGGCCAAACGGCTCGGCTTCGAGCTCAACTATTCGAGCAAGAAGGACTTCGTCGAGCAGTCCTGTGAAATGACGCCCGGCGTGAAGGAAGCCGGCGGCTTCGACTATATGAGGAAGCACGGCGTCTGGCACGACAAGAACGCCAAACCCAACTACGGCTTCTACGAGGCGAAAGTCGATGTTTCCGGCGATGGCGTTATTCTCGACGACAAGACCGGCGTCTACTGGGACTGGAAGAAAGCCGGCGTGGCAAGCGAAGCCGAAGCCAAGAGTAAAGGCTATCTGGGCACCAAGGGCGCCAAGGGCGCATACGTGGCCCAGAATGTCGAGGGCGAGGCCCTTCTGGCCTATCCCCCGAACACCAAGTTCCCCAAGTCGGGCTACCTGGACTTCTACTCCGACAACTTCGCCGACAAGGGCATGCCGGCGTTCCCAACCCACACGGCGATCCCCGAGCACCAGAAGATGGCCAAGGACGACTTGATCCTGACCACCTACAAGGTTGCCGTGCACACCCATTCGCGGACCGCCCAGTGCAAGTGGCTGTCCGAGATCAAGCACGACAATCCGGCCTGGATAAACACCACTACCGCCGACGTCCGCGGTATCAAGAATGGTGACAAGATCACGGTCACCAGCGAAATCGGCAAAATAACCACCACGGCCTATGTCACCGAGGGCATCATCCCCGGCGTTATCGCCATCTCCCATTCGCTGGGACGCGAGCATTCCGGCGTCTACGGATCGGGCAAGAAGTCCCCGATTTCCGGTGGTGGCGCCAATGATCCCGATGCCGCGAACATGTGGTGGGACAAGCATGGCACCCATCCCAACAAGATCATCCCGAACAAATCGGATCCGATGAGCGGTGGGATGCGCTGGTTCGATACGGTGGTGCAGGTCAAAAGGGCCTGACGCATAAACAAGTCTGGAAGCGAGGAGATACGATGGTTGATGCACGGATGACGGAAATGTCCGAAACGGCGACGGCCCGGGCCAATATATACGGCTTGCTTGCCGCCGTCTTCCGGGTGGAGCCATCCTCCTCGTTTCTGACCCGGCTCAAGGATCCTGAAATTCTCGGGGTCCTTGAGGGCCTGGGGATCTCGCTGGGTGAAGACTTTCGCGATTCACCCAACGAACAGCTTCGCGAGGATCTGGCCATCGAGTTCACCCGACTGTTCCTTGGGCCGAGGGGTCATATTTCTCCCCACGAATCCCTCCATACCGACAGGGCAAGCGGCGGCAACGCCGACCTCTGGGGGGCTGAAACAGTAGAGGTAAAGCGCTTCATGGAGGCCGCCGGACTGACTGTCGACGACAGTTTCACGGGAATGCCGGATCATATCTGTGCGGAGATGGAGTTCATGCAACAACTCACCACCAAGGAAGCCGAGGCATGGACCGAGGCGGACGAAGAATTCGCCACCAATATCCGGAATATCGAAAAGCGGTTCCTTGTCGAACATCTTTGCCAGTGGGTCGCCCGGTTTTGCGACAAGCTTATCGAAGGGGCCGAACATCCTTTCTATCGGGGGATCGCGGAAGTGACGAAAGGTTTCATCGAATACGAGGGCAAAAATACGCAAGTCCTTATCGCCGATGCCGGAAACGGGCAAAACGACAACAGCTGAGTGGAATCGAGAGATATCGTGGATAATTCATGCCGAAGTTTGACGCTGCGCGCACGCAGTCCGGGAGGTTTGAAATGAAACCGTTAGTGTGGCTCGTATCTGTCTGCGCGGCGATGATGCTGGCAACGGACACATACGCACAAGACGAACCCAATGCCTTGATTGGCAGCCATCTTTACCGCTCCTACTGCCTTGTCTGCCATGGCGCGGACGGCAAGGGCGCTGGGCCTATCGCAAAGAATCTGAACCTCGAACCCGCCGATCTTTCGTCCGAGCAATACCGGACAAAAAAAGTGGAGGACCTGGCGGCTATCATAGGAGACTACCGGGGACGGGCAGGGGCAGGCATGCCGAATTGGGGCGCGATGTTGTCGCGGGAGGAATTGCTCGATATCGCCGCATACATCCCCAAGATAACCGAGAAAGACCTCAGATTTACCGGCGACACACGACGGGGAAGGGTTATTTTCAAGAGGGCCTGTGTCGCGTGCCATGGACAGATTGGAACGGGAAGAGGTCTTCTTGCGCAATTGATTCAGATTCCCATGATGGATTTCACGAAATCGGAAAACATGAAGAAGATGACCGACGAGGATCTGTTGAAAATTATCCGGGAAGGCAAGGGCGACTACATGCCATCCTGGAAGGGGAGCCTCAGCGACAACGAGATTGCCGATGTCGCTTCGTATGTCCGCATGCTGGCGAGATAACCAAGCCGTTGCTTGTCGTGAAGGCGCGCGCGGACGGGGAAACCCGGCCCGCGCCGCCATTGAATTGGTGATGGTGGTGGCGGCCGGACAGTGGCTATAGTAGGAGCCCATACGAAAATCGAGCAGCAGCCATGCGCCAGGATAATCAGCAGCGTTTCGTCGAGGAACATTTGATTTAATGGGTGCCCAGCTTCTGCGACAAGGTCATGGACATGGCCAGGATGCCATTCTTCAAGGAGATGGCCAAGGCGACCAAAGGTTTCGTGGACTATGAACAGGAAATTATAGCGAGCAGCGCCTGACGGAAATCACACCTGGCATTATTTCTCGATAAAACTACGGCGCCCCTCGCGGGCGCCGTTTTTTTATCCGCCGGCCGCCGCTTTTTGAACCGCGATAACGCGCCGTTCCAGGAAATCTAGAACCAGATCTTCCGCGCCGAGACGACCGAGATTGCCGTGTCCACCGCCGCGCAGAAAATGAGACTCCTTCGGTTCAGGTGTTACTTCCAGCAATTTCCTTGCCGACCAGGCCGGTATGGTCCGGTCATCCTCGCCATGAATGAACAGTGCCGGGGATTGCACAGACGGCATGCGGCCAACGGAATCAAAGCTGTCTTTCACCAGCCAGTAAACCGGCAGATACCAGTAGCGGCCTTGCGCCAAATCGGCGATGCTTGAATAAGCCATTTTCAGAACCAGCGCAGCGGCCTTGTATTCGGTGGCCATCGCCGTGGCGACCCCGGTCCCCAGCGATTCCCCATAGAACACCAACCGCCCGGGCTCGTAACCTTGCGCCCGTGCAAACTCTATGGCGGCCCGGCCGTCGGCCAGCAGCCCTGCCTCGCTCGCCTGGCCGCCGGCGTCGGCATTGTATTGGTAACCCGCCAATAAAATCCCGTATCCGGCATTCATATATGTCCTCGCCAAATTCGCCTGGCTTCCGATATGGCCGCCGTTGCCATGGAAATAGACGACAACCGGATATGAGGAATTTACTGGCGGTCTCCACCAGATCAGCGGTCGCGCGCCGCCCTCGGAATCAACGCGGTGCGCGGCCATCTCGGGCACGCCGAAGGCTGCCGGATCGGGTACGATTTGCGTGGGATGATAGAGAATATCGCGCTGGCCGAAATACAGAATCCCGAGCAACCCGAGATATCCCGCAACCCCAATCGCGAAAATTCCGATACTGGCCCGCTTTAAGACACGCACGAACATCGCCATGTTGGTTTTTCCCGGCAGTTGCGAGCCGGATTATCGGCTACAAACCTTCCGAACAGGTTAACCCGCTCGAATGCGGGCCGCGCAGCGGTCCATGAAATCCATCACCACTTCGCCCACCCCGTGATCGTACAGGTCGGTGTGGCGTCCGCCGGGATAGAAATGGGCCTCTTTCGGTTCGGGCGCGGCTTCGTACAGCCGCTTGCCGAAATGAATGGGGATGGTGGTGTCGGCGTCGCCGTGGAACAGAAGGATCGGCGCCCTCACCTTCCCGATCCGGGCCATTGAATCGTAACGGTCGTGAATAAACCATTTGGCCAGGACGAACCAGTACCGGCTGTGGGCCAATTCGGCAATACTACTGTAGGGTGTTTCCAAGACCAGCCCGGCAACATCGCGCTCGGCGGCCATGGCGACCGCGATACCGCTGCCCAGCGACTCGCCGTAGAGCACGATGCGTTCCTCGGCGATGCCGTGGCTCGTCACGAAATCCAGGGCGCCCCGCGCGTCGGCCAGCAAGGCTGCCTCGCTGCCCTTGCCGCCAGCGCCCGCGTTATACCGGTAAGTCGCCAGCAACACGCCATAACCGGCCTCGACCATTTCCCTGATCTTGTAATCGCGTGACCCGATATGGCCGGCATTGCCGTGAAAATAAACCAGCACGGGATGCTTATCGTCAGTCGGCGCGTGCCACCAGGCCAGAATTTCCACCGTTTCCTCGACGGCGATCCGGATGCTTTCCATCTGCGGCAGATCATGATCATCGGGATGCGGTTCGGTATGATCCGGGAAATACGTCATGCGCCGTTGTCCCAGATACATAACGCCAATCAACACAATCCAGGCGCCGCCAGCATAAAGCAGAAAACTAATCATGATATCAATCTCTTAACACGAATCCAGGTTCGACAATCAGGTATATGTTGAGGCAGGATACATGCGGCGCAAACCAATCACCACCCTGCGTTGACGGTTATCAGATTGGATGCGCCGCGCCTATGTTCAAGCCCGTTCAGGCTCGCCACTATTTTGCGCATTATCGCGAGCCACGGTCGTCAGGCCGAAATCATGCAGGATGGCGTATAAGGCCGGCACGACGATCAGGATCAGCAGCGTTGCCGAGAGCATGCCGAACGCCAGGCTGTTGACCAGCGGAATCAGCACCTGCGCCTGCAGGCTACGCTCCAGCAGCATCGGGGTGAGGCCCAGAATGGTCGTCAGCGAGGTTAGCAAGATCGGGCGGAAACGCAGGCGCGACGCCTGGCGCGCGGCATCCTCGATCGTCATGCCCTCGCCGGCGTGCCGCTTGATGAAGGTGACCAGCAGGATGGTGTCGTTCACGACGACGCCCGACAAGGCCGCCAGCCCGATTATGCTGGGCATCGACAGGTCCAACCCCATCATCAAATGCCCCAGGACCACGCCAATCAGCGACAGCGGGATCGTCACGATGACGACAATGGCCTCGGTGTAGTTTCTGAATTGAAAACTGAGCACCAGGAATATCCCGACCAACCCGATCAGGAAGGCGCGGCGCACCGACGACACACCTTCGGCGCCACTCTTGGCCTCGCCCTCGAAGTTGGCTTCGACACCGTGATATTTCTCCAGAATGCCGGGAAGAACATTTCCCGAAATATCGCCGAGAATTTCTCCCACATTGGCCCTGCTCACGTCGACATCGCCCTGCAACGTGACCGTGCGACGCCCGTCGACGCGGTGAATGCGCGCGAAGCCGCGGCCGGTTTCCGCGATCGCCAGCGATCCCAGCGGCACCTGTGCGCCATTGGGCGCGGTCACCACGAAATTATCGAGATCGGACATGCCGTCGCGGTCGCCAGGCGCCAGCCTGACATCGATTTCATAGGACTCAGCGCCGCCCTGTACTTCACCGACCAATTGGCCGAAAAAGGCGGCGCGCAACTGTGCGGCAACCTGCGACGCGTTCAGGCCCAGCGACAGCGCGCCTTCACGCAGATGCAGCCTCACCTCCGGCTTGCCCGGCCGGAGATCGTTGGACAGATTGAACACCGCCGGATAGGACCCCAACGCATCCTGAAGCTCGCGCGCGGCCGAACGGAGGTCGCCGAGATCGTCGCCCATCAGTCTTATCTCGATCGGCCGGCCGGCTATGCCGATCTGGAATTCAGCGAAGCCGAGGGCGATCGAATTGGGAATCTGGCCGGTTTCCTCACGCCACAGCCTGATAATATCGGCAACGCGGCTGGTGCGAATTTCGGCTTCCAGAAGGTCGGCGGTCACCGTTGCCACATGGGCGCCGCTTTCATGGGAATCGACATTGACGCCATATTCGACACCGATCTGCTGGACCAATTTCTGTTCCCCCGGTTGCTGGGGTGTCAGTCGGGCGTTGACCCGGTCCAGGCTGTCGACGATCTGGCGCACGATTTCCTCGGTGCGTTCCAGCGGGGTTCCCTGTGGCATCAACAGCCGCGCCTGGACGATATTGCCGTCCAGCGTCGGGAAGGCCTTGAATTTCAGTACCCCGCCCGCAATCATCGCCACCGACGATAAAAGCAGGAAGAACACCAGGCCTGCTGTCGCATAGCGCCATTCAACGGCCAGATCCGCCGCGCGGCCGCCGACATTCTCGCGCGCCCAGTCCATGAAGTTTTCGACATGGCGGCGTGGGCCAGTCAGGGTTTCCGTGCCACCCATCGAATGGCTGAGGTGATTGGGCAGCACGAGGAAGGCTTCGATCAGGCTGACCGATAACGTCATGATCAACACGATCGGGACGAACTTCATTACATTGCCGATATCGCCGCTCAGCACGGTCAGGGGGCCAAACACGCAAATCGTCGTCAGGAAGGATGCGAGAACCCCCGGCGCAACCTCGCGCACGCCAATGGTGGCGGCATCCAGTGGCGATTTCCCATCGCGGGAATGGCGGGCGATGTTTTCCGAGATCACGATGGCATCGTCCATCAACAGGCCGGTCGCGATCAACAGCCCTACCATGGTGATCATATTGACCGAAATGCCGGCCGCCGACATCACGAACATTGTCCCCAGAAACGAGACCGGCAACCCCATCGCGACCCAGAACGAATAACGCAGCCCGAAGAACAGCCACAGGGTTAGCGCAACAAGAAACAGCCCCTGCGAGCCATTTTTCAACACCATGTTCAGCCGGTCGCGCACGATGGTCGATACATCACGCGTGATATCGAAGGCCATGCTGGGCGGCGCGGTCGCGCGCTCGATCTCCAGAAATTCCTTAACCGCGTCGACCACTTCCAGCGTGTCGCCCGAACGGGCCTTGCTGATCTCCAACAGGACGGCGCGGTCGCCATTGAACATGACCTTGGCCTCGTCCTGCTCGAAGCGGTCGGTAATACGCGCAATGTCGCCCAGTCGGATAACGGCGCCGCTTTCCCCGGTGACCACGACAAGGTCGCGGAAATCGGCCGCCGACCGCCGTTCATCGGCAAAGCGGATCAATATATCGCGGGCCGTGGTCTCGATGCTGCCCAGTGGCATATCCACGCTTTGCCGCCCGACGACCCCGGCGATGTCGGACACGCTGAGTCCGAACTGGCGCAGAACTTGCGAAGGCAGTTCAATCCGAATCTGATGGTCGGAAAAGCCCTTGATATTTACCTGGGTGACCTGCGGGATGCGCTGCAGCCGGTCCTTCATATCTTCCGCATAGGCTTTCAGATCGGGTTCCGACATCGGGCCGGTAACTGCAATCGCAACCACGAAATCGTTCCGCCCCAGAAGCTGGATGGCCGGGTTTTCCGGTTTCTACGGAAGATGCTGGATGTACTGCGAG
>CBFDDT010000029.1:0-28740 GCA_965603635.1 uncultured bacterium | reverse complement strand
TCCGTCTCGTCGGGGAAATCGTGGATTGCCTCGATCTCGCTTTTCACATCCTCCAGGAAGCGGTCAATGCTGCCGTTATGGTCCATCTTGACGTATGCGGTGGCGATGCCTTCACGCGCCTCGCAGCGCATCTCGCCTATGTCGTTGATCCCGTCGAGCGATTCCTCGATCCTGCGGCAGACCGCATCCTCCACCTCCTCGGCGCTGGCGCCAGGATAGATCACGCGTACCTGAACGTTGTTAAGAGGTATGTCGGGGAAAGTTTCACGTTCCAGCGCGGGCAAGGCGGACAGCCCCAACGCCATAATCCCGATCATCAGAAGATTGGCGGCGGTGGGATGCCCGACGAAGTAGCGAATCACCTCATCGCTCCCCTGCCGGCGGCCTCTTCCGTCAGGGTCCGCAATTCATCCGGATCGTCGATCGGGATCAGAAGCATCCGGTCGATTGCCGGCACCAGGTCGCCGGTAACAATCCTCTCGCCGACTTTCAGCCCTTCGGTTATCGTGACCAATCCGCCCTGGCCGATGCCGACCTTGACCGGGCGCCGTTGCAGCCTGTCGTCGCCGTCCACCAGATAAACCATTCCATCATGCAGCGCGGACCTGGGGATGACGATGCTGTCCTTTACCGTCTCACCCGACAGTTCCACCTCGACATACATGTTTTTTGCCAGGGGCGGCCGCGACCCGGCCCGCGCTTGCCGATATGGATCGTCGACGGCGACGACGACGCCCACCGTTCTGGTTGCTGGATCGACGGTTTCGCGAATCCTCGCAAAGCGCGCGTCCCAGGTCACCACAAGGTCGCCGGATTGCAACCGTACACTCGCCGTGAGACCGGTCTGCTCGAAAACCGACCCCATGTCCTTCACATTGATATCCCTGCCCGACATATCGGAAGCCTCGAACAGGTAGCGCATCCGTTCCAGCGGAATTTGCGCGGAAACCTCGGCGACATCGACACCGTCGATAACAGCCAGAATCTGACCCGCGGCCGCAAATTGCCGATCCTCCACATTGACCGCGGCGACCCGCCCATCGAAGGGAGTGGCAATGCGCGTACGCTCGAGGTTTCGCTCGGCCTGCCGCAGTTCGGCCTGATAGAGGGCGAGGTTAGCCTGAAGCACCTCGCGCTCGGCCGGGATCAGCGCCAATACGCTTTCTTGTCCCTGAACCGCCTGACGGCGCGCCAGGACCGAGCGTTCGATTTCATCAACGGTGGCCTGGGCGATATTTCCCCGCTCCAGCAGCGTGCGTTTGCGCTCCAGGTCCTTTTCGGCCAGTGCCTGGCCGCGCTGCTCGATCTTAAGGGACAGGCCGGTGTTCCGCTTACGCACATCCAGTTCGGCAATCTGCGCCTCGGCCCCGCGGATTTTCGATTTTGTGCTCTCCACGGCCAGTTGGTAGTCACCGGGATCGATCTGTAATATCTCCAACCCGCCAGGGACGATCTCGCCCGATTCCAGCAACGGATGCTTGGCGACGACACGGCCACTTACCTCGGCCACCGCCTCCCAGCTACGGGCGGGCTGAACAACGCCATAGCCAACGGCGCGGGGCACGAAATCAACGGAAGGAACAGTGATAACACTGACAGGCCGCGCTTTCTCGACCGGCGGCGCCCGCTCCGGTTCGCTGCCACCGCGTATCATGAAAACAAGAATCACCACTCCGGCCAGAACCGGCGGAATAATGAGCAATTTCCGTTTCAGTCCTGGCAGAGCCCCGGCCATGAAAACCCGATCGGCTACTTGTTACTGACGAAACACTCGCCGCCGCGACTGCGCACGCCTCGGCATACTTCTTTCGCCGTTGCGCTGCTGTCCAGCCGTTCAGTGGAAAGTCGGAACAATGTTCCTTGTGACTGGAAACTTACCTGCTTGATCTGCGGGTCGAGACCGCCCAGCACATCGCTGAACTTCTTCCGGTAGATCGCCCAGGCGCGCACCGCGTTTTCCTCGGAACTGAAGGCGCCCAGCACCGCGCGCGGACCGCTTCCCGTGCCCATCGTCGGTTTCGGCGGCTCCAGTTCCTTGATTTCCGGCGGTGGCGGCGGCGGCGCGGGTTCCGGTGGCAAGGGCGGCGGCTCCATCATGGGCTCCGCCGGCAGTAATATTTCGGCGTCCGGGCCAAGCAGCTCCATCCGGCGGAACGACATCAGATTACGGGTAATGGTGCTTTCACTAGCCGGGTCGTCGATGCGCATTACAACGTAATGGCCGATTTCCGGCGAATAGAAAAATTCCAGTTCGGTCGGTTTGTAGCGGCCGCAGATGACCTTGTAGGTATCGAATTTGCCGGCCGGCACTTCAACCGTCTCCTCGCCAGCCACGCTGCATGACCAGTTATATTCCCATTTCAGGGGTGGGGTCGCCTGCCCGTCCTTGACCGTCCAGTTTTCGACCCTGGACGTAAAAGTCATGTTGCCGGGATCGGTAAGCGGGAACAACGCGCCCTTTATGTCGCTGATAACCCGGCGGCCCCCGCCGCTGCCGGGATTTTTCCATTCAAACGCGGGCATCAGCGGATCATGCCCTGTGACCTGTTCGTCACCCTGATCGCTGCGCCAATAAACCTTTTCGCCCTCTACCGAGACCACGGTCCAGGTCAGTATGGGGTTATCGAATGTGAACGAGTCGCCGACCATGTAACGGCCAGCCTTTTCTGTGCCGAAAGGACCGTCGGAAGTCGGCTTGGTCGCCTCGCACCCCGCCAGCAGAAGGACAACGCCTAGCGCGCCCAGAACACCCGACAAACGAGTCATGCGTTTCTTTCCTCCACAAGTGGGACGAGCCCCGACAACCAAATAAACATATATTGTGTCCCCAAGCGGTGCAACCGCAATATCTTGACGTCCAGCCGCATCATAGATGCGAATAGATCCAAAATAAACCAGCACCGCAATCCTTAACCCACAGGCATTACGTTAAAGTTAACAGAACCTGTTGATTTACGCAGAAAATCACTATCACAGGCAAACTTTGCCGAACAGAACTAACACAAAGAATTCGCCACGCCAAAGTCTTGTTGGCGCGGCGATCTTTGCTTAGTGTCGGTTGATTCACCCGCCGAGAAACAAACGCCCGACCTCGGGGTCTGCCAGCAATTCGTCGCCAGGGCCCGCCATGGCGGTCTCGCCGGACACCAGCACATAGCCGATATCGGCGAATTCCAGGCCCTTCTTGGCGTTCTGTTCGACCATGATTATGGTCTTGCCCTCGCCATGCTGAAGGTCATCGAGGATTTCGAATACCATGTCGATAAAGCGCGGTTCCAGGCCGATCGACGGCTCGTCGACCAGCAAAATTTCCGGGTCCATGACCAGGGCGCGGGAAATCTCCAGCAAACGGCGCTCGCCGCCCGAAAGAACACGCGCCAAGTGCTTGCGGCGCTCCGCCAGCCGGCCGTATTTCGCGAACACCTTTTCGGCCGCCTCCTTCGCCTGTTCCGGCTTGTCCATCAGATAGCCGCCCATCCAGAGATTTTCCTCGACGGTCATGCCGGGGAATACGGACTTGTCCTGAAGGATGTATGCGATGCCGGCCTTCTTCAACTTGTCGTTGGAGCCCAGCGACGTGACGTCAAGTTCGTTACCCTTGCCGCCGACCGTGATCCGCCCATCGAAAATGCGGGTAAAACCGAAGATGGAATGCAGCACCGTCGACTTGCCGGCGCCGTTGGGGCCGATCAGGCAGAGCGACTTCCCCTTGGGGACCTGCAGATTGAAGTCGTGCAGGATCTCCATCTTGCCGTAACCGGCGCGCAGGCCTTCGATGGTGAGATAAGGATCGTTTTTAGCCAGCGCGGCAACCCGATCGGCCGAAACGCCTTCCTTGGCCAGCGCCGCCGCCTGGCGGTTGACGTCCTCGACCGAAATGACGGTCTCGACCGAACCCTCATGATACCCGGACGCGGCCTTCTTGCCCTTGTCTTCGCCAGCCATCAGTGCGCCCCCAGATAGGCGTCGATGACGCGCTGGTCGTTCTTGATCGTATCCGGCGTGCCTTCGGCGAGCATTTCGCCATGGGCCATGCAGTAAATATGTTCGGCCAAATTCATGATAACCCGCATATTATGCTCGATCACGAAAAGCGTGATCCCGAATTCCTCGTTAGCCCGCTTCAGCCTGTCGATCAACCCATTGATAAGCGTCGGGTTGATGCCGGCCGTTGGCTCGTCCAGCAGCAGTATCTTCGGTTCGTTCATCAGCGCCATTGCGAACTCCAACAACTTTTGCTGGCCGAAAGACAGATCGCCGGCCAACAGATTTCGTTTGGCGTAGAGTCCGACGAACTCGAGCAGATGCTCGGCTTTCTCTTCATCTTCGGCCGAAAACTGCTCGCCGAACATATCGCTCCACCCCATAGTACGGTGGGGTACCGAGATCAGCATGTTCCTGACGCAATCCATCTTGCCGTAGATGCGAGTCTGCTGGAAGGTTCGCAACAGGCCGAGCCGTGCAATCTCTTGCACCTTCATCCGGGAAATTTCGTTCCCCTCAAACCGGATCGAACCTTCGTCGATCGGATGATATCCCACGATCGAATTGAACAACGTTGTCTTGCCGGATCCGTTCGGCCCGATCAGTCCCGTAATCTTGCCTTCCGAAACCTCGATGCTGACGTCCTTGTTGGCCTGAACGCCACCAAACGCCTTGGAGACGTTCCGTACCTCGATCATTGTCGTCATGACGCCGGCTCCCCGCTGCCTTCGGTATCAACGTTCTGGGTCTTTATGCCGAACAGTATCGGCCACCGGTCATGCGCCCAGCCCATGAAACCCTGTGGGAAATAGACCACGATAATGATGATCAGCAGCCCCAGTGCCACCCATTGCCAGCCAAGGAGATGTGTCCAGGTCACTTCCTTGATGACATGGAACACCGTTGCGCCGATGACCGGCCCCCAGAGTGTTCCCTTGCCGCCCATCAAGGCCATCAGGACCATGAAAATGCCGAAGGTCACCGTCGGGAACGCCACCTCCAACGGTTCGATGAAACCGATCATGTTGCCGTAGATGGCGCCAGAAATACCCAGGAAGAAAGCCGACATCGCCCAATTGACAATCTTGTAGCGCACGGTATGGATGCCCATGGCTTCAGCCTTCTCCTCATCGTCGCGGATCGAATTGAGGGCCAGGCCAAATCGGGTCGTATATAGCCAACGGTAAAACAAGAAGGTCGCCACCGCGGCAACGAAGCACATGAAATAGAACTGCAGTGAGCGGTCGTCCGGATCACCCGGATAGACCGGCATCGATATGCCGCTTCCCCCGCCGACCCACTCCCAGGCGCCAATAAGTTCGCCCGCCGAGAGCGCAACACCCAGCGTGCCAATGGCAAAATACGGTCCCCGCAGGCCAAGTACGATCCGGCCGAACGCCACGGCGACGATCATCGCGCCTACGGCGGCGGCAATGACGCCCAGACCGAGTCCAGTGAAATACTGCCAATAGTCGAAATCGATCTTGATGGCGCCATAGGAGGCGGTGTACTCGCCAACATCGTAATAAAGGCCGACCTGCACCACGGCCGAGATATACATCCCGACACCGAAGAAAACGATATTGCCCAGCGAGTTGTACCCCATCTGCCCGCCCATGGCGTCCCAGGTCAGTGCGAACAGGATCATTACCCAGAGAATAGCGAGTTGCAGGGTGTAAGCCGGGAAAAGATATGGCGCAATGATCGAGGCTGCCAGGATAACGGCATAAAGGGCAATCTTGCTGGCTGTCGAATTCATTCCACCACCTGCCTTTGCCGGGCCATCTTAATCTGCAGGATGACGAGTACGACGACCAACAGCCCCGTGACCGTAACCTGCTGGAAGTCCGTCCCCAACACGAATCCACCATATTGTTCGGCGATACCGAGGCCGAGGCCCGCAATGATGACGCCGGGCAGATTGCCCAGGCCCGCGGCCACGACAATCACGAAAGCACGAATAGAATGGGTGATGCCGTAGAAGGGCTGGATTACCCAAATCATTGAGATCAGGCCCCCGGCGGCGCCGCAGATCGCCGCGTTCAAGGAATAGGTGAAGGCGTAGACCCGGTCGGTATTTATACCCATTACCCTGGCGGCGCGCGCATCCTGCGCGGTCGCCCGGATGGCCTGCCCCATACGGCTTTTCTTCATGAACAGGACGACAGCGACCGCCAGGAGGCACGCAATGACAAAGGACAATATCCTGATATCCTGGACCGCCACATCGCCCAGGAGAATGCGGTTCGCCATACCCGATTCAGCGATCACCACCTCCGGTCCGAAGATCAGATTTAGCGCCTGCTGCATAACGATGGCCAGCCCGAACGTCGCAAGAAGCGACGTAAACAGGTCACGGTCGATCACCTTGCTGATGACCAGCCGGTACATGGCCCAGCCGAATGCGAACATGATGACCATCGCGACGGGCAGCCCCCAGAGCGGATGGATCCCTAGCGTATACATATAATAGGCAATGTAGCCGCCCATGATAACGAATTCGCCCTGACACAGATTCTTGACGTTCATCACGCCCCACACCAAGGCAAGCCCGTAGGCCGCCAGGGCAAAAATCGCGCCTACCATCAACCCGTTAAACAAGAGCTGAACGTTGAAAATCGGCGCATCTATAAGAATTTGCAAATTAAAAAGCATGGTGGCGCTTTCTTTACCCCCGATGTCTGATCGTTATTATAAAATTGCCCAAGCTGTCCGCCGACAGCGGCGACAATGCCATCATAAGAAACCCCGGCGCCAGAGGCGGCGCCGGGATTATTTCAGCAGCTCAGTCGGGCGCCTTACGCGGCCAGTTCATCTTATGCGACGCATAGTTCGACGGTGCGACCACATTCAGCGTTTCATCTTGAATCTGGCGCAGCACCATCGGCTTGGCGATGTTGTTACCTTCCGGCGCGAATCTGATGCCACCATAGAAGGTCTGCATGTCGGTCGATGAAAGCGCATCACGGACCTTATCCTTATCGAGGGAATTGGCGCGCTCGAACGCGTCCTTCCAGACCAGCACGGCCGCCGAGGCCTGCGCCGCCTGATAGGGTACGTTCTTGTAACCTTCATAGGTCGCCTTAAAGAGCTTGTCGTATGCTTCCGCCGTACCGAAATACTTGCCGCTGTAGCTCAGCGTCTCGGCCCACTGGGTCGGGCACAGTATATCGTTGGTTGTCGCGCCAAACTTGCTTATGATCTTGGCCGCTTCGCAGTGAGTCATGGCAACCATCGGCGTGTCGATCTTCATCTCGGCCAACTGGCGGGCCGCCGTGGCCGCACCCTTCGAATGGCCGGAGACCACCAGCAAATCGGGCTTTACCGCACGGACCTTGGTCAGCGTCGTCGACATGTCGCTGAGGTCGCGGGGCAGCTTGTCGTCGATGACAATCTGCATGCCGAATTTCTTGGCGTCGTCCATGACGCCCGCGCGGACATCCTGCGAGAACGGATCGTTCTCGAACGCCATGGCAATCCGCACGTCGGACGGCTTCTTACCATTCTTCTCGGCGGTTTCGGCCGCCAATGCAATGGCGCTGGCGAGATACTGTTCCGACGTGGAAAGCACCGCGAAGAGATATTTGTAGCCTTGGGTAAACAGCGAGCGCGACGCACCTTCCGCTTCCACCATCGGGATCTTGTATTTTTCGGTGACCGGCGCGATCGCCTTTGTCAAGCCGGAGCTGTACGGGCCAAGCATATATTGGACGCCGTCCTGTTTGATCAGGCGTTCGGCGAGCTGTGCGCCACGCGCCGGTGTCGACTCATCATCGTAATAAACGATTTTAAACTTGTAGGACTTACCGCCTACCATGACGCCGCCCATCTCGTTGATGCGTGAAACGGCCAGTTCATAGCCGTTCTGGGCATGGATGCCGTTGGTCGAGTACTTGCCGGTCAGCGAGATCGCCGAGCCGAGGATGATCGTGTCGCCTTCGACCTTGGCCTGGGCCGGTACGCCGGCCAGAAGAGTCAGGGCCGTGACGCTCGCCACCGCGATTGCGCCGCGGCGCATATGTTTCAGGATATTAAGGGTCATTTTTTTCCTCACCTATTTCCTTACCCGGTAGAACCGGGCTATTTGTTGGTCCCGCGAGTGCAGGGGAAGCGATAACCTATGAAAGTATGTTCGCTTTGACCACCCCTTTCGCGTACCGGGCGCTAAAATGACTTTCGTACACAAACACAGACAGATACGGGCAGGCCAGTGAAACACCGGAAATTTGAAACCATGGAACCTTCCGCGCCGGTGGATGGCGTGGCCGTCCTCACCCTTAACCGGCCGGAAGCCGCCAATGCCTTCAACACGCTGATGGGCGAAGAATTGCGAGCGTTCTGGACCGGATTGCGCGACGACCCGGGCGGGCTGCGTTGCCTCGTGGTGACCGGCGCGGGGACACGCGCCTTCTGCGCCGGGGCCGACCTGAAGGAACGCCGGGAAATGTCCGACGAGAACTGGCGCGCCCAGCATGCGATTTTCGAGGAGGCCTTTTACGCCATGATGGACTGCCCCATTCCGGTGATCGCCGCGGTGAACGGCGCGGCCTTCGGCGGCGGGTTCGAGATGGTGCTGGCGTCGGACTTCGCCTATGCCGCCGATACCGCGCGCTTCGCGCTCACCGAGACCACGCTGGGCATCATCCCCGGCGTCGGCGGCACTCAGAATCTGCCGCGGGCCTGTGGCGAGCGGCGCGCCAAGGAGATCATCCTGACCGGCAAGCCCATCGACGCGGCGCGGGCACTGGAGTGGGGAATCGTCAACCGCGTCCTGCCACCCGACGCGTTGATGGGCGAGACCCTGGACACGGCCCATCGAATTGCGGCCAATGCGCCGGTCGCGGTGCGCGCCGCCAAGGAGGCGCTGTCGCGGGCCACCGGGCTGAAATTGAAGGATGGTCTGAAGGTCGAAATTGATTGCTACCGGCGAACCATCGATACCGACGACCGGCGCGAGGGCATGCTGGCCTATAATGAAAAACGCAAGCCGGTTTACAGGGGCCATTGATGACCGACACACCCATAACGATGGACCTCGGCCGGGACTACCCGGAAATACGCGAAGCAGTCGCGCGGATCTGCGAGGGCTTCCCCGGCGAGTACTGGCGCGGCCTGGAAGAACAGCGCGCCTACCCGGAGGAATTCGTCGCCACCCTGACCCGCGAGGGCTGGCTGGCCGCCCTGATCCCGGTTGAGTACGGGGGATCTGGATTGCCGTTGCGCGCGGCCGCCGTCATCCTCGAGACGATCCACGCCTCGGGATGCAACGCCGGCGCCTGCCATGCGCAGATGTATGTCATGGGGACTCTGTTGCGCCACGGCAGCGAGGCGCAGAAGCAGCATTATCTACCGGCGATCGCGGCGGGCGAGTTACGGCTGCAGGCCTTCGGCGTTACCGAGCCCTCGACCGGGTCGGACACGACGCAGATCAAAACACGCGCGGTGCGCGATGGCGATCATTTCATCATCGACGGACAGAAACTATGGACCAGCCGCGCCCTGCAATCGGACCTGATGCTGTTGCTGGCGCGAACAACGCCGACTGAGGAAATAACGAAACGAGGTAATGGGTTAACTGTATTTCTTGTCGATTTAAATGAATCCGTCGGCAATGGCGTGTCGATCCGCCCGATCGACACGATGATCAATCACAACACAACCGAGATATTCATAGATAACTTGAAAGTACCCGCCGATTCCATTGTTGGAGAAGAAGGAAACGGTTTTTGGCATATCCTCGATGGAATGAACGCCGAGCGCATTCTGATCGCCGCCGAGGCGCTGGGCGATTCCCGGTGGTTCACCGCCAGGGCGTCGGCTTACGCCACGGAACGCGAGGTTTTCGACCAGCCGGTCGGCGCCAACCAGGGCATCCAGTTCCCGATCGCCCGCGCTTATGCAGAGACCGAGGCGGCGGATCTTATGGCGCGCAAGGCGGCGGCGCTGTTCGATGCCGGGCGGCCTTGCGGTGCCGAGGCCAACATGGCCAAGCTACTGGCGTCCGAGGCCGCGTGGCATGCCGGCGATTCATGTTTCCAAACCTTCGGCGGCTTCGCGTTTGCCCGCGAATACGATATCGAGCGGAAATGGCGAGAGACCAGGCTGTTCCAGACAGCGCCAATTTCAACCAACATGATTCTGGCCTATATTGGCCAACATGTACTGGGTATGCCCCGTTCGTATTAGAAAATTAGCCTAAATTTTAGGCAAATCAGACAAATGCCTGCTAAAGACGCACCCAACGCCCGTTCCAAGTGCGGCATGCCAGACCCGGAACCAACCGGTCGCCGCCCTCTCCGCTAATCGTCTGGCGGAAGGTTCGGCAAAATTGCCCCGCCTCGGTTTTCATGGTCTTGGTCACAACCATTGTCACCGCAATATCGCCGCCGCTCGACCGCCAATTGGCCGCTTTGCCGGATGGCATTCGTTCCAATGTCTGTTGTTCCAGATCGTAGAGTGCGCGTTTGGCGTCGCGGTTCATCCCGTCAAATCCCTGCTGGATTGAAACCAGTTCCGTATCCCGCGAATCGCGACCGAGGAATTGATCCACGCGCCGCACGTAGTGCCCGATATCAGGTACATAATACCAGACACGCCTTTCGCGCCATTTGCCTCTGCTATATCGTTCGCAGGCGACCTCAACCGAATCGAATTTACCGAATTGCACTTCGACCTCGGTATTGCCGACAACCGTGCAGATCCATTCGCGATAGAACAGCCGTTCGCCGTTTTGCCCGTCGAGTTTAACCCGAACCTCGCTTTTAAATTGCCGACGGGTACCGGGGATCAGTGGCCACAATGTATCGGGCGGCACATCGAAGTCGCGAGCCACCTGCCCGCTATCGGTTTTCGTTTCGATCGATGGGAAAATAAAATTGGGATAGCGCACGAAATTTGAATCGAGATCGTTGCGCCAGACAATCCGGTCGTCGAGAATTTCCTGGATGGTTTCCGTGCGACCGCTCGAATATGTATAGGCGTCGCCCCGGTGGTAAGACGGCAAATCGCCCAAAGGCGGCCCATCGTAATCGGGGGGATCGTAATCCGCCGAGAGTGAGCCACGCAAGGTTTCCAGAATACCACCGCCCACTTCGGCTGCCGACGTGCATCCGGCAAGAGCCAACAGCGCGACGAGAGGGGCGCTGCTAACCAAATCCCGGAATAAACGGCCTGTCAATATCTCCGCCTCACGCTGTCTAGTGATGTAGATCAGCCATATGGTTTTAGAGGCATATGTCTGATCTACATCACTTACCACCCAACACTACAGGGGCCCCGTTTCGGTAGCCCCCTTCCATGACCTCTTATTGCCGTCCGTGCCGCCTGCGGAGCACCTGGCCCCGTGGCGACATCAAAATTGTAGTTTTCCGCCCGCGCCTGGCGCCGAGATCGCCTCGATCGTCTTGACCCAGCGACCTTCCTCGCCCGCCTCGCGGCAAGCTACTCCGTAATTAGGCTGATCGGGCGTCGCGCCGGTGTCAACCGTGCGGAACGCGCGGCAGAACGTGCCATCGTCCCTGCGATAAGTCTTGACCGGAACGATCGCGCCGCTGCGCCCATTCTCCGGGTTGGCCCAGATCAAGGCAGCTTCGCTCTTCTTTGTTTCCAGCGCCTCCTGAAAGGCAGCCTCTCGCCAGGGGTCGTCCATGGCGGCGACAGCCACTGCCGCCTGATGCGCCATGCCGCCCGGGTTCACGTCCGACGAAAACTTCTGAAGCATCATTCCGCCACCAACCATTACGGCGGCAAATACGGCGGCTGTTGCGAATGCCGCAATCGACCGCTGGCGCGCCATCGGAATAACCGAAGCCGCGGCGGTTTCCCCACGAGCCTCGACCAGCGCGGGTGCGGGCACTTCGTTCCCGTAGTCCGGCGCGTCGAGAATCATGCTTACCAGATGCGGCGGAACAATCTCTCCGCTCAAATCGTCGGTGACGGGCGCCATCTCGAAAACATCGAGCAGTTTATCCGGCACGATTTCATGCAGGACATGACCGTGCGCGGCACGGATCAGGGACGCGCCGTCGCGCAGCATTCCCGTCGTCTCGCGGGCTTCCGCATCATCGGCAAGCAGCGCTTCGACCAGCGCCGCGGATTCGATATCTAGCTCGCCATCGACATATGCAACCAGTGTATTGGCATCGAGCTGTTTCATAACGGCCTCTCAATAGTCATTGTTCGTTAAGACCTGCCCGGTTATCCCGCACCCAAGACTCACGCTTCTCCGCCACTGGCGGCCGCGATTTCCGAATCGGGGCCCCCAACCATGCGGTTCAGCGCAAGCCGGGCCCTTGAAAGACGGCTCATTACCGTCCCCACGGGGATCCCCAGCGTATCAGCGGTTTCCTTATAGGAATGTCCTTCGACACAAACGAGAAGCAGAACCGACCGCTGATCGGGCGGAAGGCGCTGCACACCACGACGAACCGCTTCCAGCGTCAGCCGGTTCATGGTGGCCTGTTCGCCATCCATGCCCGGAACCTGTTGACCTTCCGGATCGACGACCGACAAATGGCTTCCCCGCAACTTGCCCATGCGGATCGCATCTATCCACAAGTTCTGCATGATGCGGAACATCCAGCTGTCCAGCCTTGTTCCGGGTTGCCACTGGCCTATACGCTGAATTGCCCGCTCGCAAGCTGCCTGCACAAGATCATCGGCTTCGACTTCCGATCCAGTCAGACCCCTGGCGAACCGCCGCAACCGCGGCAGCAGGGCAATCATTTCGGCTTTCGTGCGTTTGTCCAAAGGGACTTTCCCTTAACCGTTCATACTTCCTAACGAAGCAGTTCGAAGTTTATTCCAGAGATTGTAAAAAAAACCTGAAGATTACCGGACAGCTTGAATAATTTTTTGAAATCCACGGGGTTTTTTCATCAATATTTACGGAAATTTAGAACATCCGGCGCATTCTCTTGGTTTGTTAACAGCCGTTTGGTGGCGTCACTGTTTTTTTTCGATCTCCCGTGGAATATTGCCGGCCCCGTGCCGTTGTCTATGCATAACGCGCAAAAATGCGCACGGGGGATCGAACCCAAAGTCCATTTCGTGAGGACGAGTTGAAAGATGATACAGATGTCGAACAAGAAGATTGAAGGAAAGGCCCACGCTGTTCGCGTGGCCTTGCTGGCTTCTGTTTGCGCCATCGCATTGGCGACCGCGGTCGCCATGCCGGTCGCCCTCGACGATCACGGATTGACTGTAAAGTCCGCCATTGCCGGAAACGGCAATGGCGGCGGTAATGGTAATAGCGGCGGAAATGGCAACGGCAAGGACAGCGCGCCTGGCCAGGAGAAGAAACTGGCGAACGATGCGTCCACCGCCGAGGAAGATGCCGCCATGGCCGCCGTGGAAGGTATAGATGCGGAGAGCGGCGAGCTCCCGCAGTCGGTGATCCTGCCGATCGCCGAGGACGCGGAACCAGCGACCAACAAGGTTATCAAGGAACTTGCCGGCCTGCCGGAAGAATCGGCGTTGTCGGAAGAAGAGGAAATGGAAGCGATCCGGAGTGGCTGGGGAACCTGGCGCACCGCCGACGGACCGGAAACCGTGATCGCTCAGTAAGGTTTGGCCGTTTCCAGATGGTCGATGGAAATGGCGGGATACCAGACCAGTTAACACGTCCAGTCTTGACGGCGGAGGGTTTTCCCCCCGCCGTTTTTTTTCTGAAATTCCGTCCGCGCCTTTGTTAACGATTCATTAGGGAATGCTCTTAACGGAGTCTTCAGGATTTTGCGGTCTAATATGGGACGTTCGGGTAAATCTGTTCGCCTGTTGCCTGGCACGGAAGAATTCAAACCAGGACATGGACATCGGACGAACCGGAAAACGAGTGATTATTCGAACTATGCTGAACTGAACGAGGCTGAAACCAATTTGGCCCGCCAAACGCCCGGAGGGCGCAATGTTTGAGACAGGATTTAAAAGTTTTGGGGACTATGCGAAAAAAGCGCCGCGGCTGACGCGCGCTTCCGTCATACAGACACGCGGTCGCTCGGGATTGAAAAAGAGGCTTGCCGGCGGTATCGCCGCATGCGCCTTCATGTTTACTTTTGTTGCCCCGATTTCCATCGATTTCACGACTGGCGAGGTCGCCATAAATGCCGCCCTAGCGGCCAATGACGACGGGAATTTCGGCAATGGCAAGGGCAACGGTGGCGCCAACGGACAGAATCCCGGCAAAAATAGAAACGACGGCGACGGAGATGGCGACGACGACGGCGACGGAAATGGCGACGGCGACGGAGATGGAGATGGCGACACCGGTGAAGGCGATACCACTTCGCCGACTCTCACCGTGACGGGCGAAGGTGGCAAGGATTCCGGCGCCGACGCCGCGGCCGGCATGGCCGATGCCGATTTCGGCGAAGCAATCGGTGCGGTCGCCGGCTCACCAGCGGAAGGCCCGATGGCGGCTACGCCGGCAACCACCCTGCCGACAATCAGCCAGTTGTTCTCAATGGGCGACGAGGCGGCCGTATCAACCCAAGACGAACTGGAGTTGATCGCCAACGGCTGGGGCGCACCGAACTGACCTGCCCCGCCGGAGACACCGGCCAGGCAATACCGAACAATGCGGCCCCCCTCGTGGGGCCGTTTTTTTGTCCCGTTTTCAGGAATGAATGAGAACTACCCACGGAGACAGGAGATACCGATAGCGCCTCCAGCTCGAAATTACTTCTATTATCGATGCATATCGAGGATATGACCTCCCAATTCCCTCCTCATGTCTTTTGTTTATTTTTAGTTTACTGTTTTTCCGTAAGATCGCGAATTGTACTTTGGTATTTACGCCCTGTGCAATACGCAAGGGCGTAAAATGAGAACGGACCAATTCTGGCGATCTAGAAATGACTTCAGACCGAGAAACTCATGATTGCGTCTGGCGGGGACGCTGGCACGCGCGACTGACGATAGCAGTCGGCGCAATTCTTATCGTCTTTGGTTTATGCCTGCAAATCGCCCAGGCCCAGGGGAGGCCGCTCAAGGTCACGCAGGTGCAGAGCCTCGAGTTCGGCATCATAGGAGCAACCAACACCACCGGCACCGCCACAATACGCAGCGACGGCACCAAGCTTGTATCGTCCGGCATTCTGAATCTCGGTGGCGTTTCAAATCCGGCCGTATTCCTGATTCAGGGCGAAAAATTCAGCTCATTCACGATTTCGCTGCCTGCATCCGCCACAATCACCCTGACCGGTGGCCCCACCGCGATATTGACCGATTTTGAATCGAGCCCGACAATTTCCGGGATCCTGAACGCGCAAGGACGGGCCACCGTAACAGTCGGTGCCACGATGAGCCTCACACCTACACTTTGGCAGGGAAGTTACGGGGGAGTATTCGACATTCTTGTCACATATCAGTGAAACTGGCTATTATTAAATATAGTTTAATTTATTTTGTATTTTATATTAATTGAATATTTTTATTATGGCACAATTGTTGCAGTTAAAGCTTTCGTAACTAACATAATTTAAGATTACTAATACTACCGTATTCACTTGGATATTTTGCTGTCAGGAGTTTGCAATGTTTATGTTCAAAAATCTGCGCGGTCCGGCTTTGGCCATCTTCGCCGCACTCGCGGCGATGGCGTCCTCGAACGCTTATGCCCAGGCTACAGAAACGGGGACGGCCAACGCCAACGCAACGATCGCCAAGCCGATCACGATTACATCGACGGCCGATCTCGATTTCGGCATCATCGTGCCGAACGGAACCGGCAATGGTCCCTTGACCGTTGCTATCGATACAGCCGGCGCAAGGACGATTGCCGGCGATGTCGACGGCGCCCTGCTCGGCGGCACAATTGGCGCGGCGGGTTTCGACGTGACCGGCCGGCCCAACGCAACCTACTCGATTACGCTTCCGGGCGCGGCGGCGACCATCACCGCCGCTACCAGCGCCGCCACCATGTCGGTAGGTACTTTCACCGAATCCACCGGCGCCGGTGGTGGCACGCTTGTTGTCGGTGGGACTCCAGGCCTAGGCGAAGACTCTTTCACGGTCGGCGCAACCCTTACTGTCAGCGAGACCCAGGCCGACGATACCTACACGGGGACTTTCGACGTAATAGTGGCGTATAACTGATAACATCGCTCCTTGGCGGGGGGGCCACGGGCCTCCCCGCGGAAATATTTTCGATTTCGAAATGGGGCTGCAATGACCGTCCGTAAATCAGTACCGGGATCAGTCAGGCGAACACTGTTCGCGGCAGTGGCGGTGGTGACGGCGTTTCCCGCGCATGCGGTGATGGAATCGGACAGCACAACAGGCCGCGTCAACGCCGAAATTACCACCCCTGTCGGCGTAACCGAGGCGTCCGATATGTCTTTTGGCTGGATGGCGCAACCCGCCAGTCCGGGGACGGCCCTGCTGACCCCGACCAACCGGATTGTAAGCAGCGGCCTGGCGCTCATGACAATCGACGGCGCTTCGTCGGCGACGATCGTGATTTCCGGCGCACCGAACCAAACCGTGGGCTTGTTGATCGACGACAGTGTTAATTTCGGGAATGGGGCCCGAACGATTTCGGTGTCGAGCTTCACTCATGACGGCGGGGTCTCTCCGGCCCTCGGCCCCGACGGCACGGCGACTATAGACCTCGGTGCAACGCTCCATCTTTCCGCAAATACGCAGAATGGCCGGTACCGGGGCGCCTTCGATGTAATTGTGTCAAACAACTGATTGCTTTAGTCTGACCGGGGTTGAAGTCCGGGATTGCAATTGAAAGACTCACCCCACGATGCGCACGAATCATTTTCCCCCCTTGTTGTCCGGTCTGTGTGGGCTCGCTTTCCTCGTCGCTACCGCCTTCGCTGGCGGACAAGCCTTCGCACAGGGCGGCCTCGGCGATATTACCGTCACGCCGACCCGCATCGTACTGGAGGGGCGGAAACGCTCGGGCACCATTGCCCTGGCGAATACCGGCGCCCGGAAAGCGACCTATCGCCTGGCGATCGTCAATATGCGGATGAACGAGACCGGTGCATTCGAGCAGATTGAAGAAGGCCAGGCGCGCCCAGGCGAACAATTCGCGGAAGGGCTGATCCGCTATGCGCCACGCCAGGTGACGCTGGAGCCAGGCGAAACCCAGATTATTCGCATTGCCGTCAGAAAGCCGGCTGGACTGGCGGCGGGCGAATATCGTTCGCATCTGGTAATCCGGGCGGTGCCCGAGGCCGGCGCCGGCCGTAGTATCGAACAGAAACCCGGCGAGGGAGTCGAGATTTCGCTGGCGGTGATACCGGGCGTGGCCTTACCTGTCATCCTTCGCCACGGCAACGTCTCGGCTAAGGCGTCGTTGTCGGACATCACCTACGATCCCCCGCCGATGACCAGCGGCGGCGCCAGGGCGAGTCTGACCTTTCGTCTCAACCGGGCTGGCGGCAGTTCAATTTACGGGGATCTGGCGGCGACTTATTTCGCGCCGGAGAGCGACGAGGGCGTTCTTGTTTCAGAGGTCAACCAGCTCGCGGTCTATACCCCGAACGATCACCGCATCGTGGCAATGTCCCTGATTTTCCCCGAAGGTCTCGAACCTCAAAGCGGCGGCAAATTCGTTGTGATCTACCGGACGCCACCCAAGGACGGCGGCAATACGATCGCCGAGGGCGAATACCGCATTCAGTAAACCCTGTCTCGGCCCGGATCGGTTCTACAAGGTCCTGTCGATAATTAAATCGACGCCACTGGCGATCGTGCCGTCGCCCCCGATCGTGACCGCCTTCGGCATTGGCGCGACCAGCCCCAACCGGCGTATCTGCTCGGGATCCACCTGGACCGTGTAACTGCCGGGGCGCACCTGATCCAACAGATAAAAACCGTCGAAGCCGCTACGGGTTTCGCTCACAACCTTCCCTTCCCCATCGACAAGCTGGATGACGACGTCGGCGACCTCGCCCACTGTCCCCCCCTGTCTCAGCGCCACCGTGCCGTCAATTTCTCCCGTTACCACGATCGGGAAATTCAGCACCGCCGCCACGCCCGGACGAACGGGAACAACATATCCTTCCGGCTGAGCCAGCCAGTACGGATCTTCGAGACTTTTCGGCGGCAGGGAGACCGGGATTTTCGTGTTGGGTGGCAGGCCAGTCAGCAGGACAACACCATTTTCGTTGGTTTTCTGCTTGGCCAGCCAGGAACCGGTGTTGAATACCGCGCCTTCGACGGGTTCGTCGCCGTCGCTGAACACGCCATCCAGATCGTTGTCGACAAAAACCTGGGCCGAGGCCGCGCCCTTTCCGGCGACATCGCCCGCATACAGCGACCAGTCCCCGTCATGCGGGTCGCGCGCCGCTGAAACGGAGAATGTCAGTAAGACAGCCGCACTGTTATCATCGGAATAGTTGCCGCTGAATCCCAGAGAGAAAGCGTCGAACCGCCGGCTGACGCCGGCGCTGACGGTCGTGACTCCCGGGCCGAAGCCATGAGCGATACCCGTACGCGCGGAAAATCCCGAGCCGAACAGCCATTCCACGGTCACCGCCGCGGAAACGAGTTCCGATTCTGGCTCGATTGCGTAACCCAGGTCGCCGCGAATGCCGGTGCCCCAAGCCCGGCCCCCGACCAGGAAATTCCCGTTGGCGCTGGTGGTGACCCCTGCCACCGACTTGTTCCGGCGCCACTGGAGACTGTTGGACATGGACAATCGGCCAAGCGCCAGCGACAGGCGATTTGCCAGTTCCAACTCGCTGGCGCCGGATTCGCTCTTCTCATAATTGCCGGAAAAACTGAAAGGCAACCGCCGCCCCGCCCAAAGCGGCACGACCCCGTCCAGACGCCCTTCCGTCGTGCTGACGGGAAGATCGCCGTCATCCATGATCTCCTCGCTGGAAAAGTCGTTATACAGCCCCTGTTCCGCCAAAAACACGAGGTTAAGCGGCAAGTTGAATTGCGTCCCCAGTTTGCCGGCGATCCCGCCTTCATTGTCGCGCACCACATCAAATCGGCCGTACATGGGGCCGACACCGAACCGCAGTCCAAGTCCGCCATAACTCTTGCGGCCTCCAGCCAGGGGAATAGTTGCCATCGATGCCGCCACCGACAGGTATTTCGTTGCTCCTACTTCGAGCTCAAGCGAAGCCCGTGGTTCACCCTGCAGTTCCTGTTCCGTCGTACTGAGTGATGCGGCGCTGTCCAGCGGCACCAGCCGCTCGTCTTGTTGGCTGGCGGCCATCCGAAAATTGACATCGCCAGGCGGCACCTGACCGGGCCCTACCAGAATCCGCCTGGTTTCCTCGCGGTACTGGCCTTGCGGTCCAAAAAATTGCAGTTGGAGAATATTCACGCCAAACAGCAGCGGCATATCGGAAAACTCAAAACGCCCGTCGCTTCGCGAGACACGAAAATCCAGCAGGACACCGTTGCGATATAGCTCAACCTCCCAACCCAGCGGCAGCTCCCCGACGATGGTGCTGCTGTCGAACGTGCCGGTTCGTGTAAGCGGGAACGAGGACAACTCAGCGCCACGTCCGAAACGCGACCGCGCGATCAACTCGACGGGCGGCGTAACGATATCGCCGAGGCTGTACCCCGTTGCCCCAAGGAAACCCAGCATTTCGCCGTCCGGATCCTTTCGGCCCATCTGGAATCGCAGGTCGGAAACGCCTCTTTCCTGGTTCCCGCCGACGAACAGGCTGGCGTTGTGCTTCGCGAAATCGCCATTCGCCAGCAGTCCATATTGACTGTGGAAATTGCCCTGACCAGTGGAGTCTTGGCTGTAACCGGTTGCCGCATTGAAATTGACCATCGGCCAGGCCGCCCAGGCATAAGGCGCTTCGACTTCCTCATACTCAGACTCCTGCCTCGCGCGACGGGCCGCCGATTTGGTGCGCCGGGTATCGCGCGTAATGCGTTTCTCCAACGGCAGGGGCTCGCGGCTGCGCAGCGCGACCAGCAGGTTGCCCAGGTCGAACTCAATGTTGACCGGGAACCAGTCCGCAAGCAGCCGGGTATCCACATAGATCTCGTCTTCATGAAGCTCTACTAGCTGGCGGTTGAACAGCTTTTTACGTCCATCGATGACAACTTCACGGGTTAGAATATCGAGAGAAAACAGCCGTCCTTCGTCGATATACCATCCGTTCGCGCGCCCGTTGGCCGGATCGACCGAAATCGGAAATTCAAGCATTCTGGCAAATTCGGACAAAGGCAGCAGCAAGCCGCCCTCGTCGATGTAACTGAACATGCCGTCGGCAAGAATCACATCGCGTAACCGAACCTCGAGAATTAGAAGCTGGTCGTCTGGCCGCGTTTTCGGCTTTAACACCTCCGGACGTCGATTACCGACGACCTTCTCCAATATTCTGGGATCGTCTTCGCCCTTTTCTTCCTCCACGGGATAAAGTTCTATCCCGGCGCCAACTTCTTCGTCAGCTGCAGTGGGTTGCTCCGGCGCATCCATAGTCTGGCCAGCAGCCTCTTCCGCCGCGCCGCCATCCGCACAGCCAACCAGCATCCAGGCAGCCGCCAGCATCGCCATGATCGTCCCCCAGGACAACATACGGCGGGCGCCCCCGGTAGCGACATAAGATATTGCCGGAAACTCCTGACTTACCGACGCCAAATTCGAATATCCATTCTCATTGTCCACCCACGGTATGGATCAGCCTCCATACCACTTACGTATTTATTAAACTAAATACTTAATAAACCTGTAAGAAGGTCCACTATCGCTTGTTTTATTCGCAAGAAACGGGCCAGAATTTCGGTTAGTGTCGACATTCGAGTCTTTGGATAAACCTGCGCACAATCGGAAATATCGTTTGCGGCCCTATACCCGATCTTTACCAGTTCGTGCGATCATGGCTTGGTCACTTTGGTGACTCTGTTTCAACGGCTTGTTGTTTTGCCAAGGATTAAGAGAAAAATGGGGCGCATACGCATTGGTCTGGCATTAGGAAGCGGCGTGGCGCGCGGCTGGGCCCATCTGGGCGTCCTGAAGGCAATCGACAAGCTGGGCCTGGTTCCCGATGTCGTTGCGGGCAGCTCGATCGGCGCGCTGGTTGGCGGCTTCTATCTGGCCGGCCATGCCGGTCCCCTGGAAGAATGGGCCCGCAGCCTTACAACAATGAAAATGCTACGGTATCTCAAGATACCGCTGAGCGGTGGCATGCTCTCGGGCACCAGACTGTTCAGCGAAGCCGAGCATTATCTGGGCGACATGCAGATCGGCGAGTTGAAGACCCCGTATGTCGCCGTCGCAACGGACCTGTGGACCGGGCACGAAATCTGGCTGCGCGACGGCAAGGTGGTTGACGCCATGCGGGCCTCGCTGTCGCTGCCCGGCGTTTTCAAGCCCAAGCGCCTGAGCGGTCACTGGCTGGTGGACGGCGCGCTGGTAAACCCGGTGCCGGTATCGGTTTGCCGCGCGCTGGGCGCGGAAATGATAATTGCCGTCAATCTGAACGCCGATATCATGGGCAAGGCTCATGAGAGTGAGGCGCCACCGGATGAAAACGGTGGATCAGCCAAGGATTTAACGTCGTCCTTCCGGCATTTCGGTCATGGCGAGCCAAGCACATTCAACGTCATGGTGACCTCGTTGAACATCATCCAGGATCGCATCGCCCGCAGCCGGCTGGCCGGGGAGCCACCGGATGTCACCATCAATCCCAGAATTGGCCATATCGGACTGCTGGAATTCGACCGGGCCGACGAGTTGATCCGCGCCGGCGAACAGGCGGTGGAACGGGCCATGCCGGAGATTCAGGACGCCATAGCGGTCTTCAGCTCGCTGCATGGATAACGCGACGTCCGCGCCGTGGCGTGATAGTAATCCAAATGGTGTGAAGCAGACGAGTAGAATCCATGGCGTCTAAAATTCTGACACGTCTGAAGGCGCTGGCCAGCGGGTTGACGGCCCGGCTGCGCGCCCCCGCGCCGCGGCCTCCTGAACTCGCGCCCGAGCCCCGCCCCTACCCCTGGGAAGCCACCTACCCCGACGGTATCGACTGGCACGCGGATATCGCCCCCGCCCGCCTGACCGAAATTCTGGACGGTTCGGTCGAAACCTGGCCCGGCAATCCTTGCCTGACCTTCATGGGCAAGACCTTCACCTATGCGGAAGTCGGCGATCAGGTAAACCGGGCGGCCAAGGGGTTTCAGGATATCGGCGTGGGCAAGGGCGTGCGGGTCGGCATGTTTCTGCCGAACTCGCCCTATTACATCATCTGCTTTTACGCGGTGCTTAAGGCCGGCGGCACGGTGGTCAATTTCAATCCGCTGTATGCCGAGCGCGAGATCGAGCGTCAGGTAAAGGATTCCGGCACCAAAATCATGGTGACGCTGCAGCTTACCGCGACCTATCCGAAACTGGCGGGACTGTTCGACAATACCGGGCTTGAGAAAGTCGTGGTCTGCCCGATGGGCCATATTCTGCCGCTGGTCGCCCGCGCCTTCTTCACCCTTTTCCGGCGCAAGGAAATCGCCGAGGTTCCCGAGGACGACCGCCATATACCGTTCGCCAGCTTGACCGCCAATGACGGCGATTTCACGCCCGTCCCCGTCGATCCAGAACTGGATATCGCGGTGCTGCAATATACCGGTGGCACCACCGGCCTGCCCAAGGGCGCGATGCTGACCCACGCCAACGTATACGTCAACACCATCCAGACCCGCATGTGGGCGGTGAACGCGCGGCCGGGCGAGGAAAAATTCCTCGGCGTGCTGCCGCTGTTCCACGTCTTCGGCATGACCGGCGTGATGAATGTGGGGCTGTATCTGGGCGCCGAGATCATTCTGGTGCCGCGTTTCAAACTGGTCGAAGTGCTGAAGATCATGGACCGCGACAAACCCACGGTTTTCCTGGGCGTTCCGATGCTCTATGCCGCCATCAACAGTTTCGGCGAACTCGACAAATACGATCTGTCCAGCCTGACGGACTGTATTTCCGGCGGCGATGCGCTTCCCGTCGAGGTCAAGTTGAAGTTCGAGAAGCTTTCGGGCTGCGTGCTGGTCGAGGGCTACGGCTTGTCGGAAACCTCGCCGGTCTGTACCCTCAACCCCTTCGAGGGTGTCAACAAGCCCGGATCCGTCGGCATGCCGGTGCCCGGCACAATCATCGAGATCGTCTCGCTGGACAACCCGGAAGAACTCATGCCGACCGGCAAGCGCGGCGAAATCTGCATCCAGGGCCCGCAAGTCATGGCGGGATACTGGAACCAGCCGCGGGAAACCGAAACCGCCTTCCAGGGCGGGCGCCTGCATACCGGCGATGTCGGCTATATCGACGACGAGGGCTATATCTTCCTGATCGACCGCATCAAGGATCTGATCCTGAACGCCGGCTTCAACGTCTATCCGCGCATGGTCGAGGAGGCGATCCACCTGCACCCGGCGGTCGAGGACACCGTGGTCTGCGGCGTGCCCGACAAGTCCCGCGGCGAGATCGTGAAGGCCTATGTCAAGCTGCGCCCCGGCGAGGCATTGAAACCCGGCGAGCTGAAACGCTTCCTGAAGGACAAGCTGGCGCCCTACGAACAGCCCCGGCGCATCGAGTTCCGCGACGAACTTCCCGTCACTTATATCGGCAAGCATTCCCGCCGCGACCTGGTGGCCGAGGAAGTGCGGCGCCTGAACGAGGGCCTGCCGCCGGTCGATGACGAGTCCGAGCAACAACAGGCCGCCAATTCCTGACAAACCATAACAAATACGGAGTGTTACATGAGTTACGAAACCGTCGCCGCCGGAATACGCGGTCATCTGATGCAGTTCGCGGGCCTTGGTTACAAGGTGAAATTCGCCTTCGACGAGGGCGGCGTGCTGCTGCTCGACGGCACGGTAACCCCGCCGACGTTGACCGAAGAGGACGGCGAAGCCGACTGCATCATCGCCAGCACCGTCGACAATGCCGAGAAACTCATGAACGGCCAGTTGAACCCGATGCTGGCCTACAGCATGGGCCAGTTGAAGATCGGCGGCTCGGTCGGGGTGGCCCTGAAAATGGCCTCGATGCTGGAGGGGTAAAGAAATACCGCGCGACCTCGTCCCTACTCCAGCGGCGTCACCCTTGTAAAAGTCAGCGTCTCCCCGTCCTTGGGGAAGCGCAACTGGATCCAGTTGCCGTTCGCGTCGAACCATAGCTCGCGCTCAAGGTCGCCGGTGACCTTGTATTTACTGGTCTCCACCGCGCGGCCGGCGACCTCGATGGTTTCGGCCCCGGCCGGCGCGACCGTCGCATTCAATAGCGCGCCGGTCTTGGTGTCCATCTGGACCGTGCTGTTGACGATCTCGGGATTCCACGGGTTTGTGGGGAAGACCGGACTGTCGGCCTCCGTCCGGCCTGAAGGCCCCTCGACAACAAACTTGCCGCCCTCGGCACGCACGGTCACCTCGATCAGTTCGCTGTTCTCGTCGGTGTGGGATATGTAGGACACGAAGCGGCCGTTCCGCCAGGTCTCGCGCCGTTCGGACACCAGCGAATGCACGGTAATGAACAGGAAACTGACCTCGATATTGATGGCGACATCGACTATCAGGTCCTCGCCGTCACGCGAGAAGGTGAGTATGTCGCTGCCGATCTCATCGTATTTCGAGTGCATGATCCGGTATTCGACCTTGCCCTCCGATGCGCCGCGCATCGTCTCGGCCGCATATCCGGGCGCCAGCCCCATAAACATGGCAAGTGCGGCGACTAATCCTGCAATTCTCCCTGTCACGATATCCTCCGGTATGGTTAACGGATACAGGCGACAAACTAGAACATCATCCAATCAATTGGAATCGCTTATGCCATCCAAGTTATCGGATATTGCGCTACCCCACTTCCCCGGCCAGCAGGCCCCCGAACGCCTCGACGAAGGCGCGGAAATCCGCCTCCTCTATGTTAAGCGGCGGGTCTATGCGGAAGGTTCCGCCCCTGTTGCCGACGATATATCCCAGTTCCAGCAGGCGGTCGTAAATCGCGTCGCAGACCGCCCTGTCCGCGAAATCGATCGCCATCATCATGCCGCGCCCGCGCACCGCCGTGATCCGCTCGCTTGCCGCCAGCCCTTGCAGCAGCCCAAGGAATGTCGCGCCCAGCCCGGCGGCCCGCTCGATCAGCCCCTCGTCGGCCAGCGCCCCGATCACCGCGAGCGCCACCGCCGCGCCCAGCGGGTCGTTCTGGTGCGATTGCATATATTTGAAATCGCCGCCTTCCAGCGCGCCGGCCGTTTCACGGTTCAGGGCCAGCGCGCTGACCGGATAGCCGTTGCCCAGTCCCTTGCCGATGGCCACCAGGTCAGGCTCGATGGGATAATGATTATAGCCGAACCATTCGCCGGTCCGCCCCATCCCGGTGGTGACGTCGTTGACCAGGATCTTGCCGCCCTGCCCGCGCACGACCTCCACGATATTGCGGATCAGCGCGGCCGGCGGGAACCGCGCAAACCCGGCGGCGCTGCCCGGTTCGAACACGAAGGTCGAAATATCGCCGGGGATTTCCGCCAGTTTCGGGCAGTCGCGCTTGCAATCCTCGCGGTCCGGGCAGGAAGCGCAGTCGCGCCAGTCGAACTGGTGCCAGCCCTCGCCCCGCTCGGTCGCGGCGCTGAACGATCCCAGATAGGCATCGTGCAGACAGAGCGTCACCGGTTTTTTCGTGACGTATCGGCAGATCTGCCGGGCAAGCTCGATGGCCTCGCTGCCCGAACAGAGGAACACGCATTGCCCGCCCGTAAGGCCGGCGATCGAGAGCACGGCGTCCGCCGCCTCTTCGACGATGAAGCTGGAATAGCAAAATCCGGCATGGGCGATGCTGCCGGTCTGGCGCGCGATGGCGGCGTTAACCCGGGCATGTCCGTGGCCCAGCGGCGTGCACCAGACGCCGGATTCCAGGTCGAGATAGCGTTTCCCCGCGCCGTCGACCAGCCAGGCCCCGTCGCCACCGACGATATCGGCAAGCTTCAGCTTGTGGCCCGTGCAATTAAGTACGCTGTCCATTTCATTGCCCTTCCACGATGCCCGGCACGGGCATGCCCAGTGCCCCCGCGAACACTATACCCGACGAACAGCCGCACAAACACCGCCTTCCCTGCCCGCGCCGGCGGACGATGCCGGCGGGCGATGGTGGCGCCCATTTCGGGCGGAAAATCGGAGAACGACCCCATGCAAAGGGGATTTCCGCGGGTTTCAGCCTGTTTCGACGGGCGTTGGCGGGCGGATTCGGGCCCAAAAATGAACCGGAATCCGGTTAATACGGCGATTTTTGTTATATATCAGATGGTTACAGGGTATTTTGTTTGGAGCGTTAATGGCGCATAAACCGGCTTGAACAGGCTATCCGATTGATATTACGTCGTAAAACGATGTAATAAGCATACTTCCCTTCAAACGCCCAAAGCCGCCGGCATGGATGCCGCCCTGGAAATAGCAAAGGCCTGCCCGTACCTCGATTTCGGCACGGTCGAAGTCGCCGAAGTGATGGAAATGAAGTGATCGGGGAAATCCGGGACGGCATGACCCCATTTGACCCCATTTGTAGCATAACCGTGCCGGCAGAGTTGCGACTGAAGCCATATTTTCCCAAAATTCAAACATCGGGTTGGCGTACGACATGCACCGAACAATGTGCGCGTCGAACCACCCGGCTGGCGACGGAGCCCAGGAAATATTTCGCCAGCCCCGGACCGCGAGAGTTCAGCACGATAAGGTCTGCGTTGATTTCCGATGCGTACTCCAGAATTACGGTCGCAGGCGCCCCCTCGCGAACAACCACGTCGGAGCAATCATACTGCTCGGCCAATTTGCGTATCTCTTCCTCCGCTTCCCGCATATGCTTCGTGAGGATCCCGGTCGGCATCGACGGGACGACATAATGCGGTATCGGTTCGATTACATGCAGAAGGATAAGTGTTCCGTCCATTGTCCCGGCAATGTCCCGGGCAGTCTTTATACAGGCATCGTTGCCGCTACTTCTGGCAAGATCTATCGCAACCAGTACTTTTTTCATTTGCATCTCCTGCTAAAAAACGGGGTCAGCAACCGTCTTGCCCGTCAAGCTGATTTCGCCGCCTCCATCCATCCGGGGCAAAGCGTGGCGCCAGAATAGGCGCAGCGGGCACCACCTGTCCTTGATCCAGCGCAAGGCCGCAACCCTTCGGCGCGCCGGCCGGCGATGCGCGTTTCGCGCTACGTCAGGAGGCTGCGGTGAGAATAATGCTATAATGCAAGCCGGACGCCGTTAATCGATGCCCAACCATGGAGAAACGGACTATGGAGACCTCGATATTGCTAGAGCAGCATCCGGACACATGGAATCGCGTTCCGCGTTTCCATGTGTCCGGATAAAGCTGCTCGCCCCGTGAAATTGCGGGCAATTTTATCCGATCAAACTGAACCGGACCGGTTCCGTTTGATCGGATATTGCCCTAGCGAAGCTGGTGGGGCCGATGATGCTGGTCCTGGGGCTTTTCGTGGCCTTCAACCCCGCGCGCATGCGCCGGATCGGGCGCGAATTCCTCGACAGCGAGGCCTTGATTTTCATGTCCGGCGTCATCACCCTGCCGGTGGGTCTCGCCATCGTCGCCACCCACAATGTCTGGGCGGCGGACTGGCGGGCGCTCATCACCCTGATCGGCTGGATCGCCGTGATCGCGGGAACCGCGCGCCTGGCCCTGCCGGCCGCCATGAAGAAGTTTGGCGAAACGATGCTGGAAAAACCCGTCATGATAGCCGCCCCCGGCGCCCTGATGGCGGTCATGGGAGGATATCTCTCCTGGCAGGGATATTTGGTGTGAGGTTCGGCAGGCTATTTGCGGCCAGCCACAGAGATGGGCGGACAACATGACCTGGCGAAAACCGGATCGAAACAGCCCTGTTCCCGATATTGCCCCATGCGCGCTTGTAACCGGCCCGACGAGTGGGATCGGATACGCCTTCGCCGATCTGCTCGCGAAGGATGGCGTTAATCTGGTCCTCACCTCAAGGAACGAAACGCGACTGCAGGAAGTTAAAACTGAACTCGAGGACAAATATTCGGTTAACGTCAAAATCATTCCACGGGATCTCGCGCAACCCGAGGCCCCGTCGGAGATCTTCGAGATCCTGAAACAAGAGGGGCTCCAGGTGAGCATTCTCGTGAACAACGCCGGCTACAATGTCTACGGCAGGTTTGAAGAGAGCGACCTGGAGCAGGAACTCCAGATGATCCAGCTTCATATCGGCTCGCTGACGGAAATGACGAAGCTTTTCCTGAGGCGACGCGCCCGGGATGCGACAAATATGATATTGAATGTGTCGTCCATTGCAGCGCTCGTACCTGGTCCCCGGGTCTCCGTCCATTTCGCGACGCGCGCTCACATCCTCAGTTTCTCGCTGGCTCTCGCCGATGAATTCCGCGGCACGGATGTGTCCGTCACCTGCCTTTGCCCCGGACCGGTAAGAACCGACTTTTACAATCGCGCTTCCATGGTTGACGTGAGATTGGCGAGTGGAAAGCTGATAAGAATGATGGATGCCCGGACGGTCGCCGCTATCGGATATGATGCAATGAAAAACCGGAAGGTCATGGTCGTGCCGGGCTTGCAGAACAAACTTTTAGCGCTGCTCGCCAGGTTTGCGCCGCGCTCACTGGCGATCAGCTTCACGAGATGGGTCATGGATCGCCCTTAGCTGGCTCCAAGGCCTGTCTGAGAGATATGCGTTGGGATACGCTTCCCGGTCGCCGCGGCGGGCTGCAACCTCACGCACCGATGAAACATCGTAACGGGGTCTAACGGGGCAGGCATGCGTTATCGCGTTGTTGAAGGCCGGCATGCGAATTCATGGATTTTG
>CBFDDT010000028.1:0-29842 GCA_965603635.1 uncultured bacterium | reverse complement strand
CTCGTTGATAATGACTCATTTGATGGCGCGTTGCGCCCCGCTGGGTGCGTTGCGGCCCTTGCCCGATGCGCAGGCATCGCGCCGCGGACCGCGCCTGCCCAGTAGGCCGCAACGCGCCATCAAATGAGTATTATCAACGAGCATTGGTATCAATCCCCGGAATCGAAAAGGCCCGCGCGGCGGCGGGCCCCTTTCCTAGCACGAGTCGGCGTCGCGGGTCAGACGGAAAAGGAACTGCCGCAGCCGCAGGATGCCGTCGCCATGGGATTGCGGATCTGGAAGGACGCGCCGATCAAATCCTCGACGAAATCGATCTCGGCCCCGCCCATCAGGTCCAGCGAGGTCTCGTCGACCACGACCTTGACGCCGTCGCGCTCGAACACCTGGTCCTCGGCGCGAACCTCGTCGTCGAAGGTGAAACCGTACTGGAAGCCCGAACAGCCGCCGCCCGATACGCTGACTCGCAGGAACAGCCCGTCGCCTTCTTCCTGTTCGACCAGGAAGGCGATGCGCCTGACGGCGCTGTCGGACACCGTGAAATTACGGTCTGCCGGCGCGGCGGTATCGGCAAAAAAATCAGTCATTCGGTTCAATCCAGGTTTTGTCTTCACGCAATCCTTCCAATGTAGGGTTGCCGCGCGGACTGTCAATCGCCGGGGTGCTTGCAATTTGCCTGCCATGGGGGGATACAGTCGGGCCATGAGCGACGCCCTCGCCCCCTATGCGACCCGCTGGCAGGATAGCCGGGGGCGGTTGCATCCCGAACAGGAAAGCGAAATTCGCACGCCGTTTCAGCGCGACCGCGACCGCATCGTCCATTCCACCGCCTTCCGGCGGCTGATGCACAAGACCCAGGTCTTCATCTCGCCCGAGGGCGATCATTTCCGCACCCGGCTGACCCACAGCATCGAGGTGGCGCAGATCGCGCGCACCATCGCCCGCGCCCTGCGGCTGGACGAGGATCTCGCAGAGACACAGGCCCTGGCCCACGATCTTGGTCACACGCCGTTCGGGCATGCCGGGGAAGAGGCGTTGAACGCGGTCATGGAGCCCTGGGGCGGTTTCAGGCACAACGACCAGACCCTGCGCATCCTGGTGCATCTGGAACAGCGCTACGCGGAATTCGACGGACTGAACCTGACCTGGGAGAGCCTGGAGGGCGTGGTCAAGCATAACGGGCCGCTGGCCGGGGCGGGGCAGGCGGGGCCGTTGCCCGCCACCATCGCGGAATACAACACCCGGCAAGATCTGGCGCTGGCGGCATGGCCGGGGCCGGAAGCCCAGGCCGCCGCGCTGGCCGACGATATCGCCTACGACCATCACGATCTGGACGATGGGTTGCGCGCCGGGTTCTTCGGCATCGACGCGCTGGACGAAGTGCCGCATGTGGCGGAAATGTTCCATGGGGTGACGAAGCGTTATCCCGACGCCACGCCGGCGCGCATCATCCATGAGACGGTCCGGCGCCTGATCGACGCCATGGTGCGCGACCTTCTGGATGAGACTAAACGTCGTCTCGTGGTGGCGGCGCCCGAAAATGTCTCGGATATCAGGGGATTGGGCCACGCGACGGTTGCTTTTTCAGACGCCATGGGCCAAAAGGACCGCGCTCTCAAGGACTTCCTGTTCGCCAACATGTACCGGCGCGAGTCGGTACTGCGTGAAACCGATAACGCGCGCGGTGTTGTAACCGATCTTTTCGAACGGTTGATGGCGGCGCCCGACCGCTTGCCGGTGGAATGGCACGATCAGTCGGCGGGGGCGGACAAGGCCGGTCTGGCGCGTCTGGTGGCGGATTACATCGCCGGGATGACCGACCGCTACGCAATGCAGGAACATGAACGGCTCGAAAAGTCGAACGACGGAATAAAATGAATATTTTCAGTGTTTACCGGGATTATATTGAAACTGTGATAGAGAGTCTGGTCGCGGCGGGCAGCCTGCCTTCCGGCCTCGATACCTCGCGCCTGACGGCCGAACCGCCGCGCGATCCCTCGCATGGCGACATATCGACCAACGCCGCGATGCTGCTGGCCAAGCCGGCGGGCATGAAGCCGCGCGATATCGCCGAGATGATGGCGTCGGCGCTGCGCGCGGTCGAGGGCGTCAGCGCGGTGGAGATCGCCGGCCCCGGTTTCATTAACATGAGATTGGGCGACACGGTCTGGCACGACTGTCTGAAGGTGGCGATCGGGCAGGGCGCGGCCTTTGGCGCGTCGGATCATGGCGCCGGCGTTAAGGTGAATGTTGAATATGTCTCGGCCAATCCCACCGGGCCGTTGCATATCGGCCACGCCAGGGGCACCGTGTTCGGCGACGTGCTGGCGGCCGTGCTGGAAAAGGCGGGGTACGATGTTACCAAGGAATATTACATCAACGATGCCGGCAGCCAGGTCGATACGCTCGCCCGCTCCACCCATCTGCGTTATTGCGAGGCGCTGGGGCGCGATATCGGCGAAATCCCGGAAGGGCTGTATCCGGGCGACTACCTGAAGCCGGTCGGCCAACAACTTGCCGAACTGTATGGCGAGAAGTGGCTGGACGCGCCGGAATCGGCATGGCTGGCGGAAATTAGGGCTTTCACCATTGATGCGATGATGGATTTGATCCGCGCGGATCTGGCGGCGCTGGGCGTGCGCCAGGATGTCTTCACGTCGGAACGCAAGCTTGTCGAGGATGGCATGGTCGACGAGGTGCTGAAGACGCTTGAGAATATGGGCCATATCTACACCGGCGTGCTGGAGCCTCCCAAGGGCAAAACGCCGGACGACTGGGAGGCGCGGCCGCAAACATTGTTCCGGGCCACCGATTTCGGCGACGACGTGGATCGTCCCTTGAAAAAGTCCGACGGTAGTTGGACTTATTTCGCCTCGGACATTGCGAATCACCTGGACAAGTTTCGGCGTGGATTCGGCGAAATGATCGATGTTTGGGGTGCCGATCATGCCGGATATGTAAAAAGAATGCAGGCCGCCGTGAAGGCGATTTCGGCCGGCGAGGGAACGCTCGACGTCAAGATTTGCCAGATCGTCCGGCTGATGGACAAGGGCGAACCGATGAAGATGTCGAAGCGCGCCGGAACCTTCGTTACCCTGCGTGAACTGGTCGACGAAGTCGGGCAGGATATCGTTAGATTTCATATGCTTACGCGGAAAAATGATGCCCAGATGGACTTCGACCTGACGGCCGTTGTCGAGGGGGGGCGCGAGAACCCGATCTGGTACGTTCAGTACGCCAGCGCGCGCTGTCATTCGTCGCGGGGCAAGGCCCGTGAGTACTTCCCAGACCTCGATATATCGTTGAACAAGCTGGCCTCGACCCCCATATCTTGCTTGACGGATGAGTCAGAGTTAGGTCTCATCAAAATGATAGCGGGCTGGCCCCGGTTGGTTGAGGCGGCGGCCGATGCCCACGAACCACACAGGATTGCCTATTACCTGTATGAGCTGGCCGGGCTGCTACACGCCTTCTGGGACAAGGGAAGTAAGGATGTGTCTTTACGAATTGTTCAGGAAGATAATGAAAAGTTAACGATGTCCCGGTTAGTATTAGTCCAAGGAGTCCAGACAGTTATAGATTCCGGACTGGGTATATTCGGCATTGAACCGGTCGAGGAGATGCGGTGATGGCAGCAGATGACGATCTTGACGAACTTGAAGCGCAACTTGGCGATTACGACTATGACGATGACGATGACGATGATTCGCCGCTAGTACGCGGTCTGAAGAAGAACAAATTAATCATCGGTGGGATAGGTTCCGTGGCCGTGGTTTTAATTGTCGTCGCCATGTTTTCGGGCGGCGATAATGTAACCGTGGATGATCGCAGGATAATGGTCGTGCCCGAACTTGCAGTCGAACCCGGCAAGCAGGCCAAAACGATTCCCGATCAGCCTGGCGGCGAACCGGTTCCCGGCCAGGAAAACCGTGTTTATAATATGGTGGCCGAAGGTGAGAATGCAGGCGCTATCGCTATCACCTCGCCGCCGGAGGATCCCAAAAACCCGCCGGCCGCGGGTGAAACGCTGCCGCTTGCGATGACCCCGGAAGGGGTGGAAAAAACGCCCGAGGGCGGGGATTCCGCCGAGGGAGGGATAGTGCCGCCGACGCCGCCCTCCAAGGACGGCGTTGCAACCCTGCCGGCACTGCCGGTGCCGACCGCGCCCGCGGCGGGTGACGGTAAAACAGCGGAAAGCATTTTGCCTGTCCCGCCCGCGGATGGAAAAGCGCCGGAGGCCACTCAGCCCGATAAACCGGCGGCGGTTGCCGTGCTGCCGGTGCAGCCCGCCCCGGCGCCGACAGTTCCGACTGTCACGGTACCCGGCAACCAGATCACCGTGGCGATCCCCAAGTCGCCGGGCACGAATACGACCACGATTGCAATGGTAGCGCCGCCGTCTCCACCACCCGGCGGCACAAATGTCACGCCGATGCGGACCATGGCCGGTGTCTATCGCGTTCAGGTTGCCTCTGCCCGCTCGGAATCCGCGGCAAAGACCTTGTGGAACAAGAAGGTGAATAAGTATCCCGACGTACTTGGGCAGCTGCCGCTGACGGTTCAGACGGCGGTAATCCAGGACCGCGGCACTTTTTTCCGGGTGCAGGGCGGGGCCTTCGGTGACCGCGAGGCCGCCGATTCGGTTTGCCGCAAGCTGAAATCGCGCGGTCAGGACTGTCTCGTCGTTCGTCCGTAAGACCATTATGAGCCGCCCGGAGTCCTGTCATGGGTGACGGGCGGCCGACGCCGCCCCTGGCCGCGATATTCGGCTGTGCGGGCACCAGACTCAGTTCATCGGAACAGGCCTTTTTCCGGGACAGCAATCCCGCGGGCTTTATTCTGTTCGCCCGTAACATCGAATCGCCCGACCAGGTTCGCATGCTTGTGTCCGATCTGCGTGATTGCGCCGGGGCGGAAAATGCCCTCATCCTGATCGACCAGGAAGGCGGGCGGGTTGCCCGGCTCAAGCCGCCCCATTGGCGCGCCGCGCCGCCGCAAGGAATATTCGGCAAACTCGGCCCTGGCACGGCCCGCAACGCCGCGAAATTGAACGCGCGGTTGCTGGCGGACGAACTCCAGGCACTGGGTATAAACGTCGACTGCCTGCCTTTGCTCGACCTGCGCTTTCCCGGCGCGCACGATATTATCGGCGACCGCGCTTTTGGCGAGACAGTGGAGATCGTATCGCTGTTGGGCCGGGCTGTTTGCGAGGGCCTGCTGGAAGGTGGCGTGCTGCCGGTGATCAAGCATATTCCCGGTCACGGCCGGGCGCGCGCCGACAGCCATCTGGAATTACCCCGGGTCGACGCGGGCCGAGATGAACTGGAAGAAACCGATTTTGCACCGTTCCGCGCGCTCGCCGACATGCCACTGGCGATGACCGCGCATATTGTATACGGCGCGGTCGACCCCGCGCTGCCCGCGACGACTTCGCCGGCCGTCATGAATGATATCGTCCGTGGATCCGTCGGCTATGACGGATTGGTAATGACCGACGATTTGTCCATGAAGGCGCTGGGTGGCGGATTCGCCGCGCGCACCGCCGACTCGCTGGCCGCCGGATGCGACCTCGTTCTGCACTGTAATGGCGACATGGACGAGATGAAACAGGTCGCGGATGCGGCGCGGCCACTGGACGCGGAGGGACTTCGGCGTTACCACAGGGCGCTGAACATGCTCGGGCAGCCGGAACCCTTCGACCGGGAAGCCGCGCTTGCCGAGCTTGCGGCGCTGACCGGCGGCGCGACAACGCTAACCTGACGAGGTAAATCACTGGCGCCATGGATAATTCCGTTCTCGGCATCGCAGCGGTCTGGGCTCTGCCGGTCCTGCTGGCGGTTACCTTTCACGAAGCCGCGCATGCCTGGGCAGCCTGGTTGTGCGGTGACCCTACCGCCAAGCAGCAGGGCCGTCTGTCCTTCAATCCGATTACTCATATTGATCCGGTCGGCACCATTCTGGTGCCCGCCATGCTGATCATTTCGGGGGCGGGCATGCTGTTCGGTTGGGCCAAGCCGGTCCCGGTTAATCCCAACCATATGCGTGTGCCGCGTCGCGATATGATGCTGGTCGCGGCCGCCGGCCCCTCGGCGAACATGGTGATCGCTTTCGTCTCGGCGATTCTGCTTTATCTCGTGCCCTTTTTATCGGGTGATATAGGGGAATGGGCTGAAGAGACCCTGTTTAATTCCATCTGGTTGAATATTGTGCTGGCGGTATTCAATATGATCCCCCTGCCGCCGCTTGACGGGGGCAAGGTCGCCGTCGGCATGCTGCCTCACCGGCAGGCTGTAAAACTGGAATCGCTGGAACGATTTGGATTTCTGATCGTGCTGGGGATGTTCTTCGTGCTGCCGTCGCTCGCCGAGAAAGCGGGTATCCATTTACCGATTGGCGAATGGTTGATTTCGGGGCCTGCAAGCCTGATGGCTAATCTGTTATTCTATGTCACCGGGCATATAGGCTAGCGCGATGATCGCCGACGACGATACCGACAAAACAACCCCGGATCCGTTCGAGGAAGATAGCCCGGATTACGATCTGGCTGGCGGCGACAGACTGCTGCTCGATATCGAGGGTTACGAGGGGCCGATCGACGTGCTGTTGGCGCTGGCACGCGACCAGAAGGTTGACCTGACCCGGATCTCCATTCTGGCGTTGGCCGAACAATATCTCGATTTCATCGCCCAGGCACGTGATTTGCGGCTGGAACTGGCGGCCGACTATCTGGTGATGGCGGCCTGGCTGGCCTATCTGAAGTCCCGGCTGCTGTTGCCGGCGCCGCCTGGCGACGATGAACCCAGTGGCGCCGAGATGGCCGCCATGCTGGCCTTCCAGCTGCAAAGGCTGGGGGCGATGAAGGAAGCCGGCGCCAAGCTGTTCGACCGGCCACTGCTGGGCCAGGCATTCTTCAGGCGCGGCGAGACGGAGTCGCTGAAAATCGAAAATCACGCCTCCTTCGAAGTCTCGCTGTACGATATCTTGCGCGCCTATGCGCGCCAGCACGGCCGCCAGGAAGGCGCCACGTTGCATATCGCGCCGACCGGCCTTTATTCGATCGAGGACGCATTGGTGCGTTTGCGGGCGCTTGTAGGCGACCTGCCGGACTGGACGGTGCTGTCCGGATTCCTGCCCGCCGGTCTGAAAGACAAACTGTTGACGCGATCGGCGCTTGCCTCCACCTTCGTCGCCACGCTAGAGCTTGCCCGCAACGGGCAGATCGAAATTCAACAGAGCGATCCATACGCCCCGGTCTATATCAGGACGTCCCGGAGAGCCAAATGAGCGTGGAACGGTTTGAATTATTGCGCCGTCTGGAGGCGATATTGTTCGCCAGCGCCGAGCCGCTGAGTGAAAACATCCTGCTGTCGCGCCTGCCCGAGGGAGCGGAACTGGGGCCATTGCTAGAGGATTTGCAGGGGCTGTATGCTAACCGGGGCGTCAATCTGGTCCAGCGCGGCAAGGGTTGGGCCTTCCGCACCGCGCCCGACATGGCCCCCTTCTTCACGCTGGAACGCGAGGTGCCGCGCAAGCTGTCACGCGCGGCCGTGGAAACCATGGCGATTATCGCCTACCAGCAACCGGTGACCCGCGCCGAAATCGAGGAAATCCGCGGCGTGGCGCTAAGCAAGGGGACGCTGGATATTCTGCTGGAGGCTGGCTGGATAAAACCCAAGGGGCGCCGCCGGGTGCCGGGTCGGCCGATAACCTGGGGCACAACCGAATCCTTCCTGGACTATTTCGGGCTGGAAGCGCTGGACGCGCTGCCCGGCATCGATGAGTTGAAGGCGGCCGGCCTGCTGGACCGCCGCGCCGGTGTCTCCTCCATCGCCATGCGCGAGGGCGACCTGTTCCAGGGGGACAGGGAAGAAGACGAGGAAGATCTGGAAGATTTTCTGGAAGCCACGCTCGACGAGGACGATGAGTCCGGTGACTTGCCCGGGCGCGCCGATTTGAGCCGTTCCGATGGGTGACGCCGCGATCCGCACCGTGGAAGACAGCGCCGGGGCAACCCCCGCGCTCGATCTGCGCGAGGTCAGCCATCGTTACGGCGATATTCTGGCAGTCGACCGGTTGAGCCTTGCCATAGGCGAGGGCGAGGTGATGTGCCTGCTCGGTCCGTCGGGCTGTGGCAAGACCACCGTCTTGCGCCTGGCCGCGGGGCTGGAGGCTTTGCAGGATGGCGAAATTTCGATCGCCGGACAGCTGGTGGCGGGCGACGGCATGTCGATCCCGCCCGAATCGCGCGGCGTGGGGCTGGTGTTTCAGGATTACGCATTGTTCCCGCATCTGTCGGTGGTCGACAATGTCGCCTTCGGGCTTCAATCCGTGGCGTCCGCGAACCGCGAGGCGAGGGCCTTGCGGGCGCTGGGCGACGTCGGCATGGCCGATCAGGCGGACCGCTTCCCCCATATGCTGTCCGGGGGGCAGCAACAGCGTGTGGCCCTGGCCCGCGCCCTGGTGGCGGGACCGTCCGTGGTGCTGCTTGACGAGCCTTTCTCGGGCCTGGATGCGCGGCTTCGCGACCGGGTGCGCGATCAAACCCTGCATGCCCTGATGGAAAGCCGGGCCGCCACGCTGATGGTCACCCACGATGCGGAAGAAGCCATGTTCATGGCGGACCGGATTGCGGTGATGCGCGATGGGCGTATCCAGCAGACCGGAACCCCGGACGATCTTTATTGCCGCCCGGCCTCGGCCTTCGTCGCGCAGTTGTTTGGCGAGGTCAATCGGCTGTCGGCGAATGTTCTGGACGGCCAGGTCGATACACCGTTCGGATTGCTGCCGGCCGGCGACCTGGAGGAGGGCATGGCGGCTGAAATCCTGATCCGGCCTGAGGCCCTGCAACTGTCCGAGACCCTGGATGGCCCGCGCGGGAGGGTGATTACATCGCGCATGCTGGGGCGTTCCAGCCTGATTCATTTGTCCGTCGAGGACGGCACGGTAACCGGGCTGCATCTGCATGCGCGCGCGCCGGGCCGCTCGCTGCCGGAAGAGGGTCGGCAGCTTTCCGTCACGCTGGATACCAGTCAAGCCTTTGTTTTTGCGGCCATCGACATTAAATAGACTTTAGTCACGGCGGGGGCGTTGCGGGAGCGAAGGCTTTCTGCAATGATCCGCCGCTCAAAAACCACGGGGCGCCGGCGGCGCGCCACAGCGAGGAAGTAATATGGGTACGTTTAGCATCTGGCATTGGCTGATTGTTCTGGCCGTCGTTTTGGTTCTGTTCGGCGGCGGCGGCAAGGTTTCGCGGCTGATGGGCGATTTTGGCAAGGGCCTCAAAAACTTCAAGAAGAGCATGAAGGAAGACGACGACGATTCCGAGGAGAAGAAGGAAATCGAAGCCGACGCCACGCCCAAGGCGCCTGAGCCCGAAAAGGCCGAGGCCGATAAGGACAAGGCGGCCAACGGCTGATCCCGGCGTTTCCCGCTCTTCCATCGTTACAGGATTAAGTCGCCGCGATGCTCGATATCGGTTGGGTCGAACTTTCGATAATTGCCTTGATCACGATCCTCGTGGTCGGGCCCAAGGAGATTCCCCGTGTCCTGCGCACGGTGACCCAGATCATGCGCAAGGTGCGCGGCATGGCCAGCGAATTCCAGAGCGGCATCGATGAATTAGCCCGCGAGTCGGAACTCGACGATTTGAAGAAGGATATCGAAAAGACCGCATCCAGGGATTTCGCCGGCGAGTTGGAAAACTCCATCGACCCGACGGGCGAGGTAACCGAATCGGTACGCGACATAGAAACCTCCCTGAAGGAAGACCCGCGCGAAAGTTCGGATACGCAGAATGTCGCCGCGGCCATTGAGGAATCCGCGCCCCCGCCGCCTCCGGCGGATAAGCCCAAAAAGACCGCCGCCAAAAAGACCGCGGCCCAAAAGGGTAAAAGCGCGTGATGGAGGATTCCAGCGAAACGAAAATGCCATTGCTCGATCACCTGATCGAGTTGCGCCAGCGACTGATTTATTCCGCTGTCGGCCTGATCGTCGTATTTTTCATCTGTTTCTATTTCGCGGGCGACCTCTTCAGCTTCCTAACCCAGCCACTGGTCAATATCTGGATCTCGGACGGCGATCTGGAGGAACGCAGGTTCATATTTACCGCGCTGCAAGAAAAGTTCTTTACCGACATCAAGATTGCATTCTTCGCTGCGCTGTTTCTGGCCTTTCCGCTGATCGCCAGCCAACTCTGGATGTTTGTCGCGCCAGGTCTGTACAAGAACGAAAAACGCGCCTTCTTGCCTTTTTTGGCCGCCACACCGTTCCTGTTTTTTGCGGGCGCCGCGTTCGTTTACTACGTCGTCATGCCGGTAGCCTGGGATTTCTTCTATAATTACGGTGAGAATGCTGGCAGCGCCAATACTGCGAAAATTCAGCTTGAGGCGCGAGTGGCCGACTATCTGGCGCTGTCCATGCGTCTGATTTTCGCCTTCGGCATCAGTTTTGAATTGCCGGTGGTACTGACTCTACTTGCGAGGGCCGGACTGGTGACCGCAAAGGGACTTCGAGAAAAACGCCGCTACGCCATCGTGCTGGCCTTCGTGGCGGCGGCGATCCTGACGCCGCCCGATCCCCTGAGCCAGATCGGCTTGGCGCTTCCCATCATCTTCCTTTACGAAATTTCCATCATCAGCGCCCGCATGGTCGAGAAAAAGCGGATCGAAGCTGGCGTGACCGACGATCCCGACGAGTGGGACGACGATGACGACGATGATGACACGGATGGCGACGACCTGGATGACGACGGAGCGGTATCGAGTGACGAGTCTGACAAGGACAAGACCGATTAATCTGCTGATTCGTCCCGAAAACTGGACGCACGGCGTATCGTTGCGTATAAACGCCCGCGCATTCATCATGTCAGGGATTCGACGTGCACGACCTTAAATCCATCCGCGAATTGCCAAAAGAGTTCGACGCCGGCATGGCCAGGCGCGGGTATCCGCCGCAATCGGCCAAACTGCTCGAACTCGACGCCGAACGCCGCAGGCTGCAGACCGAACTGCAGGATTTATTGCAGCGTCGGAACGAAGCCTCGCGCGAGGTCGGCGAGAAGAAGAAGAAGGGCGAGAATGCCGATGGCCTCGTGACCGAGGTCCAGGGACTGAAGGACAAGATCGCCACCCTCGAAGCCCAGGAACGCGATGTCGGCGCAAAGCTGAACGATATCCTGTCCGGCCTGCCGAACCTGGCGGCGCCGGACGTGCCGGTTGGCGACGACGAGTACGATAACGAGGAAATCCGCAGTTACGGCGAGCCCGCCCGCCCCGATTTTCCGGCGAAGGAGCATTTCGACCTGGGCGAGGGGCTGGGGCTGATGAGCTTCGATCTGGCCGCCAAGATGTCCGGCGCGCGCTTCGTGGTGCTGCGCGGTGCGCTGGCGCGGCTGGAGCGCTCGCTCGCCAGCTTTATGCTGGATCTGCATACGGTCGAGCACGGTTATATGGAGATCCTGCCGCCTTATCTGGTCAAGGACAACGCCATGTATGGCACGGGGCAATTGCCGAAGTTTGCCTCCGATCTGTTCCATACCGAGGACGGGTTCTGGCTGATCCCGACCGCCGAGGTGCCGTTGACCAACCTGATGGCGGACGAAATTGTCGATGCCGGAGACCTGCCGATTCGGGTCACCGCCTGGACGCCATGCTTTCGCGAGGAAGCGGGCGCCGCCGGCAAGGACACGCGCGGCATGATTCGCCAGCATCAGTTCAGCAAGGTGGAGATGGTCAGCATCGCCCATCCCGACGAGTCCGAGAACGAGCTGGAGCGCATGACCAACTGCGCCGAGGAAGTGCTGAAGCGGCTGGGCCTGTCCTACAGGGTCGTGAAGCTGTGCACCGGCGATATGGGTTTCGGGGCGCGCAAGACCTACGATATCGAGGTCTGGCTGCCCGGACAGGGCCGCTTTCGTGAAATTTCAAGCTGCTCCAATTGTTGGGATTTCCAGGCGCGCCGCATGGGCGCGCGCTTCAAGACACAAGGCGAGAAGGGCACGGGCTTTCCCCATACCCTCAACGGTTCGGGCGTGGCGGTCGGCCGCGCCATGATCGCGGTGCTGGAGAACTATCAGAACGAGGACGGGTCGATCACGGTCCCCGAAGTGCTGCGCCCCTATATGGGAGGCCTGACGAAAATCGTCGCGTGAGCGTCCCGTCAATGTTCGAACCACCCCTGGAACTTGCCGGCGCCCGCATCCTGGTCACCAACGACGATGGTATCAATGCGCCGGGACTGAAAGTTCTTGAGCGCGTGGCGCAACGCTTTTCGAAAGAAGTCTGGGTGGTGGCGCCGGAAACCGAACAAAGCGGCGCCGGCCATTCTCTGACCCTTTCTCGCCCGTTGCGTCACCGGAAACTCTCGGAACGCCACCATGCCGTGGATGGCAGCCCGACCGACTGCGTGCTGTTCGCCATCGAACAGATCATGGGGGGCGAGAAACCCGACCTGGTGCTGTCGGGGGTAAACCGGGGCGCCAATATAGGCGAGGACGTCACCTATTCCGGCACGGTCGCCGCGGCGATGGAGGCGACCCTGTTGGGGGTGCCCGCCATCGCCTTCAGTCTGGCCGCCCGGCACGGGGAGACGATTCACTGGGGCGCCGCCGAGGAGCACGCGCCGGCGGTCCTGCAAAAACTGGTCTCCGCCGCCTGGCCGCGGGACGTCTTCATGAATGTCAATTTCCCGAACCTGCTGCCCGAACAGATAACCGGTGTGCGAATCGTATCGCAGGGACGGCGCGAATCGGACTATAATCTGATCGGTCTTACCGACCCGCGAGGCAACAAGTATTACTGGATCGGGCCGCAGCATGAGGGCGAACTTCTGCGCCATGACGATACCGACTATCACGCCATCAAGGATGGAGCGGTTTCCGTGACGCCGCTGCATGTGGACCTCACCCATGACGGCGCGTTGAAATCCCTGCGGGATATCTTCGAATGAACGCCGAGGAATTCAGGGCGCGGCTGGTCCTGGAATTGCGCGGCGAGGGAATCGACGACGACCGGTTGCTGGAGGCCATGGAGCGCGTGCCCCGCGACATGTTCGTGCCGCGCCCGTTCCAGCACCAGGCCTGGGACAATGTTGCCCTGCCGATCGATTGCGGCCAGACGATCAGCCAGCCCGCGGTGGTGGCGCGCATGACCCAGGCGCTGGAACTGGACGAACGCATGAAGGTGCTGGAGATCGGCACCGGATCGGGCTATCAGACGTCAATCCTGTCTTATCTGTGCCGCCGCGTTTACACGATCGAGCGGCATCGCGAGCTGTTGCAACAGGCCGAATCGCGGCTGGAAACCTTGCGGCGGCGCAATGTGACGGCGCGCCTCGGGGATGGCTCGAAGGGCTGGCCCGAACAGGCGCCGTTCGAGCGCATCCTGGTTACCGCGGCCGCCATCGATATACCGCCCCGGCTGTCCGCCCAGTTATCCGTCGGCGGCATCATGGTGGTGCCGATCGGCGACGACCCGGAAAACCAGCGCATCGTCAGGGTTTGCCGCCAGGAAGACGGGCTGGATATCGACGATCTGGGCCCGGTTAAATTCGTCCCCCTGGTATCCGACCGCGCGGCCGAACCGCTGTCCGGCTGATTGTCGGCGAGTATTGGCATTGTTCCCGAAACGGGGAAAAAAGCATATAGTCCCGGGATGATTCGCAGACTGATTCGATTCGCGCCTGCTATTGCGTTGCTGACCGGCCTGGCGCTGGTCACCAGCGCTTGCGGCATGTTCTTTGACAAGAGCAAGCGCAAAGCTTCCTCGCGCGCGCAGCCCGTGGCGGTCCAACCGGTGGAGACGGATCCGCAAACGCCATTTGCCGTTGTTCCTGCGCCTGGCACGCCGGCCATTCCGGTGCCGGCCAGCGGCCTGCACAGGGTAGAGCGCGGTAATACCGTCTATGCGGTCTCGCGTCTTTACGGCGTCCCCGTTCGCGCCATCATCGAAAGCAATGGATTGACCCCGCCCTATCTGCTGAAGGTCGGTGAAAACCTGACCATCCCGAATCGCCGTGGGCACCGGGTGATCAAGGGCGAAACCGTCTACAGCATTTCGCGCGCCTACGACGTTCCCATAAGCGAGTTGACGCGCGCCAACGGCATTGCCGCGCCCTATACGATCGTCATCGGCCAGGAACTGGTGATCCCGGCCGTGGCCGGTACCCGGGTGGCCGACGCCAGTCCGCGGCCCGCGGCGGGTGGCACGGTCGATGTCGAAGTACTTGGCGCGCCGGCGCCCGTGGCAAGTCCAAAAACCGCGCCCGCGCCAGCGGCAAGTCCGGCACCCGCGCCGACACCACCGCCCGCGGTCAAGGCGACCCCTAAACAGATTGCGGCATTGCCCAAGCCGCCGGCCCGCGCCAGTTCGACTTTTCTCTGGCCGGTTCAAGGCAAACTGATTTCCCGTTTCGGCGGCCAGCAGGCCGGTCAGCATAATGACGGCATCAATATCAGCGCCAAGCGCGGGACAACCGTGAAGGCGGCGGAAAATGGCGTTGTTGCCTATGCCGGCAACGAGTTGCGAGGGTTTGGCAATCTGCTTCTGGTCAAGCATGCGGATGGCTATATGACGGCCTATGCCCATAACGAAGCGCTGCTGGTCGGGCGCGGCGCCAAGGTCAAAAAAGGCCAGGCGATCGCCCGGGTCGGCAGCACCGGCAGTGTCGGTTCGCCACAACTGCATTTCGAGGTCCGCAAGGGCCGAAAGGCAGTCGACCCCCTGCGCTACCTGCCCCGCAAGTCGGCGAGCAACTGATTGGCGCCGGTCGTCGGCACGAGACTCTACTAGTAGAGATTCACGCATATATCCCCCTCTCCTATGTACACGGGAAAGGAGTCATGATATGACTTCCGTGTATGGAAAAGGGAGTGTGTGGGTATGTCATCAAAATTCGATTGGCTTCCGGCGACCATTGGTCGCGGGTTTATCCAGGGGGCGGTCAGTACATGGCTGTGGCCTATTGTGTTGACCGTTGGGTCAGCGGCACTGCTTTGGCTGCAGGGCTTGCCGTTAGGATATTTGGCTGTTGGTACGCTGTTTGCTTTTATGTGCTCTATCTGGATCGTTTTGGGGGTTTCGCGATGGAATTATTCCCGCAATCCCGAAGATAAAGTGGCATTCGACGGCCTTTATATTGCTGCTGATAAGACCGGCGATGGCAAGAATTTAGATACTGTCCAGATTGGGTTGCGGCTGAAAAATAATGCAGAATTTCCAATATCATACCGTGTTGAGACGATAAGAACGACTGCCGACAAAACCCTTTCGGCACAGAAGAATTTAATAAACATGGGAAGCGTCATAGAGTCAGGGACCAATTCACTTTTTAGGGATGGTCCCATCGCATTGAAAATTCCGAAGTCGGCGCTCGACGCTTCGCTTGAGGTTGATATTTTATATGGGCGACTTGGAAACGAAAAATACAAAATATCAAAAAATATGGATATTACAATCAACTACGATTCCAAAAGCGGGCAAGTCACATATCATTGGTTTGATTTGCCGGAAGATGGATTGTGATGGCGCGTGGTAAACACCTAAGCATCGAAGAAGCCCGCAAGCAGGATCAGCTAAAGCAGTTCTGCAAGGAGCATCCTTCCGAGGGGAATGAAGAGGTTTTCGACCGGCTGCTGGACGCTATGGCCTCGGGAAAGCCTGCACCAGAAGGTCAAACATCAACTCCGGCTGCTTCCGAAGATTGAAGCGGAATTCGAACTCGCCAAGATACGAGGGCAAATGCTTCTTGGACACCCAGACATGAGTACCGTTGATGCCGCGTTTCAGCCACGCCCAGAAGCCCTCGATGGTATTGGTGTGATGGATGCCGTCCGTCCATTGCTTGGCCGAATGGTTGACCGCGCCATGCTCGTATCCGAGATCGGGAAGGATGTCGTATACCGGAAAGCTGTCGGTGCTGATGATCGTGCCCGGCTCGACTTTAGCGGTGATGTGAGGCTCGATATGGAAGCGCGACCGGCCCTTGACCGGCGCGGTGCGGACATTGCCGCCACGCTCGACCATGCCGAACACGATGGATTTCTTGGAATAGCCCGCCCTGCCGCTCGTTTTCCCGCCGATCCACGCTTCGTCGGCCTCAACATGCCCGGTCAACATCGGATCGCCGTCAACGAAACCCATGTATTTGCGGATTTCATGCCCGATGCGCCACGCGGTTTTATACGTCACGCCAAGCTGGCGCTGGATTTCCTTCGCGGAAACGCCGTTGCGCGTCGTGGTGAACAGATACATGACATAAAACCACTTTTGCAGCGGCGTGCGGGTTTTGGCAAACGGTGTGCCAGCCATCGGGTGAATGTGATGGCCGCACCACTGGCACTGATAAGCCGGTTCCTTGCGGATACGAGACCAGTTGGTGTGCTTCTCACACTTCGGGCATTCGCCCTCCATGCCATAACGGGTGTTCATAAGGTGATCCAGGCACGCTTCATCGGTTGGGAAGCGGTGGAAAAAATCAGTAATCGTGAAGCCCTTAGCCATATCTCTATCTCCTTACCCCTTACATATAGGGATTGGAGCTACATAGGTCAAGGGGATATATGCGGAGATTCAGCCCGCTACTCCAGCGGTTGCCCCAGGCGGCCGGCGAGTTCCTGGATATATTGCCAGGCAACACGGCCCGAGCGCGCGCCACGGGTCATGGACCATTCCACCGCCCCGGCGCGCCATTCTTCCTCGGCGATCTTCAGGCCGTAATGGGCCACATAGCCGCCGATCATCGCAAAATATGTTTCCTGGTCGCAATTGTGGAAACCGAGCCAAAGGCCGAACCGGTCGGATAGCGAGACTTTTTCCTCGACCGCCTCGGAAGGATTGATGGCGGTCGAGCGTTCATTGTCGATCATGTCGCGCGGCATCAAATGGCGGCGGTTCGAAGTCGCGTAGAAAATGACATTGCCCGGGCGGCCCTCGATGCCGCCCTCCAGCACCGCCTTCAGCGATTTGTAACTGGTGTCCGAGGTGTCGTCGAAGGACAGGTCGTCGCAGAACAGGATGGTGCGCCGGGCGGTTTCGCGCAGGAAGGTCAGCAGCCGGGGCAATGAGTCAACGTCTTCGCGGTGAATCTCCACCAGCAGCAGGCCGCCGGGGCCGCCCCCGTTGACTTGCGCGTGCACCGCCTTGACCAGTGAGCTCTTGCCCGACCCGCGCGCGCCCCACAACAGCGCGTTGTTGGCCGGAAAGCCGTTGGCAAAACGCGTTGTGTTTTCCAACAGTTGGTCGGCCTGGTGGTCGATGCCCTGCAGCAATCCGATATCGACGCGATTGACGCTGGCGACCGCTTCCAGTAGTCCGATATCGGCCCGCCAGACGAACGCCTCGGCGCTGTCCAGGTCGGGTTGCGCGGGTAGCGCGGGGGCCAGGCGCTCCAGCGCTTCGGCAATTCTTTGCAAAAGGTCGTTTTCCAGCGTCATGGGGGTTCTCTAAAGCTCAATCTATCCCTATATGTCGCCGAACGCGACGCGGAGAGATAACACATGCCGTCCCGTCGTCAAACATATGCCGGATCATTATCGACGAGCCTTGGTATTCACGGCCCGGGTCGTTATAGTCCGGCGATTCGCCAATCTGGACAGGTCCGGGGCGGCGCTGGATGACAGAATAGAAGGGGGTTTAGAATGCTTATTTCAACAGCATGGGCACAGGCCGAGGGCGCGCCCGCCGGGGGTGGCGATTTCATTATGTCGCTGGTGCCGCTGGTCGCCATATTCGGCATCATGTATTTCCTGCTCATCCGGCCGCAGCAGCAGAAGATGAAGGCGCACCGCGAACAGGTGGCCTCCACCCGGCGCGGCGATCGCGTGGTGACCGGCGGCGGCCTGATCGGCACCGTCGTGCGAGTCGATGACGACAATGACGAGGTCATCGTCGAGTTGGCGGAAGGCATGCGCGTGCACGCCCTGCGCAGCACCCTGATGGACGTGCGCAGCAAGAGCGAACCCGTCGGTGGCGCCGCCAACGACGACAGCAAGAAATAACCAGGACCGGAGCAACGCCGCATGCTGTTTTTCCCAACCTGGAAAAAGGCGATGGTCATCATCGTCTGCGCGCTGGGCGTAATCTACGCCGCGCCCAACTTCGTTTCTAAAGAAACGGCGAAAGCAATACAGACCGCGCTACCCTACTTCGGGCTGGGCAGTCAGGTCAGCCTCGGCCTTGATCTGCGGGGCGGTTCCTATCTGCTGGTCGAAGTTCAGGGCGATGAAGTTATCGCGGAACGGCTTGAGAGCACGGTCGATGCGGTACGCAACGTACTTCTTCGGGAAGCCAAACCCAAGGTTAACTATAAACCCGCGCCCCATGTCGAAGATACCGCGATCAAGTTCAGGATACTCGATCCCGCTCGCGCCGACGAGGTGGCCGGGCTGATGCGTGGCGCCGTCCCCGATATGGTGGTCGAAGTGGGCGAGGGAGGCAGTTTCTCACTGAGCTATACCGAGCAGGAAGTCACCGCGATCCAGAACCGGACGCTGGAACAGTCTATTGAAATTGTTCGTCGACGCATTGACGAAAGCGGAACCAAGGAACCACTGATTCAACGTCAGGGTTCAGACCGCATTCTGATTCAGTTGCCCGGTGTTGAAGACCCCGAGGAAATCAAGAGGCTGATCGGTGATACCGCCAAAATGACCTTCCGCTTCCAGAGCAAGACCTTGACCCTGGAAGAGGCGCAGTCGAGAGGTGTGCCACCAGGTCACGAAATCGTCGTATCTGCCGACAATCCGCAGATCAAATACTTGCTCGAACGCAGGGTCATCGTGAGCGGCGAAAACCTGGTCGATGCCCAGTCCACCTTCGACCAGAACAATCAGCCGGCGGTCAGTTTCCGGTTTGACGGTGTTGGCGGTCAGAAATTCGCAAAGGCCACGCGGGATAATGTGGGCAGAATTTTTGCCATTGTTCTCGACGGTAAAGTTATCAGCGCGCCGGTAATTCGCTCAGCCATCATGGGTGGCAGCGGCCAGATCACCGGCAACTTTACGTCCACCGAAACCCGCGACCTCTCGATCCTGCTGCGCGCCGGCGCCTTGCCCGCGCCGCTGATTGTTATCGAAGAGCGCACGGTCGGGCCGGGCCTCGGCCAGGATTCCATCGACTCCGGCAAGATTGCCAGCATCCTCGGGATGATTCTCGTTCTGGCTTTCATGGTGGCAGCCTATGGGCTGTTCGGAACACTGGCGGATATCGCGCTGACCTTCAATATTGCACTTATTCTGGGCGCTTTGTCGCTGTTTCAGGCGACGCTGACCCTGCCCGGTATCGCTGGCATCGTGTTGACGATTGGCATGGCGGTGGATGCCAACGTGCTGATCTTCGAGCGGATTCGCGAAGAGGCCAGGGCAGGGCGGACGCCCGTTAACGCCATCGACGCCGGTTACAAGCGCGCCATCACCACTATTATCGACGCCAACCTGACCACCTTCATCGCGGCGCTGCTGCTGTTCATCTTCGGTTCGGGGCCGGTCAAGGGGTTCGCGGTTACGTTGATGATTGGTATCGTAACCTCCATGTTCACCGCGATCATGGTAACCCGCCTGATGGTCGTAATCTGGGTGCGCAAACGCCGCCCGGCCGAATTGCCGATCTAAGGGACAGGATAAAGTCATGAAAAAACTGCGTATTGTCCCGGAAAACACCGCTATAAATTTTATTGGCAAGCGCTTGATCGCCTTTGCCTTTTCCGCGGCGTTGGTCTTGGGATCTCTCGGTCTGGCCTTGGGTACCGGCCTGAATCTGGGCATTGATTTTCTTGGCGGTATTCTGCTGGAAGTCAAAACGGACGGGCCCGCGGATGTATCGAAGATGCGTTCCGATCTCGGGGCGCTCGGCCTCGGTGATGTAAGTTTGCAGGAATTCGGCAGTCCGGATGTGGTTCTGATCCGGGTGCAGCGGCAGGAAGGTGGCGACGAGGCCCAGCAGAAGGCCATCACCATCATTCGCAGCGCCATGGGCGAGCATATCGCCGAGTACCGCCGGACCGAGACCGTCGGTCCTACCGTCGGCGCGGAATTGCAGGAAGCCGCCTTACTGGCCGTTGGGTCGGCGATCCTGGCGATTCTGGTCTATATCTGGTTCCGCTTCGAATGGCAGTTCGGCATTGCGGCGATCATCGCGCTGATCCATGACGTACTGACCACAATCGGCCTGTTCGCGCTGCTCCAACTGGAGTTCAACCTGGCCACCGTGGCCGCGGTTTTGACCATCGCCGGCTATTCGATCAACGATACGGTGGTCGTGTTCGACCGGGTTCGCGAGAACCTGCGGAAATACAAGAAATTGTCATTGGTTGAACTGTTCAACCTGTCGATTAACGAAACCCTCGCGCGCACGACGATCACCAGTGTCACGACCCTGCTGGCCCTGGGCGCGTTGTTCTTCTTCGGCGGCGAGGTCATAAGCGGCTTCAGTATCGCGCTGATCTGGGGCGTCGTGATCGGTACCTATTCCTCGATCGCGTTGGCCGTGCCGGTCCTGCTTTACCTGGACATCGACCGGGGCACGGGCAAGGAGGACGCCATCGCAAGCCCGGAGGCCGCCGGCTGAACCCAGCCTAGTGGTCTGTATCAGGCATATTGCATACATGGGACGGTCTTGCGAGATCTACCAGCAAGGCGCGGGTCGCGCCGCGATGCCGGGCATCGCAAGTGGCACGCAACGCGGCCGGCGGGCTCGCAAGGCCGCCCGAAGGGTCGCGTTTCCCGCCCCCCCGATGCGTCGGGTGCGCTTGACGATGCGCAAGCATCGCCCGCGCACACCCTCCTGCCGGGGAAACGGGAAACACGATCCCATGGGTGCAATATGCCTGATACAGACCACTAGGGAATAACTAATGGACATAACGCCCGCCGTCCCCGAAGGCAGCCAGATCATCAATGGCTACGGGCCGGGTTTGTTTCGCATTGCGGGCGTTGTCCATAACGGGTCGGTGCTGGTCCTGCCGGACCGCACGCTGCCCTGGGCGGTGACTGAATTCCCAGATATCGGCATTGATGGTTTCGAGGCGATCCTGTCCGCGACGCCGCCGGTGGATGTCCTGCTGCTGGGCTGCGGGCAGGCCATGGCGCTGCCGCCGCGCGATCTGCGGACGGCGCTGCGCGAACGCGGCGTGGTGCTGGAACCCATGGACACAGGCGCCGCCTGCCGCACCTTCAACGTCCTCCTGACCGAAGGCCGCCGCGCCGCCGCCGCCCTGATCGCGCTGCCCGGCGCCTGATAAATGGAAAACGATCACGCCTACTGCGCGGCGCAGGTCGAGACCCTCGATTCGGACCGTTACGTAACCGCGCTGTTCGCGCCGGCGACGCATCGCGCGGATTTGCTGGCGCTGTATGCTTTCAATCTGGAACTGGCCCGCGGCCGCGAGGCGGTTTCCGAGCCCGCGCTGGGATTGATCCGCCTGCAATGGTGGCGCGACGTCATCGCCGAATGTTACGAGGGCGAGCCACGCCGCCACCAGGTGGTTCAGCCTCTGGCCGCGGCGATCAAACGCCACGATCTGCCCCGGCAATTCTTCGATCGCATCATCGATGCGCGCGAGGCGGATTTCGATCCCGCCCCCCTGGCCAGCATGAAAGATCTGGTGGCCTATGCCGACGCCACGTCGGGAGCATTGAACCTTCTTGCCCTGCGTATTCTGGGTGAACAGGATCACAGCCTCGAAAAGGCCGCGGCGGCGGTCGGCACCGCCTGGGCATTGACCGGGACGGTGCGGGGCCTGCGGCATCTGCTGGTGACCGGCCGGGCGCCGTTGCCGCGCGACCTCATGGATAAACACGGCCTGACCCTTGCGAAATTACAGAGCCTGAGACGTTCGGACGAACTGTGTAAAACAGTTGAAGAAATAGCGGTTATTGCATTGAATAATATTAATGATCCACGCGTGAAAACCAGTGCTAAGGCGAAACCCGTGCTCTTGCCGGCGATCCTGGCGCGGGGCTATCTGAAACGGCTGGCCGCGACGGGCCACGATCCCTTCGACGAACGAAACATGCGGCCGCTACCCTGGCGCGCCTGGCGCCTGATGATCCCCGCGCTCACCGGCCGTATCTGAAATTTACTCCGCCGCCGCCGCGCGGACTCTGCCCAACCATTTAGCCAGATCCACCAGCGCGCGGTCGCTCATCGCCTTCTTGCGGTCGCGGCCCTTGATCTTGCGCTTGCCCTCGGGCGGGGGGACCGGCGGGAACAGGCCGAAATTCACATTCATCGGTTGGAAGGTCGCGGCATCGGCGCCGCCGGTGATATGGGCCAGCAGCGCGCCCATCGCCGTGGTCGGCGGCGGCGGCACGATCGTCACGCCCAGTCGCTCGGCCGCCGCGAACCGCCCGGCGATAAGCCCCATGGCGGCCGATTCCACATAGCCCTCGACCCCGGTAATCTGGCCGGCAAAACGCATCCGCGGGTCGGCCTTCAGCCGCATGACGCCGTCCAGCAGGCGCGGGCTGTTCAGGAAGGTATTGCGGTGAATGCCGCCCAGGCGCGCGAATTCGGCATTCTCCAGCCCCGGGATCATCCGGAAAATGGTGGCCTGTGCGCCATGTTTCAGCTTCGTCTGGAAACCGACGATGTTGTAGAGCGTGCCCAGCGCGTTGTCCTGGCGTAGCTGCACCACCGCGTGCGAGCGCCTGTCGCTATTCGGATCGGTCAACCCGACCGGCTTCATCGGTCCGAAGCGCAAGGTCTCGCGCCCGCGCTCGGCCATTACCTCGATCGGCAGGCAGGCCTCGAAATAGGGGGTGTCCTTCTCCCAGTCCTTGAACTCGGTCATGTCGCCGGCCAGCAGCGCGTCGATGAAGGCCTCGTATTGGGCCTCGTCCATGGCGCAGTTGATGTAGTCCTTGCCGTCGCCCTTGTCGTAGCGCGACTGGAACCAGGCCTTCGAAAAATCGATGCTGTCCTTATGGACGATCGGCGCGATGGCGTCGAAGAAAGCCAGCGATTCCTCGCCCGACAATTCCAGCACCGCCTTCGACAAAGCCGGAGAGGTGAGGGGCCCCGTGGCGACGATCACCGAATCCCAGTCCGCCGGCGGCAGGCCGGCGATCTCCTCGCGCTGAATTTCGATCAACGGTTCGGCTTCCAGCGCCGCCGTCACCGCTTGGCTGAACTCATCGCGGTCCACCGCCAGCGCGCCGCCGGCCGGCACGCTATGCTCGCCCGCCGCGGCCATGATCAGCGAATCGCAGCGCCGCATTTCCTCATGCAGCAATCCGACCGCGTTGAACTCCATGTCGTCGGACCGGAATGAGTTGGAACAGACCAGTTCCGCCAGCCCCTCCGTCTGATGGGCGTCGGTCTCGCGCACCGGCCGCATCTCATGCAGGACCACGGGAACCCCGGCGCGCGCAAGCTGCCAGGCGGCCTCGGACCCGGCCAGGCCGCCGCCGATGATGTGAACTGGTTTGATGCTGTTGCTCATGGCCAACAGATAGAAGCGCGGGGCGGCGCGGTCAATGGACCGAGGGCGCATTTTCACCCCGGCGCAAATATCTCCTGCTTCTCGGCGATGCCCTTTAATTCGTGGCGGCCGAGGCTTTTCATTGGCGCTGAAACCGCGTGGGCGAAATCGGCTGAGAGGACCATCGGGTGACCGGCCTCGGAGCAGAAATGCTCGATGCGGCTGACCAGGTTGACCGCCGGGCCGACGACCGTGAAATCCAGCCGGTCCGGCGTGCCGATATTGCCGTAGAGCGCCTCGCCCACATGCAGGGCAAGGCCCGCGCTGAAGCACGGTTTCCCGGCCTGCAGGCGCATTTCGTTCAGGCGGGCGAGGGCGGCGACGGCCTCGCTGGCCGCCACCAGCGCTTTCTCGCAGGTCTCGCGCATGGCCCCGTCGCCATCGCCGTTAACCGGCATGATCGCCAGGGCGGCGTCGCCGATGAATTTCAGGATCTCGCCACCAGCCGCGGTGAAGGGCGCGGACAGGGTTTCGAAATATTCGTTCAGCAGTTCGACGATGGCCTCGCCCGGCAGGGTTTCGGACAATTGCGTGAATCCCCGCAGATCGCTGAACAGCAACACCGCGCGGATCCGGCTGACGTCGCCGCGCCTGATTTCGCCCGCGTTGACCCGATTGCCGGTCGATTTGCCGACATAGGTCTGCAGCAGCACCCGCGACATGCGCTCATGGTTTATGAGTTCGGCCACCGCCGCGAAGGCGGGCAGGGCGGTGTCCAGCATTGCCAGATTGGCTTCGCTGAACCCTTGCGGGTGATCCGTCGCCAGTGTGATGGCCTGATCAACGCCCTGGCGGAACGGCAGCCATTTTACCAGGTAGTCGGTGACGCCGCGCTGTTCCATGTCGTCCAGAATCGGAAAGTCTCGCGGCGTCCCGGGGTCGAGCAGGCGGCGGCGAACATCCTCGTGCTTTTCGTAAACGCGGCGAAGCGGACTGTCGAGGTAGGCCGGGGAATTTTCGATGCCGTGCTCGCGCGGGGATTCCGTTGCCTTGCCGTCGCCTCGATTCCAGAAAAACCCGCGTGTGTAATATTGCGGGTGAAGCTGGCGGATATGGACCGAACAGCGCAGAATCGGCATGCCGGCCTCGATCAGGCGTTCGCAGAAGCCGGGGATCAACTGTGCCAGACGCAAATGCTTGCCTTCGCCCAGGGTCCAGTTGACCACGTCTTCCATGCAGGTGGCGGGGCGGGTTTTCAGCATTGGTGTCAGGCGCTTTTTTTCACGGCGGCGCGGCGCTGCAGATAGGGGGCAAGGTACTGGCCGGTATAGCTTTCGGCCACGCGCGCCACTTCCTCCGGCGTGCCCTTCGCCACGATCCGCCCGCCGGCGTCGCCGCCCTCGGGCCCCAGGTCGATGATATGGTCGGCGGTCTTGATGACCTCCAGATTATGCTCGATCACCACCACCGTGTTGCCATGCTCGACCAGCTCATGCAGCACTTCCAGCAGCTTTTCGATGTCGGCGAAATGCAGGCCGGTGGTCGGCTCGTCGAGAATATAGAGGGTTCGCCCGGTGGCCCGCTTGGACAGTTCCTTGGCCAGCTTGATGCGCTGCGCCTCGCCGCCCGAGAGCGTCGTCGCCTGTTGGCCTACATGGATGTAGCCCAGCCCCACCCGGTCCAGCGTCTGCATCTTGTCGCGGATCGCCGGCATGGCCTTGAAGAAGTCGGCGCCTTCCTCGACTGTCATGTCAAGAACATCGGATATTGATTTGTTCTTGAAGGTAACTTCCAGTGTCTCTCGGTTGTAGCGTTTGCCCTTGCACTGATCGCACTGAACGTAGACGTCGGGCAGGAAATGCATTTCGATCTTGATCATGCCGTCGCCCTGGCAGGCCTCGCAGCGCCCGCCCTTGACGTTGAACGAGAACCGGCCCGGGGCATAACCGCGCGCCTTGGATTCCGGCAGGCCGGCGAACCATTCGCGGATCGGCGTGAAGGCGCCGGTATAGGTCGCCGGGTTGGAGCGCGGGGTGCGGCCGATCGGGGACTGGTCGATATCGATGATCTTGTCGAGATATTCCGCGCCCTTGATGGAATCGTGAGCCCCCGGATGGGTGCGGGCGTTGTTCAGGCGCTTTGCCAGCGCCTTGTACAGGGTCTCGATGATCAGCGTGGACTTGCCGCCGCCCGACACGCCGGTGACGCAGGTAAAGGTCCCCAGCGGGATTTCCACGTCCAGATTATGCAGATTGTTGGCCCGCGCGCCCTTGATCTTGAGGGATCGATTGTTTTTGGCCGATCGCCGGGCCGCGGGCAGGGGGATTTCGCGGCGCCCGCTCATATACTGCGCGGTTACGCTCTCGGCGCAGGCCAACACTTTCTCGGGCAGGCCGGCGGCCACCACCTCGCCGCCATGAATGCCGGCGCCCGGCCCCATATCGACCAGGTAGTCGGCGGTGCGGATGGCGTCCTCGTCATGTTCGACCACGATGACCGTATTGCCAAGATCGCGCAGACGCTTGAGCGTTGTGAGCAGGCGCTGGTTGTCGCGCTGATGCAGGCCGATGGAAGGCTCGTCCAGCACGTAGAGCACGCCGGTCAGCCCTGACCCGATCTGGGACGCCAGCCGGATGCGCTGGCTCTCGCCGCCCGACAGCGTGCCCGATCCACGCGACAGCGATAGATATTCCAGCCCGACATTGTTCAGGAAACCCAGCCGCTCGTTGATTTCCCTGAGGATGCGCTCGGCGATGGTGCGGTGTTTTTCGTTCAGATGGCCGGATAGCTCCCGGAACCATTTGCCGGCGTCGGCGATGGTCATGGTCGCGACTTCGCCCGCATGCAGCCCGTGGATTTTCACCGCCAGCGCCTCGGGTTTCAGCCGGTGGCCGCCGCAGACCTCGCATGGATGCATATTCTGGTATTTCGCCAGTTCCTCGCGCACCCAGGCGCTGTCGGTCTCACGCCAGCGCCTTTCCATGTTGGGGATAACCCCCTCGAAGGGTTTCTCGATGGTGTAGCTGCGCATCCCGTCATCGTAGGACAGCTTGATCTTGGTATCGCCGGTGCCTTCCAGGAGGGCCTTTTGCACGGCTTCGGGCAGATCGTGGAAGGGGTCGCGCATGCTGGCCTTGAAATGGCGCACGATGCCTTCCAGCGTCTGGCGGAAATAGGGAGACGAGGAATTCGCCCATGGCGCTATGGCGCCATCGGCCAGGGTCATGCGGTCGTCGGGAACGGTCAGTTCCGGGTCGAAATACATCATCGTGCCAAGCCCATCGCAGGAAGGGCAGGCGCCGAAGGGGTTGTTGAAGGAAAACAGCCGGGGTTCGATCTCGTCGATGGTAAAGCCGGAAACCGGGCAGGCGAAGCGTTCGGAGAAGATCGTGCGCTCGCCGGAATCCGCCACTTCGGCGATCGCCAGCCCGTCGGCCAGTTTCAGCGCGATTTCCAGCGAATCGGCCAGACGGCTGGCGATATCCTCGCGCACGACCACCCGGTCCACCACGACCTCGATATCGTGCTTGCGCTTCTTGTCCAGCTTCGGCGCCTCGCTGATTTCGTATAGCTCGCCGTCGATCTTGACCCGCTGGAAGCCGCGTTTCTGCAGGTCCAGCAGATCCTTGCGGTATTCGCCCTTGCGCCCGCGGATGATGGGGGCCAGCAGATAGAGCCGGGTTCCCTCGGGCATGGCCAGCATGCGGTCGACCATCTGGCTGATCGTCTGGCTTTCGATCGGCAGGCCGGTGGCCGGCGAATAGGGCACGCCGATGCGCGCGAACAGCAGGCGCAGATAGTCGTAGATCTCGGTCACCGTGCCGACGGTCGAGCGCGGATTGCGGCTGGTGGTCTTCTGTTCGATGGAAATGGCCGGCGACAGACCCTCGATGGAGTCCATGTCGGGTTTCTGCATCAGTTCCAGGAACTGGCGCGCGTAGGCCGACAGGCTTTCCACATAGCGCCGCTGGCCCTCGGCATAGATGGTGTCGAAGGCGAGCGAGGACTTGCCCGAACCGCTGAGCCCGGTAATGACCACAAGCTGGTCGCGGGGCAGGTCGACATCTACGCCCTTGAGATTATGTTCGCGGGCGCCGCGGACGCTGATCGTTTTATGCATGAATCTGTCGTTCTGTGAATCTACGGGAGCCGGTTAATATAGGGGCTGATGGCGGGCCGGGTAACCCCCGGAAACGGTTACGTGATGTTAATCTTTCACCCAGTCCAGCAGTTTTCTTTCCCAATTGGGCGCGTCCTTGAAGAAGGCGTCCAGCCACCGGCGGCGGTGGTCGGCATGGTAGGGGCCGCGCCGCGACTGTAGCCAGCCCCGCACCACGTCCTTGCGGAGCGCGGATTCCGGCGTGTCGCCCTCCATCAGGCTTTTGAGGAAAGCGATGAATTTTTTCCGGTGTAGCGTGCGTGAATAACCTTGGCGGAAGTTATTCCAGCCGATGGTATCGCGCCTCTTCTGAAGCGACTGCTCAACCCGTTCGCCCAGGGATCGGGCTCGCCACTTCGTCAATCGGAATGTTTTCCTCGCCCGGACCCGCGATTCCACCTCTTCGGGCTGCTCGCCCTGGATCAGTTCCGACAGATCCTGGCGTACCGCGCGCCGTTGCGATTGCTTGATCCGGGCCTTCTTTCTGGGCCAGGATTTGCGAAAAGCGTGCGGATATTCGGCGTTCGGATCGGAATCCTTCGCATAACGGAAGCGCTTCTTTTCCTGGGGAGTGCGTTGGCGTTTGCTCATGGGCGCACCATAGCATGGACCCGCGCGCATGTTTACTCTACGCGCCACGCGATTCAGTTTGGCGCGGCGCGAAGTCAGCCGCTATAGTCCACCCCTGATTCACGGGCCACGCCATCGGGCGGGGGCCCGGAGCATAGAGATGAAACTCAGGACAATGGGGACGGAAAACTAATGGCAGGCAGCGTTAACAAGGTCATCCTCGTCGGCAATCTGGGCCGCGATCCGGAAGTGCGGACCATGCAGAACGGCGGCAAGGTGTGCAATCTGTCGGTCGCCACGTCGGAGCGCTGGCGCGACAAGAACAGCGGCGAGATGCAGGAAAAGACCGAATGGCACCGGGTCGTCGTGTTCGATGAGAAAATCGCCGACGTTTGCGAGCGGTATCTGAAAAAAGGCAGCACGGTCTTTCTGGAAGGCCAACTGCAAACCCGTAAATGGACCGACCAGAGCGGCGTCGAGAAATATTCGACCGAAGTGGTGCTGCAGCGTTTCCGCGGCAATCTCGTCATGCTGGGCGGCCGCGGCGAAGGTGGCGGCGGCGGTGGCGGTGATTACGGCCAGGGCGGCGGTAGAGGTGGCGGCGGTGACGATTACGGTCAGGGCGGCGGCGGCTCCTCGGGCGGTGGCGGCTCCTCCGGCGGCGGCGCCCCGGGCGGCGGCGACCTCGACGACGAAATCCCGTTCTGATCCGAAAGGCCAGGCCAATGCCGGCGAATCGTAGTTGCGGCGAGGCCATTGCTGGCCTGCTGGAGGGTTATGGCGTCGACACGGTCTTCGGCATCCCCGGTGTTCATACGCTTGAACTTTACAAGGGTCTGGCGGGGTCGGACATCCGCCATATCCTGCCCCGGCACGAACAGGGCGCCGGCTTCATGGCCGACGGCTATGCCCGCGCCAGCGGAAAACCCGGCGTGTGCTATGTGATAACCGGGCCCGGCGTCACCAACATCGCGACGGCGATGGGCCAGGCCTGGTCCGATTCCGTGCCCATGCTGGTGGTCTCGTCCGTAAACGAGACCGGACATCTGGGGCAGGGCGGTGGCCGCCTCCATGAAATCACCGATCAGCAGGCCGTAACCGCGCCGCTGGCCGCGGGCAGCAGCCTGGCAATGACCGCCCCGGAAATCCCGCCGTTCCTCCATAAGGCCTTCGCATCCTTTACCCAGGCCCGTCCACGTCCCTGGCATCTGTCGGCGCCCCTGGATGTGTTGGCGGCGATGGCCGACGGCGACTGGAAGCCTGGTGTCATGGCGCCAGCGCCGGAACCGGACCGGGGACAGTTGGAAACCGCCCGGCAATGGCTGGCGGCGGCGGAACGCCCGATAATTCTGCTGGGCGGCGGCGCGGTCGCGGTCGAGCGGGACGCGGTCGCGAAGCTGGCGGAATCCCTTGGCGCGGCGGTGGTCACGACGACGGCCGGCAAGGGAATATTCCCGGACTCCCACGCCCTGTCGCTGGGCGGAACCCTGTCGCTGGTACCAACGCAACGGTTCCTTGCCGAGGCGGACATCGTTTTGATCCTGGGGTCCGAGCTTGCCGAGACCGACTGGTGGATGGACCGTATGCCCGATCTCTCCGGGAAGACAGTCCGGGTCGACATCTCGGCGGAACAGTTATCGGTAAACCACGAGCCGGATCTGGCGGTTTGCGCCGACGCGGGCGCATTCGTCGCCGCGCTTGGGA
>CBFDDT010000027.1:0-30508 GCA_965603635.1 uncultured bacterium | reverse complement strand
GCCAAGGCAGCGCCGAAGAAGGCTGAAGCCAAACCGGCCGCCAAGAAGGCCGAGGCCAAGCCCGCCGCGAAGAAGGCGCCGGCCAAGAAGACTGAAGCAAAGGCTTCCGCGAAGCCCGCGGCGGAGAAGAAACCGGCGGCCAAGAAGGCCCCGGCGAAGAAGCCCGCCGCGAAGAAAAAAGACTGAGGAGTAACGATCGATGGCACATAAAAAGGCAGGCGGCAGTTCCCGCAACGGTCGCGACTCCGCCGGACGCCGACTCGGCGTGAAAAAATATGGTGGCGAGGCCGTCATTCCCGGCAACATCATCATCCGTCAGCGCGGCACCAAGGTGCATCCCGGCGACAATGTCGGCATGGGCAAGGACCACACGATCTTCGCAACCGTCGAAGGCCGCGTGAAGTTCCGCAAGACCCGCTTGCGCATGTCCGTGTCGGTGGAACCGATCCCGGCGGCGGCTGAATAAATATTTCGGTGGACGCCCCACCGAAGGTGGTGCCCATCGCTAGGACCGAGATTACGGAGGAGGGAGATGGGATGCCATCTCCCTCTTTTTTTGCCTCCTCCACCGGACCGGCCCCATGATGCCGACGCTTGAAACCGAGAGGCTGTTGCTGCGCCCCTTCCGCGAGGAGGATGCACCCGCCGTGCATGAGCATTGCGGCAACTGGAATATCGCGCGGATGCTGACCCGCATCCCGCACCCCTACAGCCGCGATATCGCGGCGCGCTGGATTGCGTCCCACGCCGCCGAGTGGCAGAGCGGCGACGAGCATACATTCTGTATCGAATTTGACGGCAAGGCAGTCGGCGCCATCGGGCTAAGGCGCATCGCGGGGGCAACTTACGAGTTGGGATACTGGCTGGGCGAACCCTTCTGGGGCAAGGGTATTGCGACGGAGGCGGCGCGGCGGGCGATGCGTTATGCGTTCGAGGAACTGGGCGCGGAAAAACTCGGCTCCGGCCATTACGTGGACAACCCCGCGTCCGGGCATGTACTGGAAAAATGCGGTTTCCGCTATACTGGGGACAGCATGGTGCCCTGCGATGCGCGGGGCGAGACGGTGGCGCACCGGAATTACGAATACAGGCGAAATGAAATGGCAGGCCAGGCGGAAAGATCATGAAGTTTCTCGATCAGGCAAAGGTCTATATCAAGAGCGGTGACGGCGGCAACGGCTGCTCGGGTTTCCGCCGCGAGAAATATATCGAGTTCGGCGGCCCGAACGGCGGCGATGGCGGGCGTGGCGGCGACGTAATCGTGGTCGCGGTGGACGGGCTGAACACGCTGATCGATTACCGGTTCCAGCAGCATTTCAAGGCCCAGAAGGGCAGACCCGGACAGGGCCGCCAGATGACCGGCGCCGGCGGCAAACCGGCGATCATGAAAGTGCCCGCCGGAACCGAAATCCTGGACGAGGAAACCGGCGAGACGATCGCCGACCTGACCGTGGTGGGCCAGGAGGTCGTGCTGCTGCGTGGCGGCGACGGCGGTTATGGCAATCTGCATTACAAATCATCGACCAACCGCGCCCCGCGCCGCGCCGATCCCGGCTGGCCGGGCCAGGAGATGACGATCATCCTGCGGCTGAAGCTGATTGCGGATGCCGGCCTCGTCGGCCTGCCCAACGCCGGCAAATCGACCTTCCTGGCGGCGTCCTCGCGGGCCAAGCCGAAAATCGCCGACTATCCCTTCACCACCCTGCATCCGCAGCTTGGCGTGGTCTATGCGGAGGGGCAGGAATTCGTGCTGGCCGACATCCCCGGCCTGATCGAGGGCGCGCATGAGGGGCTGGGGCTGGGCGACCGTTTCCTGGGCCATGTAGAGCGCTGCGGCGTGCTGCTGCACCTGATCGACGGAACCCAGGAGGACGTGGTCGCGGCTTACCACACGGTGCGTGGCGAGCTGAAGGAATATGGCGGCGGGCTGGCCGAAAAACCGGAGATCGTCGGCCTCAACAAGTGCGACGCCCTGCTGGCGGAAACGATCGCGGAAAAAAAGGCCGCGCTGGAAAATGCCACCGACGCGCCGGTCCTTGTACTGTCCGGTGTGTCCGGCGAGGGCGTGGACAAGATGCTGGCGGCCCTGCTGGCGGAAATACGCTGCGACCGGGCCACCCGCGCGGCGGAGAAAGAAGCCGCCGAGGCCGCCGCGGCCGGCAAGGTGGAGGAAGGCTGGTCGCCATGACAGCGGTAAGTAGCACCAGCCCGCTGGACCGGCTGACAAAGGCCAAGCGCGTCGTTATCAAGATCGGTTCGGCGCTGCTGGTGGATCAGGAGAGCGGCGCCATCCGGCGCGACTGGCTGGCCGCCCTGGCCGACGATATCGCGGCCCTGCATGGCCAGGGCAAGCAGGTCGCGGTGGTGTCTTCCGGCGCGATCGCGGCGGGGCGCCGGCATCTGGGGCTGACCGGGCGCGCCCTGCGGCTGGAGGAAAAGCAGGCCGCCGCGGCGACCGGCCAGATCCGCCTGGCGCACGCTTATGAAGAGGCGCTGGCCCGCCACAAGATTACCGTGGCGCAGGTGCTTTTGACACTGGACGATACCGAGGAACGCCGCCGGCATCTGAACGCGCGCAGCACGCTGAACCAGTTGCTGACGCTGGGCGCGGTGCCGCTGATCAACGAAAACGACACGGTCGCCACCCAGGAAATCCGCTATGGCGACAACGACCGGCTGGCCGCGCGCGTCGCCGCCATGATCAGCGCGGACGTTCTGGTGCTGCTGTCGGATATCGACGGCATGTACGAGGCCGATCCGCGCAAGGTTCCGGACGCAAAACATATCCCGGAAATCGGCGAGATTACGCCGGCGATCGAGGCCATGGCCGGGGCCGCGCCCGAGGGCTATTCGTCGGGCGGCATGATCACAAAGATTCAGGCGGCGAAAATTACCCTTGGCGCGGGCTGCCATATGGCGCTGACCGAGGGGCATTCGCTCAATCCCGTGCGCCGGCTTCTGGAGGGCGGGCGCTGCACATGGTTCGCGGCGTCGGCCAATCCCCGCACCGCGCGCAAGCGCTGGATCGCGGGGTCGCTGAAATCGGCGGGGGAACTGGTCGTCGACAAGGGCGCGGAAAACGCGCTGGCGAAAGGCAGCAGCCTGCTGCCGGCGGGCGTCGTAAAAATCACCGGGCGCTTCGACCGTGGCGACCTTGTGACCCTGCGCGGGGTAGGTGGCAATGAGATCGGCCGCGGGCTGGTCGCCTATTCCGACAAGGACGCAAGGCGAATCGCCGGGCACAAGACCGGTGAAATCGAAGAAATTTTGAGCTATCGTGGTCGCGACGAGGTCATTCACCGCGACGATCTGGCGCTGGATTGACGATGGGAGGCAAGGCAGTGGCAACTATAACGGCTTTAAAGACGGAAGACATCGTAGCGGAAATGCGCCGCATCGCCGAGGACGCCCGCGAGGCGGCCCGCGCCCTGGCCCAGTCCGGCGGCGAGACGCGCAATGCGGCGCTGAGGGCGGCGGCGGCCGATATTCGCGCCAACGCGACCCAAATCGCCGGGGAAAATGCAAAGGACATGGAATTCGGCGCGGAGAAAGGCCTGTCGGCGGCGATGATGGACCGGCTGCTGCTGACGCCCGAGCGCATCGAGGCAATGGCCAGGGGGCTGGAAGACGTCGCCGTCCTGCCCGACCCGCTGGGAACCGTGCTGGCCGAGTGGGACCGCCCCAACGGGCTGCATATTTCGCGCGTTCGGGTGCCGTTGGGCGTTATCGGCATCATCTACGAATCGCGACCGAACGTGACCGCCGACGCTGGCGGGCTGTGCCTGAAGGCCGGCAACGCGGCGATCCTGCGCGGCGGTTCGGAAAGCTTCCATTCCGCGACGATCATCGCCGAATGCCTGCGTGCGGGCCTGACCAGCGCGGGGCTGCCCGCCGGGGCGATCCAGATGCCGCCGACCCGCGACCGCGCCGCCGTCGGCGCCATGCTGACCATGCCCGACCTGATCGACGTCATCGTGCCGCGCGGCGGCCGCTCGCTGATCGAGCGGGTAATGGAGGATTCGCGCGTGCCCGTGCTGGCCCATCTCGAGGGCGTCTGCAGCGTCTATGTGCATGAGGGCGCGGACGCCGACATGGCGCGCCACATAACGCTGAATGCCAAGATGCGGCGCACCGGCATCTGCGGCGCGGCGGAAAACCTGCTGATCGACCGCGCAGTGGCGGCGGCCCAACTGACCGGCATCGTCGACGATCTGGTTGAGGCGGGCTGCGAGGTGCGCGGCGACGAGGGCGCGCGGGCGATCGATGCGCGTATCCACCCGGCAACCGAGGAAGACTGGTCAACGGAATATCTGGAGCCGATCATCGCGGTGAAGCTGGTGGACGGGGTCGACGACGCGGTGGATTTCATCAACCATCACGGCTCGCACCATACGGACTCCATCATCACCGGCGATGCGGCGGCGGCGGAAACCTTCCTGAACCGCGTCGACAGCGCCATCGTGATGCATAACGCCTCGACCCAGTATGCCGACGGCGGCGAGTTCGGCATGGGCGCCGAAATCGGCATTTCCACCGGCCGCCTGCACGCCCGCGGCCCGGTCGGCGCCGAGCAACTCACCACCTATAAATACATGGTGCGCGGGTCGGGCCAGACGCGGCCCTAAATATAGATCGAGGCCGTCATGCAATGCAGCGAGCCGCCGAAGGCGAGCGTCGGCGATTCGATGAAATGCGCGCGGAACCCGGCAGCGGTCAGAAGCTTGGCGATAAGTTCCAAATCCTCGTCCGGCGTGATCGGATAACGCGGAACCAGCAATTCGCGGCCAATCTGTATCCAGTTGAGCGGGCTCGCATACTCGTTTTCCTGCGCGCGGACCGGAATACGTAATATCCTCAGGCCCGGCAGAGCCGCCGCGGCGCGGTCTTCAATCGCGCTGGCGGTTTTCTGTCCGCGCGCGTTATAGAGCGGCCAGCCCAGGGCCATGAGGTTCGGCCGCAAAAACCGCAGATACATATCGGCATGGCCGCTCATTTCGCCCTCGAAAGGCTCGAAAACGGCCCACTTTCCCACCCCCAGCGCGCCGGTGAAGGGTATCAGGTCCGTTTCTTCGGCCAGTCCGTTTTCCCGGAGCATCTGCGTCGTGGAAAAAACCACGCCGCGTGGCCCGGCAACCAGATTGCCCTGCGGGATATATAGCGGCGATGTGTCCAGCGGTCTTGCGATGATGCTGTCGAACAGAACATCGTCTCGCTGGCGCACCGACGGCGGGCGCTTGGGCAGCACCCAGTCATAACCGCCGTGCCGACGGATCGCGATCGGCGAACGGTCGCGAATCCAGCCAGTATCGAACTCGGCCCCGACGACGCTGAACCGCTCCGGATAGGGTTGGCGCTCGATGAAACGGTGGGAGCGCTCCGGGTTCCGCGATATGCGCCGGAATCCATAGGCGACTTCCGCCGGGTCGTCTTACTGTTTAGAGGCGCCGGTCGCCATGGCGAGCGCAGCGGCCAGTTTCCCGGGGCGTCCACCCCTTTTACTCGACTGCATTATTGTTCCCTTCTTTCCACTAATCCTTGCGGTCGATTATCCGGCCATCTTATGCACTTGGCGGCCTCGTTGGAAAATACACCAAGGCGGAAAAAAGGGGGAGGCCTGCTGGCCACCCCTTATTCGCTCCGAATCAGGAACCGGAGATGCTGGCGCGCAGGCCGCCGATTTCGCCTTCCAGGCGGCTTTCGTCCTTGCTGAGTCCGATAATGCGCTCGTACATGGCATCGCGTTCGTAACTGCTGATTTCATACTCATAACCGTCCGAGTCGATCCGGTAGCCGTTATCCAGATCTTCGCGAATCTGGCCCATTTCGCTGCGGAGTTCGGCGAGTTCGCGCTCCAGGCCACGTATTTCCTGGTTGACCCCGTATATATAATGTCCGGCGCTGTAGCCTGCCATGAACTCGGCTTCCAGTTGCCCTGGCGGGCAGACGGCCTGGTTGCTGAAGCCCCGCTTGCCTTCGGAATAACCGCGTTCGTAGGTGCAGAACATTTCGAGCCCGTTATCCCGACCCTCGGCGTATTCGTCCGCATCGGGGGCCACGCCAACCTCGGCGCAATCCTTGCGGTAATTGCCGATGCGCGACATTGGATAGCCCTTCGAGCCATCCTCGACACCGATCGAATACCAGTCGGCGGCCAGGCATTCCTCATTGGAAATACTGGCGCAGGCCGACAGCAACATCAGTGCGATCAGCAGCAACGGCACTGCAAAAAACCCATAATTCCGGTCCTGTTCCCGCAGCGCTGCCACGGCAACGGCACGCGTATCCGGGCGACAGTGCCGCGTATTTTCACGATATTCCATTATCCAATTCTCCCTCATTATACAGCTCTGCATGGATGACAGGCTGTATGCCGACCATTCCGCGTCTGGCGTGAGTCATACCCTCCGTGAACTGAATAAACGGTTAATCCGGGTCATTACTGTTCCTTTCCCGATTCCGTCGGACCGCAAACTGTGGCAAGTATTGGGATATGAAAAATAACGAAACCACCGATTCGAGGGAAGAACCCGGCGAACGGCGCATCGGCCTGCTTGGCGGGTCGTTCAATCCCGCCCATGCGGGGCATCTGCATGTCAGCCGGCAGGCGTTGCGGCTGTTGGAGCTCAATGAAGTCTGGTGGCTGGTGTCGCCGCAAAATCCGTTGAAGCCGGAGAAGGGGATGGCGCCGCTGCGCGATCGCATGGATGGCGCCTGGCAAATGGCGCATGACGAACCGGAAATCAGCGTTACCGATATCGAGGCGGAACTGGGTACGATTTATACGATCGACACGCTTGAAGCGCTTCACCAGCGCCACCCCCGTGCGAAATTCGTCCTGCTCGCCGGCGCGGATATCCTGGAGGAAATACCGCGCTGGCGGCGTTGGGAACAGGTTTTCGAAACCGTCCCCATTGCAGTTTTTGCCCGAAAACCTTATACTTTAAACGCGTTGTCGGGGCTGGCGGCGCGACGGTTCGCTCAATTCCGCATTAAGGAAGAGGACGCGCCCACGCTGGCCAGCCGCACACCGCCGGCCTGGGTCTTCCTGCATATCGAGGAACACCCGGCCTCGGCGACGGCAATCCGGGCGGCGCGAGAGACCGATTAGTAACGTAAACAACCAAAGAGGATTATAGCCATACCACGCAAAAAAGGGACGATGAAGATCTCCCAAAACCTCCTGTCGGTGGCCACTGCATCGTTGGAGGATGACAAGGCAGTCGATGAAATTGTCATCGATTTGTCTGGCAAGTCCGCGCTTGCGGACTTTATCGTGATCGCATCGGGTCGATCGCAGCGTCAGGTCGGCGCGATGGCCGACCATCTCGTCCAAAAACTGAAGGCAGCCGGCGCCAAGGGGGTCCTCACCGAGGGCCAACCGCAATGCGACTGGGTGCTCGTCGACGCGGGCGATATCGTGATCCATCTGTTCCGGCCGGAAGTGCGGGAATTCTACAAGCTGGAAAAGCTGTGGGCTTCGAACCCGGCGGTGGACACGTCGCAGGCGGTCCAAGCGGTGTAATACAGACGGATGCAGATCGAAATCCTGGCCATCGGGCGCGCCCGGGCCGGACCTGAACGCGCGCTTTACCAGACCTATGCCGAGCGCATCCGCTGGCCGCTTGTTCTGCGCGAGCTGGAGGAAAAACGACGCCTGCCGCCGGCGGAGATGACGGCGCGCGAAGGGACGTTACTGCTTGATGCCCTGCCCGGCGATGCCGCGGCGATCGCGCTGGATGAGACCGGGAAAGAACTTTCAAGCGAACAATTCGCGAAACAACTGGGCCGCTGGCGCGATGACGGACGGGCGACAATCGCCTTCGTGATCGGCGGCGCCGACGGGTTGGCCGGCGAGGTTCGGGATCGGGCGGATCTGGTTCTGTCCCTTGGCCGGCAGACCTGGCCGCACATGCTGGTCCGCGCCATGCTGGCCGAACAGATCTATCGCGCCCAGCAGATCCTGGCGGGCCACCCGTATCATCGGGGCTGAGCGTCGGGGAAGTTACCGGCGGCCGTTTTTCCCTCAAGGATTAAAGGAAGGAAAGATTGACCACAGAGACACAGAGATGGCCGTGATTCCGTGCATTGTCCTCGTGACCGTGCCGCTGGCCTGGGCCGTATGAAGTGGGGGTATGGGGATAAGGAAAAAGGCGGCCCAAGGACGCGATTCTTTTTCAGACAGTATCTCTCTGGTGAGGCCTTTGAAGCGGTACGGCGGTGGCGAGAACACGCCCGAATCACAGCCCTCTCTGCGCCTCTGTGTCTCTGTGGTCAATCTTTCTTCCACCATGCCCGGGGAGTAGCGTGCATGTGAACGGGACAATGTTTGTATGCGCGCGTGGAAATAGATATAACTTGCGCCATAATTTTCTGGAATGTCATGTAGATGACCGATTCGCCGACACCACGCCCCGTCGTTCTTTGCATCCTCGATGGCTGGGGCGAGCGTGAGGAAACCGATTTCAACGCCATCGCAGCGGCCGAAACGCCGGTCTGGGACCGCTTGCGCGCAACCTGTCCGCGGGCGCGGCTGGACGCGTCGGGCGGCGAGGTTGGCCTGCCGGACGGCCAGATGGGAAATTCCGAAGTCGGCCACACGAATATCGGCGCGGGCCGCGTGGTGAAGCAGGACCTGCCCCGCATCGACGCCGCCATCGCCGATGGCGAACTGGCGAAGGCGCCGGTGCTTGTGGACTTCGTCGAGGCCCTGAAACAAAGCGGCGGCACGGCCCACCTGATGGGATTGATGTCGCCCGGCGGCGTCCATTCGCACCAGAACCAGATCGCCGCGCTGGCCAATATCATGGCCGATGCGGGGATTCCCGTCGCCGTCCACGCCTTCCTCGATGGCCGCGACACACCGCCCTCCAGCGGGCGCGGCCATATGGAAGAATTTCTGACGGCGGCGCCGCGCGCGGCCATCGCCACGGTTACCGGCCGCTACTACGCGATGGACCGCGACAGTCGCTGGGAGCGGGTTAAGAAGGGATACGCGGCCTTGGCCGATGGCGCGGGAGAGGCTAATGCGCCCGACGCACTGGCGGCGATCGACGCGGCCCATGCGGCGGGCATGACCGACGAGTTCGTGCCGGCGACCGTTATCGGCGATTTCCAGGGCATGGCCGATGGCGACGGTATCCTGATGGCCAACTTCCGCGCCGATCGCGCCCGCGAAATTCTGTCGGCGCTACTGGACCCGGAGTTCAGGGAGTTTGCGCGCCCGCGCCATATCGGGTTCGCCGCCGCCACGGGGCTGGTGGAATATTCCGCGGCGCTGGTGCAATTGATGACCGCGATCTTCCCGCCGGTTTCCCTGGATAATGTGCTGGGACAGGTGGTGGCCGACGCGGGTTTGCGGCAACTACGCATCGCCGAAACCGAAAAATACGCCCATGTTACTTTCTTCCTGAATGGCGGGCGCGAGGATGAGTTTCCCGGCGAAGACCGTATCCTTATCCCCTCACCCAGGGTCGCGACTTACGACCTGCAGCCGGAAATGTCGGCGGGGGAAGTCACCGACAGGCTGGTCGGCGCGATCGAGGGCGGGACTTACGACCTGATCGTGGTGAACTACGCCAATACCGACATGGTCGGCCATACCGGAATACTGGAGGCCGCAATCAAGGCGGTCGAGGCGGTGGACGGTTGCCTGGGGCGGCTGGAGGCCGCAGTGCGTGCCACCGGCGGCGCCCTGCTGATCACCGCCGACCATGGCAACGCCGAAAACATGCGCGACGCGGCAACCGGTCAGCCGCATACCGCCCACACGCAGAATCTTGTGCCGCTGATGCTGGCGCCGGACGCTAAATATGCCACCTGCCTTACCGACGGCCGCCTGTCCGACCTGGCGCCGACGATTCTGGAATTGATGGGACTGGCGAGACCGGTGGAAATGACCGGGCGGTCGCTGATCGGCCGGGGGGATGAAAAGCGTGCGGCGGGCTGAATTTTCAATATTCCTGCTGGCCGCGGCCCTGATGATGGCCACGGCGCCTTCGCTTGCACCGGCCGGCGAACAAGACGACCTGAAAAAAGTCGAGGAACAGATACAGGCCGACCGGGACCGGGCAAAAGCGCTGGAGAAAAAACACCGCACGGCCGCGGAGGACCTGCACAATCTGCGGCGCGAGGCCATTGCCGCGGCGAAAAAGGCGCAAGAACACGAAGCCCGGCTGATCGAACTGGAAGCAACGCTTCTGGAATTAAGCCAGCGTGAGGATACAATCCGCGAATCCCTGACCCGTCGGCGGTCGCAAATGACTGGCACGCTGGTGGCGTTGCAGCGCCTGTCGCGCAACCCGCCCCAAACCATGCTGGCCTATCCCAACGCCCCGACCGACATGGTTCGCAGCGCCATGCTGCTGCGCACCGCCCTGCCCAGCATTAAAAAGCAGGCCGATACGTTATCGCGCGAGCTGTACGAGCTTTCGCAGATTCGCGAGGACACGCGTGTCCAATTGGCATCGCTGGAAACCGAAACGCTGGAGCTGGAGGGCGAACAGAAACGCCTGCTGGGAGTCCTGAAACGGAAATCGACCTTGCTGCGGCAAACCGAAGCCGAACGCAAGGACGTCAACCGCCGGATGGCGGAGCTGGGCAAACGGGCCAAATCGATCCGCGACCTGCTGGCGCAAATAGAGGAAGAGCGCAAGAAGCGCGAGGAAGACGAACGCAAACGCATTGCCGAAGAACAGCGCCGCCTGGCGCAGACAGCCAAGGCGCCCTCGGCAAAACCCGGCGACGAGGCCGCCGCAATTGCGCGGGTGGCCGCCCTGGCGAAACCGGCTGGAATCCAGCCTTTTCCGGAAAAAGGACAGATCACCGATCCGGTCAGCGGCCGGATCCTTATCAAGTATGGCGACCGCAACAAATATGGGCAAACCGAACACGGCATCACCTATGCGACGAGGCCGGGTGCCCAGATCGTGGCGCCCCATGACGGGTTTATCGCTTTCGCCGGGGCCTTCGAGGGCTATGGGCAAATCTTGATCATTGAGCATGATGGCGGATATCATACGCTGCTGGCCGGGCTGGAACGGCTGGACACATCGGTAGGTCAGTGGGTACTTACAGGTGAGCCGGTGGGCGCAATGGGCAATTCGACCATCGACAAGGGTGGCGATACTGTGGGACTTTACCTTGAACTCAGGCGAAAGGGCCAACCGATCGATCCAAACAGATGGATCGCCAGCGGGAAACAAAATAGGACGAGTGGATGATGTTTAATTTACGACGGGCCGCGGCGGTGACCGTGATTGCAACGATCGGACTGCTGGTCTGGACGGCCGACGCCCCAACGCAGGAACCTGTTGCGGATACTCTGCAGCAACTGGAACTGTTCGGCGATGTATTCGAGCGCGTGCGCGAGGATTATGTCGAGGAAGTCACCGACCAGCAACTGATCGAGGCGGCAATTCAGGGTATGCTGTCCAGTCTGGACCCCCATTCGACCTATATGAACGCGAAAGCCTATAGCGATATGCGCACCGGCGTCCGCGGCGAATTCGGCGGCCTTGGCATCGAGGTCACCATGGAAGGTGGCTACGTCAAGGTGGTCTCGCCGATCGACGGCACCCCGGCCTTTCGCGCCGGCATCCAGGCCGGCGACCTGATCACCCATCTGGACGGCGAGCAGGTTCTGGGCCTGACCCTGAACGACGCGGTGGAGCGGATGCGCGGCGCGGTCGGCACGACCATCGTGCTGACCATCCTGCGCGAGGGCGCAGAGCCCTTCGACGTTTCCATCACCCGCGACAAAATTCGCATCGAGTCGGTCCGGCACGAGGTCAAGGGCGATGTCGGTTATGTCCGCATCACCAGCTTCAGCGAACAGACCGAGGCCGGCCTGAACAAGTCGGTTCGCGAACTCAAGAAGGAAATCGGCGACAAGCTGGTCGGATTCGTTATCGACCTGCGCAACAATCCGGGTGGTCTGCTGGACCAGGCCGTGTCGGTCAGCGATGCCTTCCTGGAACGCGGTGAGATCGTCTCGACGCGCGGTCGGCGCGCGGAAACCGCCCAGCGCTTCAATGCCGAGCCTGGCGATATTACGGGCGGCCTGCCGGTGGTGGTGCTGATCAACGGCGGCTCTGCCTCTGCCTCGGAAATCGTCGCCGGCGCGCTACAGGACCATCGCAGGGCGATCCTGCTGGGCACCCGCAGCTTCGGCAAGGGGTCGGTGCAGACGATCATGCCGCTGGGCCGGGACGGCGCCATGAAGCTGACCACCCAGCGCTATTACACGCCGTCGGGCCGGTCCATCCAGGCCAAGGGCATCGAGCCGGATATCGAGGTGCCCCAGGCCAAGCTCGAATATCTCGACGGTCCCGGGCGTAGCGAGGCGGATTTGCGCGGCGCGCTGGACACCGACGGCAACGGCGGGAAGAAAAAGCCGGAGGATAACGGCGAGGCTGGAGCCGAGGATGTAAAACCCGTGGATTACCAGTTGATCCGCGCGATCGACCTGATCCGAGGCATTGCGCTGTCACGCCGGCAGGCTAACTGATTCAGGCCGTGGGGGGCGTGGCGTCACCGGACGACCCGCGCCCCTGGCGTCCCTGCGTCGGGCTGATGTTGTTCGGCCCGGACGGACGTGTCTGGGTCGGCGACCGCATCGACACGTCGGGCGATCACTGGCAAATGCCGCAGGGCGGAATCGAGGAGGGAGAAAGCCCACGCGAGGCCGCCCTGCGCGAACTGCATGAGGAAATCGGCACCGGCAAGGCCGAAATCCTCGCCGAACATCCGGAATGGCTGAAATACGACCTGCCACCGGAAATTTCGCGCCAAATCTGGGGCGGACGTTACCGCGGGCAGATGCAGCGCTGGTTCGCCCTGCGCTTCACGGGCCGCGACGAAGACATCCGCCTGGACAGCCACCAACAGGAATTCGAAGCCTGGAAGTGGGAGGATATAGACCGTCTGCCGGACCTGGTGGTCGGCTTCAAGCGCGGTATCTACGAACAGGTGGTGCAGGCTTTTCGACATCTGGCGTAATATCAGCGAGCCCTGGTATTACACCATATACTGCCCGCCGTTGGCGGTGAGCGTGGAGCCGGTGATGAAGCCGGCCTCGTCGGCGGCAAGGAAGACCACGCAGCGGGCGATTTCTTCGGGTTCGGCCAGACGGCCGACCGGGATCCGCGGCAGGATTTGTGTTTTCAACACTTCCTCCGGCACGGCGCGGACCATTTCGGTGCCTACATAGCCCGGCGCGATGACGTTGGCGGTAATGCCCTTGAAGGCGTTTTCCAGGGCGACGGCCTTTGTGAAGCCGATGACGCCGGCCTTGGCCGCGGCGTAGTTCGTCTGGCCCATCTGGCCCTGCTGGCCGTTGATCGAGCTGATCGTGACGATGCGGCCGAAGCCGCGCCCGCGCATGCCCTCGATGACGTTGCGGGTCAGGTTGAAGGCGCTGTCCAGATTGGTGCGGATCACCGCATGCCAGTTTTCCAGCCCCATCTTGTGCAGCATCCCGTCGCGCGTAATGCCGGCATTGTTGACCAGTACCTCGATCGGGCCGAGGTCGGCCTCGATTGCCGCGACGCCCGCCGTGCAGGCCTCGAAATCGCCGACGTCGAACTTGTAGACGGGGATGCCCGTCTTTTCCTTGAAGGCATTTGCGGCCTCGTCATTGCCGCCGTAATTCGCCGCGACGGTGTAGCCCGCGTCCTTCAGCGCGATCGAGATCGCCTCGCCGATGCCGCGGGTTCCGCCGGTAACCAGTGCTGTCCGTGCCATTTTCTGTCCCCAGATAACGTATTTGATCCGCTGCCTGCGCCCTCCCTTGCGCAAAACAGTATGAATTAGCGGGGCGAGGCAGTCTCAGCCGCCTTATTACCCCCTCCAACTGACAGTTGGTCAGTCGCGTTCGACGCACATGGCGATGCCCATGCCGCCGCCGATGCATAGCGTCGCCAGGCCCTTCTTGGCGTCGCGCCGCGCCATTTCGTGCAGCAGCGTGATCAGCACCCGCGTGCCCGAAGCCCCGACCGGATGGCCGATGGCGATGGCGCCGCCATTGACGTTGACCTTCGAGACATCCCAGCCGAGTTCCTTGTTGACCGCGCAGGCCTGCGCCGCGAAGGCCTCGTTGGCCTCGATCAGGTCCAGATCGTCGATGCTCCAGCCGGCCTTCTCCAGCGCCTTGCGGCTGGCCGGGATCGGGCCGGTGCCCATGATCGCGGGATCTACACCGGCGGTGGCCCAGGAAACGATGCGGGCCAGCGGCGTGACGCCACGTTTCGCCGCCTCGTCGGCGCTCATCAGCACAACGGCCGCCGCGCCGTCATTGATGCCCGATGCGTTGCCGGCCGTGACCGTGCCTTCCTTGTCGAAGGCCGGGCGCAGCTTGCCGAGGCCTTCCGCCGTCACGCCATGTTTGGGATATTCGTCTTCCTCGACGACGATATCGCCCTTGCGGGTCTTGATGGTAACCGGGGTGATTTCGTCCTTGAACCTGCCGGCCTTCTGCGCGGCCTCGGCCTTGTTCTGCGAGGCGGCGGCGAATTCGTCCTGCTCGTCGCGGGTCAACTGCCATTTCCGGGCGACATTCTCCGCCGTGTTGCCCATGTGGTAGCCGTTGAAATAGTCCCACAGCCCGTCCTTGATCATGGTATCGACAAACTTGACGTCGCCCATCTTGGTGCCGTCGCGCATATGGGCGCAGTGCGGGGACTGGCTCATGCTTTCCTGGCCACCGGCGACCACGACATTGGCGTCGCCCAGCGCAATCGCCTGGAAGCCCATCGCCACCGAGCGCAGGCCGGAGCCGCAAAGCTGGTTGATCTGAAGGGCGGTTTTCTCGACGGGAATGCCGGCATTGACGGCCGCCTGGCGGGCCGGGTTCTGGCCCAGGCCGGCGGTCAGGATCTGACCCATGATGACTTCATCGACATCTTCGGGCGCGACCTTGGCGCGGGACATCGCCTCGCGGATTGCGACCTCGCCGAGATAGGCCGCGGGAACTGAACCGAGGCTGCCGTTGAATGAGCCAACCGGGGTGCGCGCGCCGCCGGCAATAACGATATCCGCCATGGTAAAAATCCTCCTTGCGAGATGAACCGCCGGATGCCCTATGGAGCTTTCGCGGCTGTTGTCGGTGTAATCGGCGCCGCGTCTGAACGGGCAAGCGCGGGCGCAATTTCATTGTGCAGATGCACAATAACCCGGCTTTTTTTCTATTTCAAGCGCTGTTTACGGTCGATCAATCATTTCTGCACTGCAGCAATCCAGTCACGCAACTCGGTCCAGACCGTCGTCTTCATGCCGGATCCGACGACCATGCCGATATGGCCAGCCTCGACCGTCACTGGGTGGCAGGATGGCATCGCGGCGGCCAGCGCCCCGGCCGATTCCGGCGGCACGATGCGGTCCTTTGCCGGGATCAGGGCGATGGCTGGAATGTTCAGCAAATCGGGCCGCACGGGTTTTCCCGCGACGGTCCAGCGGTTTTGCGCCGGCAGGTTTTCGCCGTACCAGCCCTGGATGCACTCGCGCGCGACGGGGGCGGCCAGCGGCACGCCGTCATTGAGCCAGTCTTCCAGCGCCACGAACAGGGCCGTGCGTGGATCGTCCGGTTTCATCGCCGCGAAGGCCTCGAACTTGCGCTGAATGCCCCAGGGGTCCAGCCCCGCGAACAGCATCTGCAGCGAGTCCACCGGTAGTGCGCCGAACAGGGCCAGTTGCGGCTCCAGCAAGGGAAGCGTCGCGGCCAGCGTTTTCGCCCGCTCGCCATCACCGGCGTGAAAATCCCACGGCGTTGCCATCAGCGCCAGCCCCTTGATCCGGTCGCCACGTAACTGCGCCAGCCCCAGCGCCAATAACCCGCCCATGCAATAGCCGGCGACCGTAACCGGCCCACCCGTCAGTTCCGCGACCGCATCGAAAGCGCGGACCAGCCGCCCGGCGATGTAATCGTCCAGCGAGAAGCGGCGTTCGCTGTCGCCCGGATGCCCCCAGTCCAGCAGCCAGGGATTAACCCCCTGCCCAGCCAGCCAGCGCAGTAGGCTGTGTTGTTCCGACAGGTCCAGGATATAGGATTTATTGATCAGCGAAGGCACGAACAACACCGCCGGCCCGACGCCGCCATAGTCGCGAAGCGCGCTCGAACCCTCGGTCCAGACCGCGGGCGGGTCGGTAACGTCACGGCCCCAGGAATGGCGGCGGTACGCCTCGATGCCGGTCAGCAGTCGCTTCAGGTGGCGTAGCCCCTCGATGGTGACCGCGCGGCCCAGCGCCTCAGGATTTGCGGCGGCGAGTTCGCTTTGCAGTGCCGCCGCCCGCGCCGCCAAGGGCGGCTTCCAGCCGGTCCATCCTTTGCTCGAGAGCGGCAAGGCGGCGCTCGAACTTGTCACCTGCCACATCGCCAGCGCCAGATGCATCGGCAGCGGCCGTGGCCCCAGCCGACGAGGCGCCCTTGTTTCCGTCATCAGCTCCGCCTTTCCTCGCAGCCCCCGTCATCGCCGCCTGCATGGCGGTCATCCAGGCGGTTGGGTCCATCGCCGCGCCCGGCCCGGCGGCCATCCCCGGCAGCATGCCCGGGAACATGCCAGGCGGCATCCCGGGCGCTGCCCCCGGCGTATGGGCACCGCCCGGCGCGAATGCTGCCATCCATTTACCCATCATTTCCATGAATTCAGGATCGCCCGCGGTCGCGGCCATCTGGTCACGCCAGAGATCCTGAAACCGCTTCGCCAGATCCTCCAGATCGGCGGCGGCATCCTTGTCGCGGTTTTTCCCGTCACTCATGGGGAGAGTATAACGGTGTGGCGCGGCGGGCACCAGCGGGCAACGCCACGCCTCTTCGCACCGCAACTTGAAATTATGCGTTGCAGCATTTTTTAAAATGTTCTGTTATGCTGCGCAGCAATATTTATGAAACGACCGTTGGATGGAACGGATCATGGCCGAGAAGGGCAAGGGCGGCGACGGGCCCATTACGATCAAGAAATATGCGAACCGTCGACTCTACAACACGGCGACAAGCAGTTATGTGACGCTGGATCATCTCTGTCAGATGGTGAAGGACGACGTGGATTTCGTGGTCTACGACGCCAAGACCGGCGAGGATATCACGCGCTCGGTGCTGACCCAGATCATCGTCGAGGAAGAGGCCAAGGGCGACAATCTGTTGCCCATCGGCTTCCTGCGCCAACTCATCGGGTTCTATGGCGACAGCGTTCAGAAGTTCATGCTGCCGCAGTATCTGGACTTCATGATGCAGTCGTTCGAGAAGAACCAGTCGGAAATGCAGCGCTACATGAACGACACCTTCGGCTCGGTCTTCCCCTTTGGTAAGGTGGAGGATATGGGCAAGCAGAACATGGACATGTTCGAGCAGGCCATGAAGATGTTCACCGGCGCCAACGAGGCCGCGGCCGCGGCGCCGACGGCGGCGGAGCCACCCGCAAAGGAGGCTCCGACCGACAAAAAAGATGAACAACTGGCCGAACTGCAGCGCAAGATGGAGGCCCTGGAACGCCAGATCGGCAGCCTGTCGGACCGCAAGGACGATTAAAATTGCTGTTGCGCCGCAACGAGAATATTTGACCCGAATATCGCAAGATTGTATTGCATCGCGGCTGTGCTTGGCGTTGCCGCCAGCCGGGTAACAATTACGTAACGATCTCGCGGGTAACCTGCGGACTGGCATTTTCAATCGCGAGCTTCGCAAAGCATGAACAAGAACATCGATTCCAGGACCCTGTCCTCTAAAAACGGCTGTAAGGAACAGAGCCCTCAAATGAACGCCAAAGCTACAAATATCTTCGAGGTCCATTCACGGGTCGACAGGAATGTGCGCGAAGACCGAAACCGTCACAAGGGCGGCGTATTGTGGCTGACCGGACTGTCGGGCGCCGGCAAGTCGACGCTGGCCATCGAGGTCGAACGCGCACTCTTCGCCAAGGGCTACCACGTCTATGTGCTGGATGGCGATAATCTGCGCCATGGGTTGAATTCCAACCTGGGTTTCAGCCATGAAGACCGCACCGAGAATATCCGCCGGGTCGGCGAAGTTGCCGCGTTGTTCGCCGAGGCAGGATTTGTCTGCGTTTCCGCTTTTATTTCTCCCTATCGCGCCGACCGCGAGAGCGCGCGCAAGGCGGCGGGCGAATCTTTTCACGAAATACACGTGCAAGCCGACCTCGCGACATGCGAATCCCGAGATCCCAAGGGTCTTTACGAGCGTGCACGGCGCGGTGAAATACCTGATTTTACTGGCATTTCGGCGCCTTATGAAGAGCCCGAGACACCTGAGCTGGTAGTGGACACGGGATCGCTGGACATTGCGCAAAGCGTGGCCGTTGTACTGGATTACGTTGCCCTGAATTTAACTCTTTCCAAACCAAACGAAAAAGCCTGAACCAAGCGTTAAGGTTTTTTGTGCATTCTGTAACCTGCAGATATCAATCTGGAGCCAGGGTTACGGTATATGGAAGCGGTTAATCAGGACGTTCTTTCCTTGACGGGCGAACTGGCGGGCACACCCGCCAGACGGTCGCGCTGGGAATCCCTAATTGTGCAATCGAAACAGGCGGTCGCCAGACGGCGCCTCCCTGAAGCCGCCGGCTATCTGGAAGAATCGCTGGAAATGGCGCGCACAGACTGGCCGAATTCCCACAGGGAGGCGGAAAGCTGTATCCGGCTGGCCGATCTCTGTGCGGCGCTGGACAGGCGCAACGATGCCCTGCGACTGTATGGCGAAGCCATTGGCGTGCTGGGCGACCTGCCGGACGGGATAAATGCAGCGCTGGCCCATGCGGTCAGCAATATCGGGCGGATGTTCCTGCTGAAGGGCGACCAGGCGAAAGGCCATGGGCTTGCCGCCGCCGCCGCCGCCATGCAGCGAAAGCTCGACCAGCCCGATTCGCCATCGATAAAATTGAACCTGGCCATGGCACTGGCCCATGCCGGCGACGCCACGGGCGCGCAACAAGCCTTCAAGGCCTCGATCGCCGCGCTGGACCAACTGGCGCCAGACGACCTTCAGGGTATTGCCGTGCATGACAATTACGCCCTGTACTGCCTTAGCCGCGAAGTGGTGGAGGACGCCGAGGTTCTGTTGCGGCATTGCCTAATCTTGCGTCAGGAAGCGGCGGGGCCACGCCACCCGGTATATGCCGGTGGGTTGCTCAATCTGGCACGCCTTCTGCATGTCTATGGCGACGCACAGGAAGAGGCCGAGGCCCTGTTCTGGCAGGCCAAGGACATATACGAGCGCGGACGCGGCGCAACGGCATCGGGAATATTACCCGCGTTTTATTACCTGGCGCGAATTGCGCAGCAAAATCAGAGAAACGCCGAAGCCGGCCGCTTGTGCAACGCCATGCTGGAACATGGCGCCGGAGACGAGCGAATCGCCAGGGCGACCGAGGCTGCCTCGCTTCATGTTACCGCCCGGCTGTGGGCGGCGGATGGCAGCGATGCGGGCGAGACCGAAAAGCGCCTGGTTCAGGCCCTTGAATTGGCTGAATCGCTGGATGGCGGTTACCGGCGGCTGGGCGTCGACATCGCCGCGGATATTCTGGCCGACCTGTCCGCCCTGATGCGCGGGGAAAACCGGATACCCGAAGCGGAAAGACTGGCAGGCCGCGCGGCTGAAATGCGTGGGCGCCTGCTGTGGGCCACAAGCAGGCATGTTTTCATGGCACCCGACTGATATGGCGCCGCTGCGCGCCGCCACCAATAATTTGTGGCAAACGCCACAACAGGAGAGAAACCGATGAATAGAACGAGTGTTTTTACCGCGATATTATTTTTACTGGCCGTTTCACTGGCCCCCGCCAGCGCCGGCGCGGCGGCATGGGAAAACTATGCCGACCAGGCGAACACCGCCCAGGAAGAAGGCGACTTCGACAAGGCGGCGGCCCTGTACGAAAAGTCCCTGAGCAGTGTCGAGGAAACCCGTGGGCCCGACCATCCCGACGTATCGACCGTGCTGGTCAATATGAGCAACCTGCTCCAGACAATCGGACGGTATGATGAGGCCGAGGCGAATCTGAAACGCGCTATTGCGATCGACCAGAAGGCCCTTGGCAAAAGGCATTCGGAGGTCGGCGCGGATTACAATGCGCTGGCGCAGTTATACGCCGATCTGGGCCGATACGAGGAAGCCGAGGCGCTGTATCTGGACGCGTTGTCGATCTGGACCGAAACACTGGGCGAAAATCATCAGAACATAGCAGGGATCGCGGTCAATCTCGGACAGCTCTATCGCGAGCAGACGAGGCTCGACGAAGCCGAAAAGATGCTGCTGCGTGCCGTTCGCGTGGACGAAAACGCGCTGGGCAAAGACCATCCGGAGGTCGCTATCGATCTCAATAATCTCGGCGGGCTTTATCGCGAACAAGGCCGCTACGATGAAGCCGAGAACGTCTATATGCGCTCGCTTTCCATTCGCATAAAGGCGCTGGGCGAGGACGATCCGGAAGTCGGCGAATCATACAATAATCTGGGCCAGCTCTATGAAGAGCTTGGTCAATATGGCCCGGCGGAAAAACAGTACCGGAACGCCCTGGCGATCTGGGAAAATGCCTGGGGCGACAAACATCCCAATGTCGCCATCGCGACCAATAATCTGGCCGGCCTGTATCATACAACCGGCAACTATAAAGAAGCCGAATCGCTGTATCAGCGCACGATCTCGATCGACGAGACCGCCTATGGCGTCAACCATCCCGAGGTCGCCCTCGATGTCAGCAATCTGGCGGGACTCTATGAGGAAATGGAACGTTTCCCCGCGGCCGAGGCGCTGTACAATCGCGCGCTGAAAATCCGCAAAAACGCCTACGGCCCGGTGCACACGCTTGTCGCGGCCAATCTGAACAGTCTGGCCCGTCTCAATGTCGCACAGGGCCGCTATGTCGAGGCGGAAAAATATTACAAATCCGCCACCGAAACCTGGAAGGCCGCCCTTGGCGCCGACCATCCGTCCGTCGCCGTGGGGCTGGTTAATCTGGCGGGGCTGTACCAGAAGCTCGACCGCTTCGAAGAGTCTGAAAAAATGTTCCTCGAGGCAATTGCCATCGACGAGAAGGCTTATGGCGCGGATCACACCGAAGTCGCCATCGACCTGAACAATCTGGCCTGGCTTTACGCCCAGCAGGGCAAATACAACAAGGCCGAGGAGTTGATTCTGCGGGCGTTGGCGATCCGCGAGGCGACTTATGGCCCCGTCCACCCTGACGTTGCCGAAAGCCTCGACGACCTGGCCAGTTTGATGCAGGATATGGGCCGCATCGATGACGCTAAAAAGGCAGAGCAGCGTGCCCTGGAGATCCGGACTAAATTGTAGGATGAAACCGGCAGCGAAAATAACGGGCGGCCTGCTTCTGCTGGCCGCCCTGCTCGCCGGCTGTGCCGAGCGCAGCACGCTGTGGGAGGAGTATAGCCAGGACGGACTGTCGGCATACAGTGTCGGACAGTACCAGGAAGCCGAGATATTTTTCACGGACGCGCTTGAGGAAGCCGAGCGCAGTGGAAAGGTGGACGAGCGGCTGGCGACCAGCCTTAACAATCTGGCCACCGCTTATACCGCCCTGGGCCGCTACGGTGGCAGCGAGGCCTTATACCGCCGTGCCCTGGCGATACGCGAAAATCTATATGGCATCGAGGATTCTGTCGTCGCCTCGACACTAAGCAGCCTGGGCGACACCTACAGGCTACTCGGCCGGTACGGCGAGGCCGAAACCGCCCTGTTGCGTTCGCTGATTATCCGCGAGAAAAAACTGGGCCGCGACCATCCGGACGTGGCGATGACGCTGAACAATCTGGCGGCGCTGTACAAGGACCAGGACCGTCTGGCCGAGGCTCTGGAAGCCGCTGAACGAGTCGTTATCATCCGCCAGTCTGCGCTGAAGCCGACCGACCCACTGCTTGCGACCAGCCTCAACAATCTGGCCGCCATCCACGGCGCCCTGGGCCGGCGCGAAAAGGCAGAGTCGGAATATATGCAGGCGCTGCGCATTCGCGAGGTCTCGCTCGGGCCCGACCATCCAGACGTTGCCGTCACGCTGAACAACATCGCGACATTGAAACTATCTGATGGGCAGTATGATGCCGCCGAGCAGCTGGTGAAGCGGGCGCTCGATATCCAGCAGCGAAACTTGCCCGACGATCATCCCGACGTCGCCGTCACATTGCGTAACTACGCGGCCGTGATGCGCGCGACCGGCCGCGATGCCGAGGCGACGATTCTGGAAAAACAGGCATTGGCCATCGATTTGCGTTAGCACTTCCCCTTCGCCGGGCGTGGCTGTAATCTCCGCCCGCAATGACCGTACTCGTCACCGGAACCGCCGGTTTTATCGGCAACGAAATCGCGCTGCGCCTGCTGGCGCGCGGCGAACGCGTTGTCGGGGTGGACTGCCTGACCCCCTATTACGATCTGGCGCTGAAGGAAGCGCGGCTGGCCCGTCTGACCGGCAACCCGAATTTCATTGAGGTCCGCATCGACTTGGCCGACCGCGAGGCAACGGCGCGGCTGTTCGCCGACCACAAGCCCGCGCGGGCGATCCATATGGCGGCCCAGCCGGGGGTGCGTTACAGTCTGGAAAACCCGCATGCCTATCTGGACAGCAATCTGGCCGGCTTCCTTAATGTGCTGGAAGGATGCCGCGCGGTATCCGTTGAACACTTGGTATACGCCTCGTCCAGCTCGGTTTATGGCGGCAACGAGACGATGCCGTTTTCGGTGAATCATCCGGCGGACCATCCGGTCAGCCTGTACGCGGCGACCAAGCGTGCCAACGAATTGATGGCCCATTCCTACGCCCATCTATACGGATTTCCCGTGACCGGCCTGCGTTTCTTCACCGTCTATGGCCCCTGGGGCCGGCCCGACATGGCGCCGATGATCTTCGCGCGCGCCATCGCCGAAGGTCGCCCCATCGACGTCTTCAACGGCGGTGAAATGCAGCGCGACTTCACATTCATCGACGATATTGTCGAGGGTGTGTTGCGCGTGGCGGATTGCGTCCCGGCCCCGGACGCGGATGCCGGCGACGGACCGGCGGCCAGCCCGATCGCGCCCTACCGCGTCTTCAACATAGGCAACGGCGCGGCGGTCGACCTGATGCGCTTCATCGAGGTCATGGAAGAGGCTCTGGGCCACAAGGCAAAGAAGAACATGCTGCCCATGCAGCCCGGCGACGTGAAGGCCACATGGGCCGATACCGCCGACCTGGAGGCCGCCACGGGCTGGAAACCGGATACAGGTATCGAGGAAGGCGTGCGGCGATTCGTTGCCTGGTACCGGGAATTTTACGATTTGGGTTGAGACTTTGGGCAGGGTATTTAATAAAGGCGCCGCATTTACCGGGGGAATCGAATGACCTGCTGCCATAACTATTTCGCAACGACCGAGGGCGGGGAAGAAGCCTTTTCCGTCGATGTTTCCGCCATCACCTATGGCGCCGGCTGCCTGGCCGAGGCCGGCGAGCAGGCCAGGGCGCAGGGAATCGGGCGCATCGCGCTGTTCACCGACAAGCGCGTCGCCGCGACGGAGCATGTGGAGAAGGTGAAAAAGTCGCTGACGGCGGCCGGTGTCGATTATGCGCTGTACGACGAGGTAAAAGTGGAGCCGACGGACGTCTCCTTTCAGGCCGCCACCCGTTTCGCGGCGGAAGCCAAGGTCGATGGTTTCATCTCGGTCGGCGGCGGTTCGGTGATGGATACCGCCAAGGCGGCCAGCCTCTACACGACATACCCGGCCGATTTCCTGGCCTATGTGAATGCGCCGGTGGGCGAGGGTCGCCCGGTGCCCGGCCCGTTGAAGCCCCATATCGCCTGTCCGACCACCGCCGGCACCGGTTCGGAGTGCACCGGCGTTACCGTCTTCGATCTGTTATCGATGAAGGCCAAGACCGGCATCGCCTCGCGGATGCTGCGCCCGTCCCTCGCCCTGATCGACCCGCTGACAACCCATACCCTGCCGAAGAACGTCATCGCCTGCAGCGCCTTCGACGTGCTCAGCCATGCGCTGGAATCATATACCGCCATGCCATTCACGCGCCGGGCGCGCTCCAAAACGCCGGGTGAGCGGCCGATGAGCCAGGGCGCAAATCCGTGGTCCGATCTCGGCTGCCGCGAGTCGCTGAGGCTGGCCGGTGAATTCATGGTGCGCGCGGTGAACGACCCGGCTGACCATGAAGCGCGCGAGCAATTGATGTGGGCCTCGACCCTGGCCGGCATTGCCTTTGGAAATTCGGGCGTTCATGTGCCGCATGGCATGGCCTATGCGGTGGCGGGTCTCGTCAAGGATTACCAGCCGGACGGCTATTCCGACGACGAGCCGATCATCCCCCACGGCATGAGCGTCATCGTCAACGCGCCGGCGGTGTTCCGCAACACCGCCTGCGCCTGCCCGGAACGCCACCTGGACGGCGCGAAATACCTGGGCGCGGATTTGCGCGGCGCGGGTAACGACGACGCGGGCGAGGTACTGGGCGCACGCATCGTCGACCTGATGAAGGCCTCTGGCATCCCCAACGGCGTCGGCGGCGTGGGTTACGGGGCGGGCGATATCGGTGCCCTGATCGAGGGCACCCTGCCACAGCAGCGACTTTTGAAAAACGCCCCGATGGAAGTCGGCGCCGAGCAACTGCAAACCATGTTCGAGGGCGCGCTCAGCTACTGGTAAGGTTCAGTCGTTACGCAGCAGCGGCGCGGCTTTCTGGCCCAGCGCGCGCCAGGTGCCCATGACGCCGAATCCCATAGTAGCCAGAACGCAGATCGCCGTCGTCCAGACCATTGCGGCCGGCGTGAAAGACCAGTCCAGGTGCATTAGATAGGTCGTAACCGCCCAGGCGGCGAGGCTGCCAGTGGCGGCCGCGATTCCCGCCGTCGCCAGCCCCAGCAGAGCGAACTCGATCAGATAGGCGCCCAGCACGTCGCCTCGCGTCGCGCCCAGGGTTTTGAGGATCACCGCATCGTAGATACGCTGCCGCCGGCCCGCGGCGATCGCGCCCGACAGCACAAGAATGCCGGCGGCGATGGCGATGCCCGCGATCGCCTTCATGGCGGTGTTGATGGAGTCCATGATGCGGGTGACGTCGGCCAGAATATCGCGCACGCGGATCGCCGAGACATTGGGGAAGGCCTTGGTCACGGCGTTCTCCAGCGCCTGTTCCTGGTCTTGCGGAATGCGCAGCGTCGCCACGTTGGTCTGCGGCGCGCCCTCCAGCGCGCCGGGCGAAAAAATCACCATGAAATTCATGCCCATGGTCGTCCAGTCGATCTCTCGCAGATTGGCGATCTCGGCGGTAATTTCGCGGCCCAGTATGTTGAAGGTCATGCTGTCGCCAATGCCGAGCCCAAACGCTTCACCCGCCGCCTTGTCGAAGGAAATCAGCGGCGGGCCGCTGTAATCCGCCGGCCACCATTCACCCGCGACCACCTTGCTGCCGCGGCTTGGCGGGGTGGCGGACCAGGTGATCCCCCGGTCGCCGCGCGTGACCCAGGCGAAATGCGGTGGCGGCGTCATGTCCGCGACGGGAACCCCTGCGATCGCGGTGATCCGGGCCCGCAGCATCGGCACGCGCTGGACCGGCCCGGCCCCGGGAAAACTGGCGGCCAGGTGCTCAAAGGGTTGAACCTGATCCGGCTGGATGTCGATGAAGAAGAAGCTGGGCGCCTCATCGGTCACCGTCTCTTCGATCCGGCTACTGAGATTGCGTTCGATCATCATGATCGCCACCAGCACCGTGATGCCAAGCCCGAGCGACAGCACGACGCTGGGCGTCGGCGTGCCCGGCCGGTGCAGGTTGGCGACGGCCAGGCGCAAGCGGGGACGCTTGAACCGCGGCGCGATGCGCGCCAGCCATATCACCAGCGCACCCGCCAGCCGGAAGGCCAGAAAGGCGGCGCTGGCCCCGATCACGAACCATATGGCCAGCGGCTTATCGCGCGCGCTTAACACGGTCAACAGCATCAATGTCAGGGTCAGTAGCGACAAAACGCCGGTATCCAGCCAGCGCACCTTGCGGCGCGCGCCGGCGACAGTTTGGCGGAACAGGGCGGCGGCCGGCACGTCGCGGGCCATCATCAGGGGGCCCAGCGAAAAGACCAGCGTGGTCATAATGCCGAAGGCTGCCGCCAGCAACAATGGACCCGGATAAAGGCCGGTGGCGAGCGAAACCGGCAACAGGTCGGACAACAGGGGTGCGGCGATCAGCGGCGTGGCCGCGCCGACGATCAGCCCGCCGGTCACGCCGATCACGGCCAGCCCCATGACTTGCAGCAGATAGACCCGCAGCACCAACCCCGCCGGCGCGCCCAGGCATTTCAGCGTGGCGATGGTCGGCCGCCGCTGGGTCAGGAAGGCCCTTACCGCATTGCCCACCCCGACGCCCCCGATCAGCAACGCCGACAGGCCGACCAGGGTCAGGAACAGGGTCAGCCGGTCGACGAACCGCATTAGCCCCGGCGCCGCGCGGCCGGGATCGCGGACCCGCCAGGGCGCGCCGGGGAATGCCTCGCCCAGCGCCTCGATGAAGGGCGCGGTTTCCGCGCCGGCCGGCAGGACGATGCGGTAGAGATATTGCGACAGGCTGCCCGGTTTCAAAAGGCCGGCCCTGTCCAGGCCGGCGCGGGTGATAATGACCCTTGGACCCAGCTGAACGCCGCGCGTCACGCGGTCGGGCTCGCGCGCGATGACTCCGGCAATGCGGAATTCCGCGTCGCCCATGGCCATCCGGTCCCCGACCGCCAACCCCAGTTTTTCCAGCAGGCTTTCCGCGACCACCGCGCCGCCGATACCGCCAGCGGGCGTAAGCGCCTCGGCCAGCGACTGGCCGCCTTGTATTTCCAACTCGCCGACCAGCGGATAAAGGCCGTCGATCGCCTTCAGTTCAACCAGTCTCTGCTTTCCGCCGTCGGAATGGCGGGCCATGGCGCGGACCTCGATGACTTCCGAAAGTTCGCCATGTTCCGTCAGCCATCGCCGCTGCTCATCCGTCGCTGGCCGGTGATGGATGCGGAGTTCAATATCGCCGCCCAGCAACGCCCGTGCCTCGCCGCCAAGGCCGGTCTCGATGGCCGACGACAGGGACCCCACCGCGGCAATCGCCGCGGTGCCCAGCGCCAGGCAGGCCAGAAAGATGCGAAAACCCCTGAATCGGCTGCGTATTCCACCGCGTAGTTCACGGCGGGCCAGGCGCCAGGCCAGAAAGGGCGGTGTGCTCACGGGTGCGTCTCGTCGCCCACGATCCGACCGTCGGCGATGCGCAGTTCACGCGCGCAGCGCAATGCCAGCGCCGGATCATGGGTGATCAGCAACAGGGTCGTGCCCTTCTTTTCCGACAGCCGGAACATCAACTCGATAATCTGCTGGCCGGTATCGCCATCCAGATTGCCCGTCGGCTCGTCCGCCAACAGCAGGCGCGGCTCTGTCACGAAAGCGCGGGCCAACGCCACGCGCTGCTGCTCGCCACCCGAAAGCTGGCCCGGATAATGTTCCAGCCGATGACCCAGACCTACCGTTTCCAGTTCCGCCTTCGCCATGCCAAAGGCGTCGGGATGGCCAGCGAATTCCAGCGGCACCGCCACGTTTTCCAGCGCCGTCATGGTCGGCACCAGATGGAAGGACTGGAACACGATCCCCACATTCTTGCGGCGGAACAGCGCCAGTTCATCCTCGCTCATCCCCGTCAGATCATGGCCGGCGACGCGCACGCCGCCCAGGGTCGCGCCTTCCAGCCCGCCGATTATCATCATCATCGACGATTTTCCCGCGCCCGACGCCCCGACCAGGGCGACTTGTTCACCTGCCCCGATTTCGACATCAATGCCGCGCAAGATATGAACCTTGCCGGCGCCGCTGCTAAGCGTTAGCTCCAATCCGGCGAGTTCGACAATCGGCGAAGGCGCCGCGGCGGGGGTTGTCTCAGAGGATTGCATGGCCAAATGAAGGGTGTTTCCGGATAATGGTGTTACGGTCAATCAATATGGGTCTTCGACGGATAATCGCATGATTTCGCTTTCGCGCCACGGGGCAACGAGCCCTCATACATATTGGGCCGCATTTCAGGCATTCAATGCGCTTGTTTTTGCCATGCTCATGCTCGTTGCAACGGCCGAGGCCGGCGAACGCCCGGTGGTGCTGGCGCTGGGCGACAGCCTTACCGCGGGCTACGGCGTGGCGCCGGGCAAGGCTTTCCCCGAACAGCTTCAGGTCGCGCTACGAGACAGCGGTGTTGACGCAAAAGTGATTAATGGCGGCGTTTCCGGCGATACCAGCGCGGGCGGATTGGCCCGGCTGGACTGGCTCATGAGTGACAAACCGGATCTGGTGATCGTGGAACTGGGGGCCAATGACGGGCTACGCGGGCTGGATCCCGCCAATACGAGCGACAATCTGGACCGCATCATTGCCCGCATTCGAAAATCCGGTGCCCGGGTGCTGCTGACCGGCATGGTGGCGCCGGCGAATCTGGGCGCGGAATATGGTGAAAAATTCGCCTCGCTCTATCCAGCCCTTGCACAAAAGCACGGAACCGCCTTTTATCCATTCTTTCTGGACGGGGTGGCGATGGACCCGGCTCTCAACCAGGAAGATGGGATTCATCCCACGGCGGAAGGGATAGCGATGATTGTTGAAAAAATGCTGCCGATCGTGATCGGCGGCCTGGGAGAGGCGGCAAAATGAGCGTGTCCGGCGACTATATCTCGGCCCACGCCGCCGCCGAGCGGTGGCAGGACGCCGCCGGCAGCATCGTGGCGCGGCTAGGACGGCTGGACAGCAGCCACCGGCTGGGCTTTGTTTTCGTGACCGAGGCCTACGCCCAGGATCTTGACGAGATCGAAGTGTTCCTGCGCCAGACCACCGGCGTGGCCAACTGGGTTGGCGCGGCGGGCATGGGCGTATGCGGACATTGCACCGAATATTTCGACGAACCGGCGATGTCGGTGCTGGTCCTGCCCCTGGCCGAAGACGCCTTCCGCCTGTTCAGCGATGTTACCGCGGGGGTCGGGGATATCATTTCGGATAATCTCGCCTGGCTGCAGGCGGCCGACCCGCCGCTGGCGGTTACCCATGCCGATCCGGGCAACGCGCAAATCCAGGCGCTGGTCGAGGATCTGTCGGACCAGGCCAACGCCTATCTGGTGGGCGGCATAAGCTCGGGTGAAAGCGGTGCTGTGCAGATGGCGGGCAAACCCACATCGGGTGGATTGTCGGGCGTATTCCTGTCGCCCCACGCGGTGCCCGTCGCGGTCGGGCTGACCCAGGGCTGTTCGCCCATCGGCCCGGCGCACAAGGTGACCCGCGCCGAGGGCAATGTACTGATTGAACTGGACGAACAGCCGGCACTGGAGGTCTTCCGCGACGATATCGGCGAAATCCTGTCACAGGATCTGCGCCGCGTGTCGGGCTATATTTTCGCGGCCCTTGCGGTGACTGGCTCCGACACCGGCGACTATCTTGTACGTAATTTGATGGGGGTGGACCGCGATGCCGGCTTGGTGGCGATCGGCGACGTGGTGTCGACGGGCGACCAGGTAATTTTCTGCCGCCGCGACCAGGTTACCGCGACCGACGATTTACGGCGCATGCTGGACCGCCTGAAACAGCGCGCCGGCGGCGGCATCAAGGCGGGCCTCTATTACAGTTGCGTGGCCCGCGGCCCCAACCAGTTCGGGCCGGACAGCCGCGAATTGAAAATCATTGCCGACGAGTTGGGCGATTTCCCCATCGCCGGCCTGTTCGCCAACGGCGAAATCAACCACAATCGTTTGTACGGGTACACTGGCGTGCTCACGCTGTTTCTTTAATGAATTACCCACTTGCGTGGGCCGGAGCCGACTAACCTTGGAATACCAAAAGCCATGATACGCCTGTTCGTTGCCATACCGCTGCCGGAGCAAATCCGCACCCAACTCACCATGATGCAATCGGGCTTGCAGGGCGCGCGGTGGCTGAAGCCGGAAAACATCCACCTGACGCTGCGTTTTATCGGCGAGGCGCGCAACGACCTGGCCAGCGATATCGACATGGCCCTGTCGGAAATCACCGCGCCGGCCTTCGAACTTGAACTCGACGGCATCGGGAGTTTCGCCAACGGCAAGCGCCCGCATGCGCTGTGGGCCGGGTTGGCGAAGTCCGAACCGCTGTTGCATTTGCAAGCGAAGATCGAGTCGACCCTGGTGCGAACCGGGCTGGAGGCCGAGGAGCGAAAATTCTCCCCCCACATAACCATCGCCCGGCTGAAGGAAATGCGGCCCAACCGGGTCGAAGCCTGGGTGGCCGACCATGCCGGCTTCCGCTCGCCCCCATTCACGGTGGACCGTTTCGCGCTGTTCTCCAGCTTCCTGAAATCCGAGGGCGCGCTCTATATCGAAGAAGCGGGCTATCCGCTGGAGGGGTAAGACCTAAACAAACCGCCGCAATACCGCGTCAACCTGTGCCGCATATTGCCCGCCGAAATACCAGGTGTGGGTCAGCAGAGGGTATAGATTGTAGATATCGCGGCGGGCCTCGTTGAAGCCGGGGCGGATGGGGCGGTGTTCTTGA